>JBJONF010000001.1:0-245214 GCA_046051985.1 Actinomycetota bacterium
AAAGATATGGGCACCTTGTTGCCTGGACATGGCGGAATGCTAGATCGTTTAGATTCAGTTGTTTTGTCAGCACCTGCCTTGTGGCTTGCACTCGAACTTGTAAAGCATTTCCTATGAGCGGCAACGTGCCAGAGATAAATCTGGTCTTTGATGAGCCGATTCAGCGCAAGAAGGCCCCTAAGCATTTGGCCGATTTTGCACCAGCGGA
Organism: Actinomycetota bacterium; assembly: GCA_046051985.1. GTDB lineage: Bacteria > Actinomycetota > Actinomycetes > Nanopelagicales > Nanopelagicaceae > Planktophila. Next base: position 209 of record JBJONF010000001.1, read on the forward strand.
TCGAAAGGCTTTTGCCAAAGAGTTAGGTTTTGAACCTTTCCGTGCAAACCAAGTTGCAAACCATTACTTTTCACATCTTTCCGATAACCCAGAAGAGTGGACGGACATTCCGGCCGCAGAGCGCCAAGCGATTGCTGATGCATTAATTCCAAAGATGACGCAGCTTGTAACTACTCGCACAACCGATAACGGGATGACGCGCAAAGACTTATGGAAGCTACACGATGGCGTTTTAGTTGAAAGCGTATTGATGCGCTACACAGATCGTGTAACGGTCTGTATCTCATCACAAGCCGGATGTGGAATGAACTGTCCATTTTGTGCAACTGGGCAAGCGGGATTAACGCGAAATCTTTCAGCCGCCGAAATTACCGATCAAATTGTTTCGGCAGCGCGCGCTTGCGCTAATGGTGAATTACCAGGTGGACCAACGCGACTTTCTAACATTGTTTTTATGGGAATGGGAGAGCCGTTAGCAAACTACAACGCGGTTGTCCGAACTCTTCGTAACATTACAGACCCAAATCCAGATGGTTTGGGTATCAGTGCGCGTTCAGTAACGGTATCAACAGTTGGCTTAGTCAATGGAATCGAAAAGCTGACCGAAGAAGGCATCAGCTGTACTTTGGCAGTTTCCCTTCATACACCTGATGATGAACTTCGCGATACCTTGGTTCCGATTAATAATCGCTATAATGTGCGAGAAGTACTTGCCGCCGCCGATGCCTACGAAAAGAAGACGGGCCGACGTTATTCAATCGAGTACGCGTTGATCCGCGATATCAATGATCAATCCTGGCGCTCAGACCTTTTGGGTCGCCTGCTAAAAAATCGAAATGCACATGTGAATTTAATTCCGCTCAACCCCACCCCAGGTTCGAAGTGGACCGCCTCTCGTCGCGAAGATGAAGCAGAGTTTGTTCGCATTCTGGAAAGTTATGGAGTTCCAGTAACTGTCCGCGATACTCGCGGCCGTGAAATCGATGGTGCCTGTGGTCAATTGGCAGCTGCAGAAAAAGGCAAGCCGGTCGCTTAAATTGTGACTAGTTACTTCTAGCCCAAATTGCTAGGCTCTGGAACATGAAAAAGCTCAATAACTTCATCAATGGAAAATCTGTCGAATCAACTTCGGGAGAGACAACAACTTTGGTTAATCCTGCAACAGGACAACCCTTTGCCACTGCGCCTAAATCAAATGCCACAGACATCGATGCAGCATTTAAGGCAGCAAGTGATGCTTTTGTAGATTGGCGTGATTCAACACCTTCACAGCGCCAGCGCGCATTGTTGAAAATTGCAGATGCGATCGAAGCGCGTGCCGAAGAAGTTATTTCTATCGAAGTTGAAAATACCGGCAAACCAGTGTCATTAACAACATCTGAAGAAGTCCCTCCGATGGTTGATCAAATTAGATTCTTTGCAGGTGCTGCCAGAAATCTTGAAGGAAAATCAGCTGGCGAGTACATGCCAGGAATGACATCAATGATTCGCCGCGAACCAGTTGGCGTTATTGGCCAAGTGACTCCATGGAACTATCCAATGATGATGGCTGTCTGGAAGTGGGCTCCTGCAATCGCAGCAGGAAACACGGTTGTACTAAAGCCAAGTGATACAACTCCAGCATCAACTGTCTGGATGGCAAATTTAATGGCTGAATTTTTACCTGCAGGTGTTTTCAATGTTGTATGTGGTGAGCGCGAAACAGGTGCAGCACTTGTTAATCACAAACGCCCTGACATGGTTTCAATTACAGGTTCTGTCGGAGCCGGAATTCAAGTTGCCGAAGCTGCCGCAAAGCAGGTAAAGCGGGTTCATCTAGAACTTGGTGGAAAGGCACCTGTTGTTGTATTTGCAGATGCTGATTTAGCCGCAGCCGCTGAAGCAATTGCGATAGCTGGCTATTTCAATGCGGGCCAAGATTGCACCGCAGCTACTCGTGTGATTGTGCAAGATTCTGTTTACCAAGAATTTGTTGCGCTCTTAACTGAGCAAGCCAAGGGCATCGCTCTTGGTGCACCTCATGATGATGATGTTTTCTTGGGGCCAGTGAACAACAGCAATCAATTGGCACGTGTCAGTGATCTGTTATCACGCGTCCCAGCCCATGCCCAGGTAATGACCGGTGGATCAGCCCTTGATCGCCCTGGCTTTTTCTTCCCAGCAACGGTGGTTGCCGGTCTTGCCCAGGATGATGAACTGATACAAAAGGAGATCTTCGGGCCGGTTATTACCGTTCAAAAGTTCAGCGACGAGGCACAAGCTGTGTCTATGGCCAATGGCGTCGATTATGGATTGGCATCTAGCGTCTGGACCGCCAACCACGGCACCGCGATGCGTATGGCCAAGGCCTTTGATTTTGGTTGCGTCTGGATCAATACCCACATCCCGCTGGTTGCCGAGATGCCTCATGGTGGCTTCAAGCGCTCTGGGTATGGCAAAGATCTCTCAGGATATGGCTTTGAAGATTACACCCGAATCAAGCATGTGATGACTAATCTGGAGGCGTAGTATTTCCCCCTGCTGGATCCTCTAGCAACTACATCTCTATCAACCCACTACCCACAGAAAGCTTGAGGCTCGGTAATCCGACAACTAGCTTGTGCTTAATCCTTAAGGAGTAAATCAGTATGTCAAAAGAAAGTTCACTCTCACCGGAAGCTCGATCAATAATCGGTGCCATGGTTTCACGTCGTGCAGTACTTGCAGGCGCAGGTGGTTTAGGTGCAGCAGGATTACTTGCTGCATGTGGCGGATCAGATTCCGCCGATAGTGCAAACAGTGTTCGTTGGGGCAACTGGCCTTTGTACCTTGATTACGACGAAAAAACAAAGAAGTATCCGACTCTTGAAAAATTCACCGAGCAAACTGGAATCGCAGCAAATTACTTTGAAGACTACAACGACAATGATGAGTTCTTCGGAAAAGTTCAAGCGCAACTCAAGCTTGGCGAAGACATTGGGTATGACGTTGTAACACCTACAGACTGGATGGCAGCACGCTGGATCCGTCTTGGCTACACACAAAAATTTGATGCAGCAAACATTCCAAACAAGTCAAACATTCTTGATTCACTAGCAACACCATCATTTGATCCAAACCGCGAGCAGTCACTAACGTGGCAGGGCATCATGGCTGGTTTCGGTTGGAATGTAGAAAAGAATCCAAAGGGAATTCGCACAATTGACGAACTATTTGCTCCGCAGAACAAGGGCAAGATCGTTGTTCTTTCTGAAATGCGCGACACCATCGGAATTATTTTGCGCTCGCAAGGGGTAGATCTTCAGAAAGTTACCGAAGACCAATTCATGAACGCCGTTGACTTTATGGCCAAGAAGATTTCAGATGGTTGGATCCGTGGCGTTAAGGGCAATGAATACGCAGAAGATCTAACTTCAGGTGATGCAACAGCTGTAATTGGCTGGTCTGGCGACATGTTCATCCTTAAGTCTGAAAATGAAGGCAAGTTTGACTTTGCTATTCCAGATTCAGGTGGAACTATTTCAGGTGATAACTTGATGATTCCTTCAACTGCATCTGCAGAAGGTAAAGCAAATGCTGAGAAGCTCATCAACTTCTACTACGACCCAGCGATCGCTGCCGAGGTTGCGGCTTACGTTAACTACGTATGTCCAGTGAAGGGCGCACAAGCTGAGATGGAAAAGATTAATCCAGATCTAGCAAGTAGCCCATTCATCTTCCCCGATGCAGCAACATCAGCAAAGCTCAGCGTCTTCCGTTCACTAACCCCAGCTGAAGAAACAACTTGGGGCGAGGCGTTCCAGAAGGCCGCCGGCAACTAGTGGCTGACGTTTCATCTGCGACTCGAGGAGATTTACGTCTTACTCGAATCACAAAGTCATATGGAGATTTCACCGCAGTTAATGATTTGTCATTAACAATTCCTGAAGGTTCATTCTTTGCATTACTTGGACCTTCAGGATGCGGCAAGACAACAACTCTGCGAATGATTGCAGGGTTAGAAGAGCCAACTGTTGGCAGTATTCATTTAGGGTCAACTGATATCACGACCAAGCGTCCGTATCAGCGCCCAATTAATACTGTTTTTCAGAACTATGCACTGTTTCCCCACTTAACTATCTTTGAGAACATTGCATTTGGCCTTCGTCGTCGTGGAATCAAAAGTGTCGATGCAGATGTAAATAAGGTATTGGAGCTAGTTGAACTTCCACATCTTGCGCAGCGCAAACCAACACAACTATCAGGCGGTCAACAGCAGCGTATTGCATTAGCGCGCGCGATCGTTAACCGTCCTGCACTGCTTTTGTTGGATGAGCCATTGGGTGCACTTGATCTCAAACTTCGTCGTCAGATGCAGATTGAGCTCAAGTGGATCCAGCGCGAAGTTGGCCTTACTTTCGTTCACGTTACTCACGATCAGGAAGAAGCCATGACTATGGCTGACACCATCGCAGTAATGAACGAAGGAGAAATCGAGCAGATGGGGTCTCCAGCAGATCTCTATGACAATCCAGAAACTGCATTTGTGGCTAACTTCTTGGGCCAATCCAACTTGATTAAGGGTCGTATCGAAGGCACAGATGGTGACAACTTAGTTGTTGATCTATTTGGCCAAAAGATTTCCTTACCAAAGAAGCGATCACATGCAGTGGATAACTCAATTTATGCAGGTATTCGTCCAGAGAAATTCCGTATCTCACTTGTTGGCACTCCAACTCGTGGAAACATTTTAACTGGCGGCCACATCGAAGATGTTTCCTACATCGGAGTTTCTACTCAGTATCAGGTAATGATGCCGTGGGGACAAGAGCTCATGGTTTTTGAGCAAAATGATGATGGTGTTGCACCATTTGATAAGGGTGATGAAGTAGTAATTTCTTGGGAACCAACTTTTACCTTTGCACTTCGCGGAGATGAAGATGTCGAAGCCGGACTTGAAGTTAACCCTGAGGAACTAGAAGAAGAATGAGCAACGCCTTGTCAAAGGTGAAGTTGCCTTATTTGCTCTTGCTCCCAGGATTTCTCTTTCTGTTCACCTTCTTTATTTTGCCAATCGTTAACCTTGCACAGACGTCGACTCAGACACCAATAGCCAATGGAGACACTGGTCAGTACGAGCAAACATTGCGTTTCTCAAACTATGTTGATGCATTCACAGAGAATCAAGAACAGTTTGCTCGCTCATTTATCTTTGCTTTATGCGCAACTGTTTTAGCGCTAGCGATTGCTTATCCACTTGCTTATGCAATTGCATTTAAAGCTGGCCGATTTAAGAACTTCTTGTTAGTACTTGTAGTTGCACCATTCTTGGTTTCTTTTTTGCTCAGAACAGTCGCCTGGAAGCAGATTCTTGGCGAAGAAGGTTTTGTCGTTCCAACTCTGCGAACCATAGGAATCATTGGTGAAAGTACAACGCTCACATCAACCTCCTTTGCAGTCGTTATGGGTATGACTTACAACTTCCTTCCTTTTATGACTTTGCCGTTGTATGCATCTCTGGAACGCATTGATCCACGCACGATGGAAGCATCGGGAGACCTATACGCAAATGGAATTACTACTTTCCGAAAGGTAACTCTGCCGCTATCTATGCCAGGAGTTGTTGCCGGAACGTTATTGACCTTTATTCCAGCTGCCGGTGATTACGTCAATGCAGCAATTTTGGGCTCTCCAAACACAAGAATGATTGGAAATGTCATCGAATCAAGGTATTTCAAAATTGTTGATTACCCAACCGCTGCAGCGCTTTCCTTTACTTTGATGGCAGCGATCTTGATCCTGGTAACGATCTATATCCGAAAAGCCGGAACGGAAGAACTGGTATGACGCATCATCTAAAGCAAAAGGATGCATCAATCCCAATGATTCCATTCAACGCGCGTTTGTCACGTTGGTTTGGTCGAAACTTAATTCGTATATATGCCCTCTTTGGCTTTACTTACTTGTTTATTCCAGTTGCTTATACCTTTGTCTTTTCGTTTAATGATTCAGGTAAATCCAATCTAGTGTGGAAAGGCTTCACTTTAGATAATTGGAAAAACCCATGTGGTGCCCCAGAGGTCTGTACCGCTTTAGGTAACTCAATTAAAATTGGATTATTAGCAACAATTTTTTCAACAATCTTGGGAACCATGATCGCTTTTGCGATTGGACGCTATGCCTTTAAGGGTCGATCATCATCGAACTTGCTCATTTTCCTACCTATGGCAACTCCTGAAATTGTTCTAGGTGCGTCATTACTGTCACTATTTCTTGTTTTCCAGATCAACCCAGGATTCTGGCCAACAGTTCTTGCCCACGTGATGTTTTGTATTTCATTTGTTGTGGTCACAGTCAAGGCACGAATTGCTTCACTAGATCCGCGCTTGGAACAAGCGGCGATGGATTTATACGCCAACGAGCTTGAGACTTTCAGAAAGGTCACACTCCCATTGGTGGCACCAGGAATCGCAGGAGCAGCTCTTCTCGCCTTTAGCTTGTCTTTTGATGACTTCATCATCACAAACTTTAATTCCGGAACGCTCAAAACTTTCCCTGAGTTTGTGTACACATCTGCGGCACGCGGTATTCCAGCACAAGCAAATGTAATTGGCTCTGCGATGTTCTTCCTTGCCTTATTCATCGTTATCGCGGGACAGTTTGTGGGGAAAAAAGCTAAGGTTTCTAAGTGACCAATCACGGCAACATGTATGGCCCCAACTTCACGTTTCTAGGAATTCCAGCGTGCGATTTAGCTGATTCAGCAACTTACAAAGGCGCAGATGTCATCATTGTTGGCGCACCGATAGATAGCGGAACCTCACATCGTTCTGGTGCAAAGTTTGGCCCGCAAGCAATTCGTGGGGGAGATTACTTGCCGCATGATGGCTCGAGACCTCACCTTGCTTTGCGCACTGATGGTTTAAAGGATCTAAAAGTTTTTGATGCCGGCGATTTGCTGATGCCTGGTGGAGATCTAGTTGCATCTCTTGCAGTTTTGAAGGCGGCAACTGAAAAGATTTCTCGTGCCGGAATAATTCCAGTTGTTTTAGGCGGAGATCATTCAATTGCATCTGCAGATGTTGCCGGTATTGCCGCCCATCGCGGTATGGGGAAAATTTCGATGATCCACTTCGATGCTCACGCCGATACCGGCGAAGATCAATTTGGCGCACTTGTCGGTCATGGAACCCCTATGCGCAACTTGATTAACGATGGATATGTTCGCGGTGATCGTTTCTTACAACTTGGACTACGCGGTTATTGGCCAGAGGATGCAACCCTTAATTGGATGCGCGATCAAGGAATGCGTTCTTACGAGATGACCGAAATTCATCATCGTGGAATGAAGGTTGTTTTGGATGAATCATTTGCAACACTAGTTGATGGTTGCGATGGAGTTTTCTTATCAGTTGACATCGATGTTGTAGATCCCGGAATGGCTCCTGGAACCGGAACTCCTGAACCTGGTGGAATGACCAGCCGTGAATTACTAGAAGCTGTCCGAAGAATCTGCCTAGAACTTCCGATTGTTGGAATTGATGTGGTCGAAGTTGCACCACCATTTGATTCGGCAGACATCACCGCTATTTTGGCTAACCGAGTTGTCCTAGAAGCGCTGAGCGCAATTGCTAAGCGTCGTAGCGGCAGCGCATATTCGCCTACTCAGAACCTGCTCGATCGATAATTGAACTTTTCTAAGATGTCAGCGGTATCGTGCATACTGTGCAACAACTTCTCATGTTAGGTGTGTAATGGAACTTCTCGGAATCGTGGCCTTTGTCGTTGCGCTGCTTCTTTCAGTGATGGTGCACGAGTTTGGACATTACATAACCGCACGTAAGTATGGAATGTGGGTTTCCGAGTTCTTTGTAGGATTTGGTAAGCGAATTTGGTCGGTTCAGCGCGGGGAAACCGAATTTGGAGTTAAAGCAATCCCAGCAGGTGGTTACTGCAAAATCGAAGGCATGTCGCCGACTGATGAAATGCCGGAAGGTCAAGAGGATCGGGCTTTCTATAAAGCATCTTCTGCCAAGAAGTTAGTTGTTTTAGGAGCAGGTTCATTTCTGCACTTTGTTTTAGGTTTTGTACTCCTCTTTTCCCTTTTTGCAGGAATAGGAACTAATCAAGTCCTACCCGTCGTTAATGAAGTTGTTCCAAACTCAGCCGCCCAAGCCGCAGGAATTCAAGCTGGCGATGAAGTCATTTCAATTAATGGCAAGAAAGTCACCGAATGGTATAAAGATGTCGAAGTAATTCGTGAATCAAAGGGATCAGAACTAACTCTTGTCTTGAACCGTAACGGTGAAGAGATCACAGTCAATGCAGCGGCTAGATTGACAGATTTTGATGGCACGAAGAGATATGTCTTAGGTATCGTCAATGATGTTGGCTTAAAGCGCTCTGGACTCTTTGTTTCTTTGAAAAATTCAGTAACTGTTACCCGGGGATTTCTTGTTGAAAGCGTTAAATCTTTAGGCAAATTACCTGAAAAGATTCCTGCTCTGTGGGGTGCAACTGTTCGCGGCGAGGAGCGCGATGCCAATGGTCTTGTTGGTGTTGTTGGCGTGGCGCGTGTATCAGGTGAAGCTGTAGGCAGCGACAAGTTAACGCCAATGGAGCGCTTAGCAACATTTGTTTTAATCGTTGCCAGCCTCAATATCTTTGTTGGCGTCTTTAACTTATTGCCAATTTTGCCGCTCGATGGTGGACACATGGCGGTTGCAATTGCCGATTCAATCCGCGCTTTCTTTGCTCGATTGCGAGGCCGCCCACGTCCTGCACCGATTGATGTCACAGTTCTAACCCCAATAACGATGGTGGTTTTTGTTGTTTTGGCGACATTGACTCTGCTGCTGTTGGTGGCCGATGTAATTAATCCGGTCACACTCAACCTTTAATTCGGCAGATTTTGCACTTGTAGTGCAGAATAAAGCCATGGTTGATCTCGGAATTCCAAGTGCACCACCTCCAACGCTGCACCCTCGTCGCAAGACACGTCAGCTAAAGGTTGGATCAGTCGGTGTTGGAAGTGATTCACCGGTATCCGTTCAATCAATGTGTACAACGCTGACTGCAGATGTCAACGCAACATTGCAACAAATTGCTGAACTGACAGCATCTGGTTGTCAGATTGTTCGCGTTGCAGTTCCAAGCCAAGATGATGCCGATGCCTTGGCACAGATTGCTAAGAAATCTCAGATTCCCGTCGTTGCTGATATTCACTTTCAACCAAAATATATTTTTGCCGCAATAGATGCAGGGTGCGCAGCGGTTCGAGTAAACCCGGGCAATATTAAACAATTTGATGACAAGGTCAAAGAGGTTGCAAAGGCTGCAGGAGATGCGGGTATTCCAATTCGAATCGGTGTGAACGCTGGTTCACTAGATCCACGTTTGCTGGCCAAGTATGGAAAAGCAACTCCTGAAGCGTTGGCTGAATCTGCATTATGGGAAGCATCTTTGTTTGAAGAACATGGTTTTTCAGATATCAAAATTTCAGTAAAGCATCATGATCCTGTAACTATGGTTAACGCTTATCGAATCCTTGCCGCAAAATGTGATTACCCATTGCACTTAGGTGTAACTGAGGCAGGTCCGCTATTCCAGGGAACAATTAAGTCAGCAACAGCATTTGGTATTTTGTTAGCAGAAGGTATTGGCGACACGATTCGCGTTTCTTTATCTGCACCCCCTGTTGAAGAAGTTAAGGTCGGAATCTCAATTTTAGAATCGCTCAATTTGCGCCAACGTAAGCTTGAGATTGTTTCCTGCCCTTCATGTGGTCGCGCACAAGTTGATGTGTATACCTTGGCGGAAAAGGTTCAGGCTGGATTAGAAGGAATGACTGTGCCGCTACGAGTAGCGGTTATGGGTTGCGTAGTTAATGGTCCAGGTGAAGCACGTGAGGCCGACCTAGGTGTTGCATCTGGAAATGGTAAGGGTCAGATTTTTGTGAAGGGTCAGGTCATTAAGACTGTGCCTGAAGCACAAATTGTTGAAACACTTATCGAAGAAGCGATGCGTTTAGCTGAAGAAATGGAAGCCGCCGGAGTTGCTTCAGGGCAACCTTCAGTTGATGTTCGATAGGGTTGCGCCATGTTGAAAATGTCTACGCTATTTTTGCGTACGCTTCGCGATGACCCAGCAGATGCCGAGGTCGCAAGCCACAAGTTATTAGTACGAGCTGGTTATGTACGGCGTATTGCCGCAGGCATTTACTCATGGCTTCCATTGGGTGTCATCACACTTCGCAACGTGGAACGTGTAATTCGCGAAGAGATGGACCATGCTGGCTTTCAAGAGGTTAATTTTCCTGCACTTCTTCCGCGCGAGGCATACGAAACCACTAATCGTTGGGAAGAGTACGGACCTTCACTATTTCGCTTGCAGGATCGCAAAGGCGGAGATTACTTACTGGGCCCAACACATGAAGAGATGTTTACGCTGATGGTTAAGGGCGAATATTCATCGTATAAAGATCTGCCACTCAGTATTTATCAAATCCAAACTAAGTTTCGCGATGAAGCACGCCCACGCAGCGGAATCATCCGTGGCCGCGAATTCGTCATGAAGGATTCATATTCCTTTGATCTTGATGAAGCTGGTCTAGAAGTTTCCTACCAAAACCACCGCGAAGCTTATGTAAAAACTTTTGATCGTCTCGGAATGAAGTACAACATTGTTAAAGCGGTATCGGGTGCAATGGGTGGATCTAAATCTGAAGAGTTCCTTGCACCGTGCCCAACTGGCGAAGACACATACGTGCTCTGCCCTAAGTGCGGATTTGCCGCAAATGTCGAAGCGATGGTTACGAAGGTAGATGCTCAAGATTCTTCTAAGGTGCCGGCCCTCGAAGCTTTTGATTCACCAAATACTCCAACGATCGACACACTTGTAGAGCTACTTAATTCTATGTTCGGTGGGGGATACTCCGGTGCGCACACATTGAAAAATGTCATGTTAATGGCCGACAACAAAGCTGTTTGTGTATTAGTGCCAGGTGACCGAGAAGTAGACCTAAAACGTTTCCAAGAAAATCTTGGTGGTATTCATGAATTACGTGTTTTTGAAGATGCAGATTTTGCAAAGTTCCCAACTCTTGTTAAGGGTTACATCGGACCACAAGATGCAAAGAAATCTGGAATCACTGTCTATGCCGATCCACGTATTGCACCGGGATCTTCGTGGGTAACTGGTGCGAATGCTAAGGATCGCCATGCGCGAAACGTTGTTAATGGTCGTGACTTCACGCCAGATGCATATGTTGAAGCTGCGGAAGTTCGTGCAGGAGATGCGTGCCCAGAGTGTGCAACCGCTGTTGTTATTGATCGCGCAATTGAGATTGGACATATCTTTCAATTAGGTCGAAAGTACGCAGAGGCACTTCATTTAACGGTGCTTGATCAGAACGGAAAATCCCAAGTTGTAACCATGGGCTCTTATGGAATTGGTGTTACACGCGCAGTTGCTGCGATCGCAGAGCAGACTCATGATGAAATCGGGCTCAATTGGCCGGCAGAGTTAGCTCCAGCCAAGGTTCATATCGTTGCTGCAGGTAAAGATGATCTCCTTTTTGAAACAGCGCTTAAACTTGGTACTGATCTAGAAGCTCAAGGAATTTCAGTGATGCTAGATGATCGTCGCGATGCCAGCCCTGGCGTTAAATTTAAGGATGCCGAGTTAATTGGTAACCCAGTCATCGTCGTGGTTGGAAAAGCCTTAGCTGAAGGTAATGTTGAAGTTCGAGTTCGCAAGAGTGGAGATAAGCAGGAAGTTGCACTTTCTTCTGCTGTTACTGCGATCGCGCAACTTCTGAAGTAATTGTGTTTTACGAACTTACGCTTGCGACGGGTCTCTTTCTTTTAGCTGCATCATTTTTTGCAGGTTTTGTAGATTCAATTGCTGGCGGCGGTGGGTTGATTCAACTACCTGCATTGTTGATTGGTTTACCTAAGTCTGGAACCGCTGAAGTTTTAGGTACCAACAAGTTATCTGCAGTTTTTGGAACTACTGCAGCTGCAGCTTTATACCGGAAACAGATAAAGCCAGATCCAAAAATTTTGCTCGGCATGGGAATACCTGCCTTTATTGGTTCTGCGGGGGGAGCGGTATTAGCTTCCAAAATCCCAACCAGCAGTATGAAGCCGATGGTGTTGGTGCTTTTAATCGTTGTTGTGATTTATACCTGGTTTAAACCAGATCTTGGAAAGTATGAAAATCTTCGCCACTTACCCAAGCAAAGAGTTCAGATTGCCGCAATTGCTGGCGCAGTAATTGGTTTCTATGATGGAATTTTTGGTCCTGGAACTGGATCTTTCCTCATGCTTATATTGGTTGCATCCCTTGGGTACGCATTTATTACAGCAAGTGCAATTGCCAAAGTCGTGAATGTGGCAACAAATGTTGGCGCAATAATGATCTTCGGTTTCAATGGCGCAGTTATTTGGCAAATCGGAATCATTATGGGTGTGGCTAATATTTCAGGAGCAATTTTGGGCTCTCGGCTTGCAATTAAGGGAGGCTCAACCTTGGTCCGCAAAGTTTTCCTCATTGTTACCGTAGCGCTGATAATCAAGGTAGGAATTGATACCTTCTAATTCCTTGCGTTACACTTAGGGCACAACTTAATAGAAAGAAGAGATCGTGGCCCTTAAAGATTCAATTGCCGATTTGATTCGCCCTGCTGTAGAAAATGCAGGCTTCTTTCTAGAAGATGTTTTCACAAGCAATCCCGGAAATCACCGCATCGTTACTTGCATGGTTGATGGCCTAAAGCCATTAAGCCTTGATGAGGTAACCATTGTCAGCCGTGAAATTTCTGCAATTCTGGATGAGTCGCCTCTTCTTACGGAAGCTTTTACTTTGGAAGTTACATCTCCAGGCATAGAACGCCCACTGACTTTGCCACGGCACTGGACTAAAAACATTACTCGAATTATCAAGGTCACATTAAATGATGGGTCAGAGGTTTCCGGACGACTTACTGAATTTGATGATCTTCGCGCGATTTTGATTGAAAATATAAAGGGTCGCATGAAGACTCATGAAGTTGTTTTTGCCGATATCAAAAAGGCAACAGTTGAGATCGAATTCAATCGTAAGGATGAGATCTAATGAATGTAGAAATGTCAGCATTAGTAGCCCTTACAACAGAAAAAGATATTGCTTTAGATGAACTTATCTATGGCATCGAGGTTGCAGTTTTAGGTGCCTACAATCAAACTGATACTGCCAAGCGTCATGCTAGAGCCCACCTTGATCGCGAAACCGGTGAAATTTCAATTCTTGTTCCAATTTTTGGTGAGGATGGAACACGCACAGGTGAAGAAGTTGATTCACCAGATGGTTTTTCAAGAATGGCTACATCAACAGCTCGCCAAATCATTAAGTTAAAGATGCGCGAAACTAATGATGCTGAAATTGTTGGAGAGTTCACAACCACTGTTGGCGATGTTATTTCTGGGGTAGTACAGCAAGGTCGAGATCCCAAGATGATCAACGTCAACCTCGGTCGCGTTGAAGGTCGAATTCCACCGCAAGAGCAAGTTCCAGGTGAAGTTTATAACCACGGTGATCGCATCAAGTGTTTTGTGGTTGAAGTAAAGCAAGGTTTAAAGGGTCCAGAGATTATGTTGTCTCGTTCTCATCCAGCACTTGTCAAACAACTTTTTGCATTTGAAGTTCCAGAAATTAATGATCGAATTGTTGAGATCATGGCTGTTGCCAGAGAAGCTGGTCACCGTACAAAACTTGCGGTCAAAAGCCATCGTGCAGGAGTAAGTCCTAAAGGTTCACTTATCGGACCAATGGGTTCACGTGCTCGTGCTGTGATGGATGAACTTCATGGAGAGAAAATCGATATTGTCGATTGGTCTGAAGATCCGGCAGAGTTTGTCGCAGCAGCACTTGCACCTGCAAAGGTCAGCAAAGTTGAAATTACTGATCTTGCATCACGAAGTGCAAAGGTGACAGTTCCTGATTACCAACTTTCCCTGGCTATTGGAAAAGATGGGCAAAATGCTCGTTTGGCCGCGCGACTTACAGGTTGGCGTATCGACATCCACCCAGACACGGTTGAGACACCGGTTGCAGACGCTGCGCAGTAGTTCTGAGCCTAATTAGGAATCAAGAGGAGTCATTGGATACCATGAGCCAGTTGGATTTATCCCTTCCTGTCCGTAGCTGCATTAGCTGCCGCAAGCGGGCAAATCCTTCAGCATTAATTCGGGTGGTCTTGGTTGATGGAAAAGTGATTCCAGATCTCAAGGGTGGCGCAGCAGGTCGAGGCGCTTGGCTCCACAAGAAGTGTGCAGAAGTTGCGATAGCTCGGAACGCTTTTGTTTACGCCTTTAAAACAAATAAGGCGCAAGAAGAAGCGGTCGATGTATCAGAACTTCTGAAATTTCTTCAGCAGTACTAACTATCAACGAATGGATATGAAAGTTATGAAACTCAAATGAGCTCGTTAGAACTATGAGGTCGTTCAACTAAGGCTTGCATTTGAGAAATGCGGGCCAAGACAGGAGAAATGTGTCAAAGGTCCGCGTACATGAGTTGGCAAAACAACTCGGTATGGAGAGCAAGGTTGTTCTTGCAAAACTCCAAGAAATGGGCGAGTTTGTTCGCTCCGCATCATCAACAGTAGAAGCGCCAGTTGTGCGCAAGCTGATCGAAATGTATCCCGATGCAAAACCGGTCGAGGAAAAAAAGCCTGTCAAAAAGGCGGCGGCTAAGAAAGCTGCAGCAAAGCCAAAGGGTGAAGTCAGCGCTGAACAAGCAGCTGAACTTGCCGCAGAACTTGGTGTAGATATTGAAGCGCTTAAACTTGAGCAAGCTAAGGCGATTGCAAATAAGGAAGAAGCTGCAAAGCATGAAGCTGCTGAGCGCGCGGCAGAAAATGGTGTAACACCACCTGCTGCAACTCCTTCAACAACAAAGCCATCTACGCCGGCGCCACGTCCAGGTAACAATCCATTTTCAACTGGTGGCGCAGTCCCACGTCCACCACGTCCAGGTAACAATCCATTTTCAACTGGTGGCGCAGTTCCACGTCCACCGCAACGAGCTGCAGGTTCACAAGGAAGCGGTGCACCGCGTCCAGGAATGGCGGGATCTCGTCCAGGTTCTGTTCGTCCAGGTTTTGCTGCACGCCCAGGTGCACCACGTCCTGCATCTGGTGGTCCAGGTTTTGCACCACGTCCAGGAAGTTCGGCTCCATCATCTTCTCCATATAAATCAAATACACCAGGAGCTGGAGCACCAAGTGGTGGTCCACAACGTCCTGGTGGCGGTCGCCCACCACAACGCGGTGGCGCAGGTGGTGCATTTGGAAAGAATGCAAGTAAGAAGTCAGGACGTAAACAAAAGTCACGTAAGGCTTTACGCGATGAGTTCGACAATATGCAGGCACCACAACTTGGTGGCGCAGTTGTTCCTCACGGTGATGGCAAGACTCCAATTCGCATGCGACGCGGTGCTTCATTGGCTGACTTTGCAGACAAGATTGGTGCAGATCCAGCAGCATTAGTGGCAGCGCTATTCCACTTAGGTGAAATGGTGACGGCAACACAATCAGTTGATGCAGATACCTTTGAAATTCTTGGTGTTCAACTGGGTTACAACATTGAAATAGTTAGCCCTGAAGATGAAGACCGCGAACTGCTTCAAGACTTTGATATCGATCTTGCAGGTGAGATTTCTGATCTTGATCCAGAATCATTGGTGGCGCGTCCACCTGTTGTAACTGTTATGGGTCACGTCGATCACGGTAAGACATCTCTGCTTGATGCGATCCGTAAATCAGAGGTTATGAAGGGTGAAGCTGGCGGAATTACGCAGCACATTGGTGCATACCAAATTCACCATGATCATGATGGCGTTAACCGTGCAATTACATTTATCGATACACCAGGTCACGAAGCGTTTACAGCGATGCGTGCTCGCGGTGCCAAGGTAACTGACATTGCAGTTCTTGTAGTTGCAGCTGATGATGGAATCATGCCTCAGACAATTGAAGCGCTTAACCACGCACAGGCTGCAGATGTTCCAATCGTTGTAGCTGTTAACAAGGTTGATAAAGAAGGCGCAAACCCAGACAAGGTTCGCCAGCAATTAACTGAATACAACTTGATCGCTGAAGAGTACGGCGGCGAGACAATATTCGTAGATGTTTCAGCTAAGTCAGGAATCGGTATTGATCAACTGATCGATTCAATCCTGCTTACTGCAGATGCAGCTATCGATCTTCGCGCTATTGCCAATGATGATGCTCGCGGTGTTGCTATTGAAGCCCACCTCGATCGTGGTCGTGGACCAGTTGCAACAGTTCTTGTACAACGTGGAACTTTGAAGATCGGTGATGCGATTGTTGCTGGTAGCGCATTCGGTCGTGTTCGTGCGATGTTGGATGAGAATGGTGACAATGTCGAAACTGCTGGACCATCTCGTCCAGTTCAGGTTCTTGGTTTCACATCTGTGCCAAGTGCAGGAGACACCTTCCTTGTTGCAGATGAAGACCGTACCGCCCGTCAGATTGCTGAAAAGCGTCAGGCAGCAGAGCGAAATGCTCAACTTGCGAAGGCTCGCAAGAAGGTTTCACTCGAAGACTTCATGGAGCAATCCAAGATTTCTACACTCAACCTTATTCTTAAGGGTGACGTAAGTGGATCTGTAGAAGCTCTAGAAGATGCATTAATGCAGTTGGATGTTGGCGCAGAAGTAGATCTTCGCGTTATTCACCGCGGCGTAGGCGCAATCACCAAGAGCGATATCACTTTGGCATCTGCATCTACTGCAGTTGTGATCGGCTTTAACGTTAAGCCTGAGCCACAAACTGCAATCTTTGCCGATCAAGAAGGCGTCGAAGTTCGCTTCTACTCTGTCATTTACAACGCAATTGAAGAGATCGAAATGTCTCTCAAGGGCTTGCTCAAGCCAGAGTACGAAGAAGCAATTATCGGTTCTGCCGAAGTTCGCGAGATCTTCAAATCTTCTAAGGCTGGAAACATTGCTGGATCTGTCGTTAAGGATGGAGTTATCCGTCGTAACGCTAAGGCCAGAATTCTGCGTGATGGAATTGTCTTGGTTGATAACCTCACTATTGATTCACTCAAGCGCTTCAAGGATGATGCAACTGAAGTCCGCGAAGGATTTGAGTGCGGTATTGGCCTTGGAAACATGAAGGAGATCGCACCTGGCGACATCGTTCAGTGTTTCGAGATGCGCGAGAAAAAGCGAGCATAAGTTATGGGTCAATCACATCGCACACTTAAGGTTGCCGACCGCATCAAGGTGGTAGTTGCAAACTTGCTCGAGACAAAGATTAAAGATCCGCGTCTGGGTTTTGTCACTGTTACAGATGCACGCGTAACTGGTGACTTACAACAAGCTTCAATCTTTTATACCGTTCTTGGTGATCTCGATGAGCGCGCTGCAACTGCGGCGGCTCTCGAGAGCGCTAAGGGTGCAATTAGATCTGCACTTGGCCGGGAACTTGGTCTTCGCATAACTCCTAGCCTTGAATTCTTTGAAGATGGATTACCAGAGAGTGCAAAAGCCCTTGATTCATTGCTTGAAAAAGTACATGAGCAAGATGCTCAAGTTGCTGCACTTCGCAAGAATGCTCAGTATGCAGGGGGAGAAGATCCTTACAAAGCCCCGCGTGTTATTGAAGATTAATTGTGACCCAAATAGTCTACGAGCACGGGTTTTTGGTTGTAGATAAAGAACCAGGCATGACAAGCCATGATGTTGTGGCAATTGCACGAAGAGCTTTAAACACTCGAAAAGTTGGCCACGCCGGAACTCTTGATCCAATGGCTACCGGTGTCTTGGTGCTGGGCTTTAACAATGGAACCCGTCTGTTGCAGTACATCACTGATGGTGACAAGAGTTACCAAGCAACTATCGTCCTAGGTGCATCCACAATTACTGATGATTTTGAAGGTGCGGTAATTGCTACTGCTGATGCATCTGACATCACCGATGATCAGATTCACGCAGAGTTAAATACCATGCGTGGAACTTTCATGCAGCGACCAAGTTCGGTTTCTGCGGTAAAGGTAGATGGCGAACGAGCTTATGATCGAGTTCGCGCTGGCGAAGTTGTACTCCTTGCTTCGCGTGAAGTAACAATTTCACAGCTAGATGTACTAGCAATTCGACGCGTAGCCATGAAAATTGAAATCGATATAGAAGTTACTTGCTCCGCTGGAACATATATCCGCTCGATCGCCAGAGATTGTGGTGATGTGCTAAAGGTTGGTGGACATCTGTCAGCCCTGCGACGTACGCGGGTTGCTGGATTTGGTCTAGATGGCGCAGTTTCTCTTGCTGCTTTAAAGTCAGGTGAATTTTCTACTTTGGATTTATCTGATGTTGCGCGAGCTACTTTTCCTGTCCGAGATATCTCACTCGATGAAAAACTAGAGCTTTCCTTTGGTAGAACGCTTGCAGCTAATTCTGCAGCGGGAATCCACGCCGGCATTTCAAGTTCAAATGAGTTGATTGCTTTGCTAAGCAATGTGGATGGAAAAGCAAAGCCGATCGCTGTATTCGCGGCGGCGCAGTAACTCTGAGACAATGGGCATATGAGCATCGTCGTTATCGGTAACTTTGATGGAGTCCACAAAGGGCACCAGCAAATCCTTAACCGTGCCAAAGAAATAGCAGGAGATGAAAAGATTGTTGCACTGACCTTTGATCCGCATCCTGTGTCTATTTTTGCACCAGAACGAACACCAACTTTGTTGACTATCTTGAGTGACAAGATTGAACTTCTAAAGATTCATAACGCTGATCAGGTAGCTGTCATCAAGTTCACCAAGGAGTTTGCGGCAATGGCTCCTGAAGAGTTTGTCAGTAAGGTGTTAGTGGAGCAGTTAAAAGCGACCACAGTTATTGTTGGTCAGAATTTCACCTATGGCTTCAAGGCTGCGGGTAATGTTCAATCTCTTGCCAAGCACACTGAGTTTAAAACTATTGTTTTGGATTTGCAGTCAGATGCTGAGGTAGCAATCTCTTCAACACGTATTCGAACTGCAATAGTAGATGGCGATGTTGAAGGTGCTCGAGAAATGTTAACTCGCCCGCACCGCCTAGATGGAATTGTTGTTCATGGCGAAAAGCGTGGTCGCGAAATTGGATATCCAACAGCAAATCTTGGAAATATTGACGGCCAAACAATTCCAGCAGATGGTGTGTATGCAGGGTGGTTAACTGTTGGAATTGATCGCTGGCCTGCTGCAATATCAATTGGTACTAATCCAACATTTGAAGATGTTCGTGGCCGTCAGGTGGAGGCATATGCACTTGATCAAGTGGGACTTGATCTTTATACAAAATCTGCAACCATCGAATTTGGATGGAGACTACGAGATACATTGAAATTTGATGGCCTTGAGCCATTACTTCAACAAATGGCAAAGGATTGCGCCGAAGCCCGCAGATTAACCGAGCTCTAAGCGGGCAAATCCACTCGATTTCACCTATTCATAGGCTCGCTGGTAACCTAGCCCTTCAGTCGAGATAGCGAATCTTTCGTGAATCAAACCGAAAGAGCCTCGTGCTCAGTAACCAAGGAGAACAAGAAATGGCACTAACACCAGAACTAACAAAACAAATCATTGCTCAGTACGGTTCTACTCCTACTGACACAGGATCACCTGAAGCTCAGGTCGCTCTACTTTCAAAGCGTATTGAACAAATCACAGATCACTTGAAGACTAACCCACATGATCACCACAACCGTCGTGGTCTTTTGTTGCTAGTTGGACGTCGTCGTCGCATTCTTCAGTACCTCGCTAAGACAGACATCAACCGTTACCGCGCAATTATCGAGAAGCTCGGTATTCGCCGCTAATTAAGTAAACACAATCTGCCGTAGAGCAATGGTCCTCGGTAGTGGTTTCCGCGCAGACAATCTTAAAAAAGAAATAGCGCGCGTGAACTTCGATCGAAGATTCATTCTCTTGGCAGATTACAAGGTCCGATAATTTTGTCGCGCCTTTCAATCTACAAAGAGGAGGACCCATGGAGGGTCAAGAGGTTCAGTCAGCCGTTGCAATTATTGATAACGGAAAATTCGGAAAACGAGAAATTCGTTTTGAAACAGGACGCCTAGCGCGTCAAGCAGCAGGAGCTGCAGCAGTTTATCTAGATGATCAAACAATGATCTTCTCAGCAACAACTGCATCAAAAACACCAAAGGATCAATTTGATTTCTTCCCTTTAACAGTTGATGTTGAAGAGAAGATGTATGCAGTTGGTCGTATCCCAGGATCTTTCTTCCGTCGTGAAGGTCGTCCATCAGAGGATGCAATTCTTACCTGTCGTTTGATCGATCGTCCGCTACGCCCATCATTTGTTAAGGGGCTTCGTAACGAAGTTCAGATCGTTGTGACAGTAATGGCACTCGATCCAGATCATATGTATGACGTTATTGCGATTAACGCTGCATCAATTTCTACCCAACTTGCCGGTCTTCCATTCTCTGGTCCAATCGGTGGTGTTCGCGTTGCTTTGATTGATGGCCAGTGGGTTGCATTCCCTAATCACTCACAGGTTGCTAACGCAGTCTTTGACATGGTTGTTGCTGGTCGCATTAGCGATGATGGCGATGTTGCAATCATGATGGTTGAAGCAGAAGCTACAGAGCGCACAATTGAATTAATCAAGGGTGGCGCACCAACTCCTAATGAAGAAGTTGTTGCACAAGGCCTAGATGCTGCAAAGCCATTCATCAAGGTTCTTTGTGAGGCACAAGCAAAGCTTGCAAAGGTAGCCGCAAAGCCAACTGCAGATTTCCCAGTCTTCTTGGATTACCAAGATGATGTATTTGCAGCTGTTGAAAAGGCTGCAAAGGATGATCTTGCTAAGGCGCTAACAATTGTAGGCAAGCAAGAGCGCGAAACAAAGATCGATGAGATCAGCGCAGCGACAAAGGAATCTGTAAGCGCCAAGTTCGAAGGTCGCGAAAAGGAAGTTCCTGCAGCGTTTCGTTCTTTGACAAAGAAGCTGGTACGTCAGCGCGTATTGCGCGACAAGATTCGTATCGATGGTCGCGGACTTCGCGATATTCGTGCGCTATCTGCAGAGGTAGAAGTTATTCCTCGCGTACACGGTTCAGCAATCTTCGAGCGTGGAGAGACGCAGATTCTTGGAATCACAACGCTTAACATGCTCAAGATGGAACAACAGCTAGATACCTTGAATCCAGAAAATCACAAGCGTTACATGCACAACTACAACTTCCCACCATATTCAACTGGTGAAACAGGTCGTGTTGGTACACCTAAGCGCCGCGAAATCGGCCATGGTGCTCTTGCTGAGCGCGCATTGATTCCAGTACTTCCAAGTCGTGAAGAGTTCCCTTACGCAATCCGTCAGGTTTCTGAAGCACTTGGTTCAAATGGTTCAACATCTATGGGTTCTGTATGTGCATCAACGCTTGCACTATTTAACGCAGGTGTTCCACTACGTGCACCAGTTGCAGGTATTGCAATGGGTCTAATCTCTGATGATGTCGATGGCAAGGTTGAATACGTTGCTTTGACAGATATCTTGGGAGCAGAAGATGCTTTCGGAGACATGGACTTTAAGGTTGCCGGAACTAAAGATTTCGTTACAGCTTTGCAGTTAGATACAAAGCTTGATGGAATTCCGGCATCAGTTCTTGCTGGAGCACTTTTGCAGGCAAAGGAAGCGCGTCTTGCGATTCTTGATGTCATGAACGAAGCAATCGATGCACCAGATGAGATGAGCCAATACGCTCCTCGAATCATCTCTGTAAAGATTCCAGTTGATCAGATCGGTGCGGTAATCGGGCCTAAGGGCAAGATCATCAACCAGATCCAAGATGAAACTGGCGCAGATATTTCAATTGAAGATGATGGAACAATTTACATCGGTGCAACCGATGGTCCATCAGCTGAAGCTGCTCGCGCACAAATCAATGCAATTGCAAACCCACAGATGCCAGAGGTTGGCGAGCGTTACTTAGGTACCGTTGTGAAGCTTGCTGCATTTGGTGCATTCATTTCATTGATGCCAGGTAAAGATGGCTTGCTCCACGTATCGCAGATTCGCAAGATGCATGGTGGAAAGCGCATTGAAAACCTTGAAGAGGTTATGAAGGTGGGCGACAAGATCCAGGTAGAAATCGGCGAGATCGATCCAAAGGGCAAGCTGTCTTTGGTTCCTGTACTTGAAGATGGAACTACAGGTTCTGCTGAATAAATGAGCGTTCGTCGTTCAGTTTTACCTAGCGGTCTGCGTATCGTTACTGAAGAAGTTCCTTCGGTACGCAGCGCCGCGATCGGTATTTGGGTAAATATTGGTTCACGTGATGAAACCCCGGCAGTTGCTGGGGCTTCTCACTTTCTAGAACATTTACTCTTCAAAGGAACTAAGCGACGTAATGCTTTAGAAATCTCGGCATCAATTGAATCAGTCGGTGGCGAGATGAACGCCTTTACTAGCAAGGAGTACACCTGCTTTTATGCACGTGTAATTGATACAGATCTGCCCATGGCAATCGATGTTGTTTCCGATTTGATTACATCTTCAATTGTTACAGCCCTTGATGTAGATGCAGAGCGCAAGGTAGTTCTGGAAGAAATCGCTATGCGTGATGATGATCCCAGTGATTTAGTCCACGATCTTTACGCCGAAACCTATTACGGTGATACCCCATTGGGTCGTCCAATTTTAGGAACAATTGATTCAATCAACAATATGTCTCGTAACTCAGTCTTTAACTATTACAAGAAGCGCTACTTACCGCAGGATTTAGTTGTAGCCGTGGCTGGAAACATCAAGCATAAAAAAGTTGTTGCTATGGTTGAAGCGGCGCTTTCTCAAGATGGTTTCCTGGATGTAACAGGTGCTCCAGTTATTCGACCAAATATTCCAGTACGCAAGAGTCCGCAGCAGTCAGTAGGCCTGATCTCTCGTCCGACTGAGCAAGCGCACATGTTTTATGGCATGGAAGGCGTAGCGCGTCATGATGATCGACGTTTTGCGATGGGAATCTTGGCATCTGCATTAGGCGGAGGAATGTCCTCTCGATTGTTCCAAGAAATTCGCGAAAAGCGCGGCCTTGCATACTCGGTCTATGCCTACGCTCAACAGTTTGCAGGTAGTGGACAGATCGGTTTTTATGCAGGGTGTAATCCAGCAAAAGCGATTGAAGTTGTAGAAATTATTCGAGAAGTACTAGCCGATGTTGCAGATCATGGAATGTCCCATGAAGAAATTGAACGAGCTAAGGGCGCAGTCCGAGGATCTTTAGTTCTAAGCCAAGAGGACTCTGGTTCTCGAATGAGTCGAATTGGCAAGAATGAGATTGTGTATGGGCACGTCATGGACTTTGATGAAATCCTCAAGGCAATCTCACGCGTAAACGCTTCAGACATTAAGGAAATTGCTAGCGAGTTTCTGACAAAAACGCCTACGCTTGCTCTCGTTGGTCCATTCAAGTCGGAATCAAAGTTTGAGAAGGTGTTAAGCAAATGATCAATGTTGCCGTCTTAGGTGCTCGTGGTCGAATGGGCTCAGAAGTTGTTAAAGCTGTTGAAGCTACTGATGGTTTAGCACTGGTTGCTGCATTGGACTTAGGTGATTCACTAGAGCAACTCAAGGGGTCTGCAGCAAACGTTGTTGTGGATTTCACGACACCAGATAGCGTGATGAGCAATCTTGAATTTCTGATCAACAATGGAATCAACGTAGTTGTTGGGACTACGGGATTTGATGATGCCAAACTCGCAACGGTAAAAGAGTGGTTAGCTCAGAACCCCTCAGTTGGAGTTCTCATCGCTCCCAATTTTGCAATCGGTGCGGTGTTAATGATGGAGTTTGCAGAAAAGGCAGCGCGTTATTTCGAATCTGCAGAAATTATTGAATTACATCACCCGGCAAAGGTAGATGCGCCTTCAGGAACCGCTGCTCGTACTGCAGAGTTAATGAGTGCCGCACGCAAAGCTGCTGGACTTGGTGCTATGCCAGATGCAACAACAACTGCGCTAGATGGCGCACGTGGTGCAATCGTTGGTGAAATACCAGTGCATTCGGTACGCGCTAGAGGATTAGTTGCCCACCAAGAGGTTTTATTTGGCGGGCTAGGGGAGACTTTAACCATTCGTCACGATTCAATTGATCGTGCAGGATTTATGCCAGGAGTTATTCTTGGCGTACGCAAAATAGTAAATACTCCAGGCCTAACCCATGGCCTCGACAAATTCATGTAAGGAGCAAACAATGTCTAAAGATCAAATCACTATGTACGGTGCCGATTGGTGCGGAGACTGCCGTAGATCTGAGCGACTACTAAATGAGCTCAATGTCGAATACACAAAAATTGACACCGATGCAGATGTAACCGCTGCTGACAAAGTAATTGAAATTAATGGTGGAGCGAAGTCAATTCCGGTAATTGTTTTCTCTGATGGAACTCACTTAACTGAACCTTCAGATAATGATCTCAAGGCCAAGCTTGCATCTTTGGGAATTATCTAAAGCCAGTTGTATACCGCAGCCGATGAAAGCGCTGCTGAAAGTACAACAATTGGAAATGGTGCTTTAAGCAACAGTGCGATGATTGCAACGGTTAGACCAACTAACCGTTGATCAATCATCAGTTGTGATTTTTCAGAAAAACTTTGTACTGCGACCAAGGCACTGAGCAACGCGATCGGGATCAAAGCATTAATTTTTTGAATCTTTGGATGTGAAAGCCAACGTTCTGGCACAGAATGCCCAGAATACTTCAGAAGAAAAGCAATGACACTTGTTCCTATGGTTGCTACCCAGAAGATGGTCATCGCTTCAACCCCACTGCAATAGCAATAAATGCGGTGGCGATAATTGGTAAACCAGCCGGAAGTATTGGGGTCATTGCAATTGCAAAAATGGCACAGCCAACTGCAAGTGCTCTTTCAAAATTGCCCGTTAATCGCGGCCAGACGAGTCCCAAAAATGCTGCCGGGACCGCTGAATCTAAACCAAAAGCTCGTACATCACCCATTGCTTGGGCACCTAGCGCACCTGCCAAAGTAAAGAGATTCCAAAAAACAAATACACCTATTCCGGTGTACCAAAAACCTTTTCGCATGGCATCAACCCCGCGTGGTTCCTGACCCAATGCAACACCTGTTGATTCATCAATAGTCACTTGTGCAGCAATAACGCGCTTTAAACCTTTTACTTGTAAACGCGGAGCCATGATTACTCCGTACAAAGCATTTCGAACACCAAGTAATGACGCGGTAGCAATTCCACTTATTGCAGATCCACCAGCACCGATCACACCGATGACTGCAAATTGAGATGCACCAGAAAAAGTTAATAGCGATAGCAAACAGCTCTGAAGTACAGAAAATCCATTTGCTACAGCGGCTGCACCAAAAGCCACACCGTAAGCCCCAACAGTCAAAGAAACGCTCAGTGAATCCCGCAGAGTGGCGGAGGCAACTTTGGACACGCGGCTATTGTGCCGTATATATCCACGAGCGCCTAGCCTCGAATGGATAGGGTGCGACCATGAGTGAAGAGATTATTTACCGCGATGATGTAACCGTTGAATTAGTCAAGGCCAGTGCAAGTGATGCAGATGTAATCTGGGCTGCACGCGTGTCAACAGCTGGCGAACAGTCAATGGATGAGATCGGCGAAGATCCAGCACGTTCAGCGGGCTTGATTAATTACCTTGCACGCGAACGTCACGGCTCACCTTTTGAGCACACCTCAATGACCTTCTTTATATCTGCACCAATTTTTGTCTTTCGTGAATTCATGCGTCACCGCATTGCTTCATACAATGAAGAGAGCGGTCGTTATCGCGAATTGAAACCGGTCTTTTATGTTCCATCTGCAGAACGCAAATTAGTTCAGGTCGGAAAAACTGGCGCATACACTTTTGTCGATGGCACTAAAGAACAATTTGATGTAACTGTCGAATCAATGAAGGCGGCATACGTTGTCGCTTACGAGAGTTACATCAAAATGCTTGAAGCAGGAGTTGCTCGTGAAGTTGCACGCGCTGTATTGCCTGTAGCTACGTATTCTTCAATGTATGTCACCATGAATGCTCGTGCGCTTATGAACTTTCTTTCCCTACGCACCGGCCGTGAAGGCTCCCATTTTCCTAGTTACCCTCAACGTGAAATTGAGATGGTTGCCGAGAAAATGGAGGTGGAATTTGCACAATTAATGCCGCTTACATACGGAGCCTTCGAAAAGTCTGGACGAGTCGCCCCTTAATACGGGTAGAGTTCGCCACATGACAACGCCTGCACCATTTGGACGTCTTCTGACGGCAATGGTTACGCCCTTCACAAAAGATGGAGCGATTGATTGGGCCGGAATTGAAAAGATTGCGGCTCATCTTGTTGCAAATGGGCATGATGGAATTGTTGTCAATGGAACAACGGGTGAAGCTCCAACGACAAAATCCTCTGAGAAAGAGGAGATCATCCGAGTAGTTCGAAATACTGTTGGGCCCACCATCAAGGTTTTATCTGGTGCAGGGGATAACGAAACTGAGTATTCAATCAACCAAGCAAAGCGCACCGAAAAAGCTGGAGCAGATGGTTTGCTCGTTGTAACGCCTTATTACAACAAGCCACCACAAGCCGGAATCGAAGCGCACTTTCGCGCTGTTGCAGATGCAACAGATCTGCCAATGATGATGTACGACATTCCAGGTCGCACGGGTGTGCCTATTGAACCTGACACTCTTGTTCGACTAGCTGAGCACCCACGTATCGTTGCATTGAAAGATGCAAAAGGTGATGTTGCATCTACATCCTGGGTAATCAAACGTTGCGGAATTCCGGTGTATTCAGGTGATGACATTTTGAACCTGCCATTGCTTTCAGTTGGCGCTGTTGGTTTTGTTTCAGTGTGTGGACACACAGTTGGTAAGGACCTACGCGAACTACTAGATGCTTGGTTTGCCGGAAACTCAGCTCGAGCACTAGAGATTCATCAAAAACTTCTTCCGGTGTACACAGGTACATTCCGCACACAAGGTGCGATTTTGACTAAAGCTGCGCTCACACTTATGGGCCTACCTGGTGGCCACACTCGTCTTCCACTCGTCGATGCAACAGATGCCCAGATTGCGCAACTGCGCGAAGATCTGCGCGCTGGTGGCGTCGCAGTTAACTAATGAATCATCCACATCCAAATCTCGGCACACCACCTGCGCTAGTTAACGGCGGTTTGCGAATTGTTGCACTCGGTGGATTAACTGAAATTGGCCGCAATATGACGGTCTTTGAATACAAATCAAAGCTACTTATTGTTGATTGTGGCGTCTTATTCCCAGAAGATAATCAACCTGGAATTGATTTGATTTTGCCTGACTTTTCCTACATCAGAGATCGACTTCAGGATATCGTCGGAATCTTTTTAACTCATGGCCATGAAGACCACATCGGCGCAGTTCCATATCTACTGCGCGAACGTGGTGATATCGCACTCTATGGTTCAGCATTAACGCTTGCATTAATCACTGCAAAGTTAAAGGAACATAGAATTTCTCCACTGACACGTGAAGTACGCGAAGGCGGAACTGAAGATATCGGTCCATTTACTCTCGAATTTGTTGCGGTCAACCACTCGATTCCAGATGCGTTAGCGGTAGTTATCAATACTGATGCCGGTCGAGTCTTAGCAACCGGTGATTTTAAAATGGATCAACTTCCATTAGATGGTCGAATTACAGATTTGCGAACCTTCGCACGTCTTGGCGAACAAGGCGTCGATTTGTTTATGGTCGATTCAACTAATGCTGACATCCCTGGGTTTACTCCCTCTGAACGCGAGATCATGCCCGCACTTAACCGCGTTATTTCATCAACTAAACGCCGAGTTATCGTGGCATCCTTTTCTTCACATGTTCACCGCGTTCAACAAGTAATTGATATTGCCGCTCAACACGGGCGCAAAGTTGTGTTTATCGGTCGATCCATGGTTCGAAACATGAAGATCGCTGAAGATATGGGCTACCTACACGTGCCAGCAGATCTTGTAATTGATGCAAAAGATTTAGATCAGTATGACGATAATGTTGTTTTGATTTGTACCGGGTCGCAGGGTGAACCAATGGCCGCACTTTCTCGCATGGCAAATGGTGATCATCAGATTCGCGTAGGAGAAGGCGATACTGTCATTTTGGCATCGTCGCTGATTCCTGGAAATGAAAACTCTGTTTTCCGCGTCATTAATGAGCTAACTCGTTTTGGCGCGAAAGTTGTTCATAAAGCAAATGCAATGGTGCATGTTTCTGGTCACGCAGCTGCTGGTGAATTGCTGTACTGCTACAACATTGTTAAGCCTAAGTATGTAATGCCAATTCATGGTGAATGGCGACATATGAAAGCTAATGCAGAACTGGCAATCCAATCCGGCGTTCCTCGAGGCAATACCTTTATCGTCGATAACGGAGTTGTAATCGATTTGATTGATCACGAGGCCGAGATTGTTGGAGCAGTGCCAGTTGGCTTCGTGTTCGTAGATGGACAGAGTATTGGCGACATCACTGAAAGTTCATTGAAAGATCGAAGAATTCTTGGTGAAGAAGGCTTTATCTCATGTGTCGTTGTGATTGATTCCCAAAGCGGCAAAATAGTTGCAGGACCAGATATCCATGCCCGAGGTTTTAATGAAGATGCTGCAATGTTTGATGAGGTCAAAATGAGAATTGAAAAGGCACTCGCAGTAGCTGTTGCAGATGGAAACAACGGCACCCATCAACTATCGCAAATTGTGCGAAAAACTATTGGTGGCTGGGTTGGTGGGGAACATCGTCGAAAGCCGATGATTGTGCCTGTCGTTATTGAAGTTTAGGTAACGGCGCGCCTAGTAGGTTCCAAATTGTTCACCCTTTACGATCGTGCGTGTGGCCAAAAGAAAAAAAGCAAAAAGTAAGACCGGAGCTGTAGGCGGAGCTCTTGGTCGTGGCCTTGCATCTATTTGGCGTTTCATCGCAAAATCTTTAGGTAGCAGCGTTCGCTTTTTGGCGCGCGGTGCTCGCGATCTAGATCCTGCCCATCAGCGTGATGGATTAGCTTTCCTAATTTTAATCTCTGCCCTTGTCGCAACGGCAGGAACTTGGTTTCACTCAGACAATGTTGTTGGCCGAGCGGTCTATGCATTTGTTTATGGTGGCGTTGGTCAAATAGGTTTCTTTGCCCCAGTCGTTCTCCTTTACTTTGCCTTTAGATTATTTAGAGTTCCAGAGGATTCAAGGGCAACTGGTCGAATCATCATTGGAACTCTGGCATTACTTCTTTCATCTACTGGATTAGCTCACTTGCTTAATGGCTCAATTGGCACCGGTGCCACTGCTATGCGTGAAGGCGGAGGATGGCTTGGGTATGCAGTTTCAACCCCACTTGTAACTCTGATGACTTCCGTGTTGGCCTATCCAGTTTTGTTTATAATTTTTATTTTCGGTCTCTTAGTAATTACGGCAACTCCAGTAAATGAGGTTTTCACCAGAATTGCATCTGCCAGCAGTTGGCTTTGGTCCAAGCGGCCAGAGCGTGCTGAAAAGGTAGAGACTGATTTTGAGATCACCGATACACCTCCTTTTGAATCACCCGTGGTTGCGCAATGGAATTCAGCTGTTGAGGACGAAGAGCTAGATGAAGAAAGTTTTGATGAAGAGTTCCCGGTAGAAGAACCTTTTGCAACGGTTCCACCAGCAAATGAAAATACAGTTGCAGTAAAGCGACCAGAACAGTTGATGTTGAGCGCCGATGTGAAGTATGAACTCCCGGCTCCAGATCTACTGCGAGCTGGACCAGCGGCAAAGGCTAAGAGCAAAGCCAACGAAGCTGTCGTGGCTGCGTTAACCGAAGTATTTTTGCAATTCGAAATTGATGCAAAAGTAACTGGCTTTATGCGCGGTCCGACTGTAACCCGATATGAAGTTGAATTAGGTAATGCCGTAAAGGTAGAGAGAATTACCGCTTTATCTAAGAATATTTCTTATGCCGTAGCCAGCGGAGATGTTCGAATTCTTTCTCCGATTCCTGGAAAATCTGCGGTCGGAATTGAAATCCCA
The DNA here is from genome assembly GCA_046051985.1 of Actinomycetota bacterium. Taxonomy (GTDB): domain Bacteria; phylum Actinomycetota; class Actinomycetes; order Nanopelagicales; family Nanopelagicaceae; genus Planktophila. The sequence continues at coordinate 30,240 of JBJONF010000001.1, forward strand.
AATGCCGATCGTGAGATCGTTGCATTAGGCGATGTTTTACGCTCAACAGTTGCAGGTCAAGATTTGCATCCGATGCTAGTGGCACTAGGTAAAGATGTTGAAGGTAATTTTGTGTGTGCAAATTTAGCCAAAATGCCTCACCTTTTGGTGGCAGGTGCAACAGGTGCAGGTAAGTCATCGATGATCAACGCAATGATTACTTCAATCTTGATGCGCTCAACACCAGATGATGTGCGCTTAGTGTTGATTGACCCTAAGCGAGTTGAACTAACCGCCTATGAAGGTATCCCACATTTAATTACACCGATCATCACTAATCCGAAGAAAGCTGCCGATGCTCTAACATGGGTTGTTCGTGAAATGGATCTTCGTTACGAGGATCTTTCAACATTTGGTTTTAGGCATATTGATGATTTCAATAAAGCGGTTCGCGCAGGCAAGGTAGTTGTTCCAGAAGGCAGTGACAGAACCGTTGAGCCATATCCATACCTTCTAGTGATCATTGATGAGCTTGCAGACTTGATGATGGTGGCGGCCAAAGAGGTTGAAGAATCAGTTGTGCGAATTACTCAACTTGCCAGATCGGCTGGTATTCACTTAGTTCTGGCAACTCAGCGACCATCAGTAGATGTTGTAACGGGTTTGATTAAGGCAAATGTTCCTTCACGTTTGTCATTTGCTACAAGCTCACTTGCTGATAGTCGAGTCATTTTAGATAGCCCTGGAGCAGAAAAACTTGTTGGTCAAGGCGATGGACTCTTTATTCCGATGGGAGCTAGCAGAGCAATTCGAATTCAAGGCGCGTATGTATCTGAGCGCGAAATTGAAGCGGTGACTTCACATGTAAAGAAGCAATTAAAGCCGCGTTATCGAGAAGATGTCACTGCTCCAGTAAATCAAATGAAAATGGTTGATAAAGAGATCGGCGATGATTTAGATATCTTGTGCCAAGCGGTAGAACTTGTTGTTGGAACACAATTTGGTTCTACTTCAATGCTTCAGCGAAAGTTGCGAGTTGGTTTTGCAAAAGCAGGTCGCTTAATGGACTTAATGGAGTCTCGTGGAATCGTTGGACCTTCGGAAGGATCCAAAGCTCGCACCGTCTTGGTTAAGCCAGATGAACTTGATTCAGTGCTAGCAACCCTTCGGGAGTATTAATTCCGCGTTAACGGTGGGTGATTTAGTAAGTTTCACCCCTTCGGTTCACACGTGCACCTAGTCACCCTAACCCTGCGCGACTTACACTTAAGCCTCACCCCTGTGCTGCATTAAGGATGTCTAATGTCACTTGGATCAATGATTACTAAGGCGCGTAAAGATGCTGGCCTTAGCATCGATGATCTTTCGGCAGCCACAAATATTCGTGGAACTTTGCTTCGTGAAATGGAAGCAAACAATTTTTCACAGTGTGGTGGAGAAACTTATGCGCGTGGACACCTTAGAAATATTGCAATCAAAGTAAATGTTGATCCACAAATCTTTTTAACTGCTTTCGAAGATGAGCAAATGCATGTGGACCGTACTATGCAAGATTTACTGATAGAAAATAATGTCATGCGCGAACCAAAAGAGGTTCGAAAGGTTTCTTGGAAAGTTCTAGTAACAATTTCAGTTGCTTCGTTGTTTGTGGCAGGCCTTGCGCAAATTATTGTCTCCAGTAACTCGACACCAGATATTCCTGTGGCTATTGACGAGTCACCAGCAGCATCTGCTTCACCAGATGCAACACCAGAGCCAACTGCTTCAGAGAGTTCAGCTGCCGAAGAAGTAGTTCCTGCTGATGATGGCACTGTTTCAACCGGACAGGGAGTCGAAGTTGTCCTGACCGCAACTCGAGCCAAGAGTTGGTTGTTTGTTTCTGATTCATCTGGACGCGTACTCTTTAGCGGACAGATTGCCAAGGGTGTAACAAAAACTTTTTCCTCAGACCAGCAATTAAATCTAAAAATTGGCAATGCAGGGGGAGTGGATTTGTCAGTAAATGGCAAAAAAATCGATTCTGTGGGGGCTAATGGCCAAGTAGTTAGCGTGTCGTACGGAGTAGATTCCTAATTCCCTATTGCACGGTAAGATTGTGCAAATGAAGCGCACAGTTGCAGTTGTCACTCTAGGGTGCGCACGAAATGAAGTTGATTCCGAAGAGTTGGCGGGACGTTTAGCTGCAGATGGCTGGACACTCGTTGATGATGTTGAATCTGCAGAAGTTGCTTTAGTAAATACTTGTGGCTTTATCGAATCAGCCAAGAAAGACTCAGTTGACGCGCTGCTAGAAGCAAATTCGCTCAAGGGTCACGGGACAACTCGCGCGGTTGTTGCCGTAGGGTGCATGGCAGAGCGTTACGGAAACGAACTGGCAGAAGCCCTTCCCGAAGCAGATGCAATTTTAGGTTTTGATGATTACAAGGATATTTCTGCACGCCTGCAATCAATTGTTGCTGGCGAAAAACACACGGCTCACGTTCCTCGTGATCGCCGAGCATTACTTCCGATTGCACCGGCTGAGCGAGCCGATGCACGAGAAGTAGAAGAGTTTTCGCGCAAGCGTTTAGGTAAAGCGCCTTGGGCACCGCTAAAGATTGCATCTGGTTGTGATCGCCGTTGTTCATTCTGTGCGATTCCATATTTCCGTGGGTCATTTGTTTCCCGACGCCCGACAGAAATTATTAATGAGGCTAGATGGCTGGCCGAAAATGGCGTCACTGAAATGTTCTTAGTCAGCGAAAATACAACTTCGTATGGCAAGGATTTAGGGGATCTTCAGTTGATGGAGAAGATTCTGCCGGAAATCGCTGCGCTGCCAGGCGTTGAAAGAGTCCGACTTTCTTATTTGCAGCCAGCAGAGATGCGTCCGACATTGCTTCAGGCGATGATCGCAACTGATAAAACTGCACCGTACTTTGATCTTTCTTTCCAACATACAAGTCCAACAGTTCTGCGTCGCATGCGTCGATTTGGTGATACTGAAAAGTTCCTGCACTTAATTAGCCAAATTCGCGCCCTATCACCCGAAGCTGGAATCCGCTCTAACTTTATTGTTGGTTTTCCTGGCGAAACGCAAGAGGATTTTGATGATCTTGCAAACTTTATTACACACGCCAAATTAGATGCAGTTGGTGTTTTTGGTTATTCAGATGAGGACAAGACGGAAGCCTTAGATTTATCAGACAAGGTTGATGCTGAAGTGATTGCACAACGGGTCGAGACTTTGTCTGCCTTAGCCGATGAAATGGTTTCGCTACGTGCCCAAGCTCGAATAGGCGAAAATGTTCGTGTGTTGATTGAGGATGCGGAATTACAAGAAGGCCGCGCCGCACATCAGGGTCCAGAAGTAGATGGAACAACAACCTTTATTGGAACCAATTTTACCGTAGGTCAATATGTGGATGCAGTAGTCATTGATTCAATGGGTGCAGATTTGGTTGCTAGACCACTATGAAATTGCCAGCCTTTATAACTCCTAATTTCATCACTGTTATGCGCTTGGTTTTTGTGCCAGTTGGTGCGTACACCTTGTTCAAAAATGGGGGAGATGACACCACCTGGCAATATATTTCGTGGTGCGTATTTTTTGCTTTAGGAATGTCGGATGTTCTAGATGGAAAGCTTGCTCGTAGCCGCGGAACTATTACTGAGTTTGGAAAGTTTTTAGATCCAGTAGCAGATAAATTCATGATCGGCACAGCTATGGTTTCACTATCCATTCTTGATCGAATGCCCTGGTGGATGACAATTGTAATTCTGACCCGCGAAATTGGAATTACAATTTTTCGGTTAGCAATTATTAAACGTGGCGTGATCCCAGCCAACAAGGGTGGAAAGATCAAAGCCATGATGCAAGGCTTTGGCGTTGGCTTCTATGTTCTACCCCTTGACGACAGCCTCTATTGGTTCCGAGATGGGTTTATGTATGTTGCCATTGCGCTCACTATCTTTACCGGCGCTTACTATGTAAAGTCTGCCTTTACCACCAAGAAATAGAAACGAAGAGAGATTACTAATGGCGCTTCCTAACGAGATTCTTGGCTTTGCTGCCGAGATCGTTGAGCACCTACGCCAGCGTGGCGAAACAATAAGCACTGCAGAATCTTTAACCGCAGGAGCTGTGAGTTCGGCATTGGTAACAATTTCTGGTGCATCTGATGTCTTTGTCGGAGGATTAACTGCCTACCGCGATGAAATCAAAGTTTCACATCTTGGTGTTGATGCTGCCGTAATTGAAAAGTATTCAGTCATTAGTGAAGAAGTAGCTATCGCTATGGCAAAAGGTGCGATCAAATCCTTTGGAACAACCTGGGCAATTGGCACCACAGGTGTGGCTGGCCCTAACCCATTAGATGGCCATCCTGTCGGTGCGGTCTGGGTTGCGATCGAGGGGCCGGTCAGCCAAACCATCGAATTGTCGTTGTCAGGTGAACGTGAATCTGTGCGAAACGCAGCTACATCAAGCGCGATAGCCACCTTTGCGCGTATCCTTAGACATCGAGCATAAATAGCGCATCGAAACTTCGACACAAGAGAGGGGAATGACAATGGTTCTAGTTCGTGAAGCTGTAGGTCAGACCCTTCGCGCTGCCCGCACCTCGCAGGGTCGCACTCTTCGTGATGTTGCCCGCGATGCACGAGTCTCTTTGGGATATTTATCTGAAGTAGAACGTGGCCAAAAAGAGGCATCCTCTGAACTGCTTAATGCAATTTGCACAGCGCTAGGTCTGACGCTTTCAGGAGTATTTACACAAGTTGCTTCAGAGCTCAAGAGCCGTGAGGGCGTCACTCTCACTGTTGTCGATGCCGCTTAACAAGTACGCGCCACAAGTAGCAACTCATCGTCGTACACAATCAGCAATTCTTGAGGCTACTAAAGGATTAATCGCAACTACAGGGCTTAAAAAAATGTCCATGATCGAAATTGCAGATGCTTCACAAGTCTCTCGCGCAACTTTGTACAATCACTATCGTGATAAAGAAAGTGTTTTATCAGCGTTATGTGAATCTGAAATGGAACGCATAGTCACCCTTGCGCAAACTGCAAGCGATGCAACAGCAGCGCTAGCGTTGATATCTCAAGAAATTTCCAAGGATCTAGCATTGGCAGCAATGCGCAGTAATGATCCAGAAATTCTGACGCAAGCCTTTTGCGCCCAAGATCATGTGTTGTGGAAAGCTTTCTCGGTAGCGGTTACACATATCGTTGGAGATCAAAACAAAAGCGCACTGGTCGTTCGTTGGCTACTGGGACAGGTTTTGTCGCCGTTAACGCCCGAACAATCGCGTTTCCAAGCACAAGGTATTACCGGCATTGCGAATCTCTGACCTACGCGAGCGAATCACCTTGTCATTTGGTGATTCATGGGCGCCATCGTTTTCTTCAGATATCGCATTATCTGATTTAGGTAGCAAGAGCGTGAATGAAGCTTTGGCTGCAGGTTTTGAACCAGATGTAATTTGGAAAGCGGTCTGCAAGGCCCATCCAAACGAGACAGAAAAGTACAAATACTAAAATGCCAGTTAGCTCTCATCGATATACACAAGACCTGAATAACCCTGCACTAGTTCTTGTGCATGGCTTAGGTTCTGCCGGAAGTATCTGGAAAAGCCTGGTCCCAGAGTTGTTAGAAAGCTTTACGGTTTATGCCATTGATCTTCCGGGACATGGTGATGCGCCACTCGGTGAAGGTGAAGAAATGGATCCACGTTCTCTGGCTCAGGCGATAGTTGATTACATGGTTTCTCAAGTGGGTGTTGAGAAGATGCACGTAGCTGGAAATTCATTAGGGGGATGGATTGCATTAGAAATGGCCGCGGTTGCTCCCGATAATGTTCTAAGTGTTACCGCACTAGCACCCGCAGGATTGTGGCATGAACAGCCACCACGAAAGTTGCCACCAAGTCTTGATGCGCGAATCCTTGCAAAGATTTCGCAGTACTTCATGAAGACGGCGTATCGAATCCCACTTTTAAAAGCTATTGGATATAAGAAGATTACACACTTGTGGCGTGAGTTAAGTTTTGAGTCCTGCCGGGACGCAGTTATTGCGATGGCCCGATCAAAGGGATACATGCCAATGTGGCATGGTGCCAATGGACGCAGATTTGAATCAGTCGTACCTGAAAAAGTTAAGCTCTCAGTAGTTTTTGGTGATAGCGATCTGACTTTGCCAGAGAAAATTGCTCAAGAAAAAACTGTTGCACCACCTCATTCGCGGTGGATTGTGGTTGATAACTGCGCACATGTAATTATGTGGAACTATCCAACGTTGACAGTTGAACTGATCAAAAAGACCGCTCTGATGGCGTCATAGAAACGCTTTAGCAAAACACCTCTAATGCCCACGGATTCTTTTCATCACCTCTGATCAACTCGCACTCAAATTTTTGCGCAACAATTACTTGTAATTCTTCGAAAGTTTTTGGTATCTGCGAAGCCTTTAAAATTTCATGGGTTACTTCACCACGAGTTTTCTTGGACATGTGTGTGATGACCTTTTTAACGCCAGCAACGCGCGTGAACACTTTGATCTCAACAGTTATGGCAACTGGGGATTGCCAGACAGTTTGATAGGTTGATGAGCGACAATCGATTATCAATTCAGTTTCGGCTGCATCTAAAACCTGTGCAACTTGGGTAGCCATCTTTTTATTATCAATTTTTTCTTTGTAGGGCGCGATGGGATCCATAGGGCGCACGACACCGTACTTGGCCGAAATAATGGCGATCGCTGATTGGCCAAGCTTTTGTTGCGCCTTGTTCAGGCGAGCCCAGCCCAAGGCGGCGTAAAGGACACCCGTGTAGACCTGGATAGCCGGGCCTGGAATGGGGGATTTCTTCTCCGAAGGCGGCAACAGGATCAACACTGGCCCAGTATGCCCGTGGCGACACGCTGTGGCCTTGTCAGTGGCCCCTGATACCTTTCGAACAGATGTTCGGATAAACTTATCCCGTACAACCAGAGCGGTTCCAACCTCCGCCCGCATGCGATCCACACCTTGTGTGGGGGTCAAGCGGTCCGTCGTTGGGTCTCCGTACCTTCTGGGCCAGACCAAAACGTTTTTGCATAACGCAAGACGTTCTATCGAAAGGAATGTAAGTGGCTACTGAAAAAAGTAATAAAGCTAACGATGCAGCACAAGACAAAGCCAACAGCGAACGCCAAAAAGCGCTCGACACAGCCCTAGCCCAGATCGAACGTCAATTTGGTAAGGGCTCAGTAATGAAGATGTCAGAGCGACAGAACACTGTTATCGAAGTTATTCCAACAGGTTCAATCGCACTAGATATCGCACTTGGTATTGGTGGACTTCCACGCGGTCGTGTTGTTGAAATTTACGGACCAGAATCTTCAGGTAAGACAACTCTTACTTTGCATGCAATTGCTAATGCACAAAAAGCTGGCGGTATCTGTGCATTCATCGATGCAGAGCACGCATTTGATGCAGAGTATGCAAAGAAGCTTGGCGTTGATATTGATGCACTACTTGTTTCACAACCAGATACTGGTGAGCAAGCTCTAGAAATCATGGACATGCTTATTCGTTCAGGTGCACTTGATCTAGTCGTAGTTGACTCAGTTGCAGCACTTGTTCCTCGCGCAGAAATTGAAGGCGAGATGGGCGACTCACATATGGGTCTACAAGCTCGTTTGATGTCTCAAGCACTTCGTAAAATTACTGGTGCACTTCACCAATCAAAGACAACAGCTATCTTTATTAACCAGCTTCGCGACAAGATCGGTGTCTTCTTCGGTTCACCAGAGACAACTACAGGTGGAAAGGCGCTTAAGTTCTACGCCTCAGTTCGCCTAGATATCCGTCGCATTGAAACCCTTAAGGATGGCCAGGAATCAGTGGGTAACCGTACCCGCGTAAAGGTTGTTAAGAACAAGATGGCTCCACCATTTAAGCAAGCCGAATTCGACATCATTTACGGAACTGGAATTTCACGTGAAGGTTCATTGATCGACATGGGCGTAGATATCGGTATCGTCAAGAAATCAGGAGCTTGGTACACCTACGAAGCCGACCAGCTAGGTCAGGGTAAAGAAAATGCTCGCGCATTCCTCTTGGATAACCCAGATCTTGCAAATGATATTGAGACAAAGATCCGCGCTCACTTTGTTCCGGTCGAGGTTGATCCAGCACTCGTTGCTGCCATCGATGAGGCCGCCGCAGAGGTGGATTTCTAAACTCCAATGTTGGAGTACAACAAAGTTGACCACGAGGCTGACCCTTACTCAATTGCAAACACCATCGCATTAAATGCGTTGGTCACGCGGGCCAAGAGTAAGGGTGAGCTTCTGGCTCATCTAAAAAAGCGCGGAGTCGAAGATGATGTTGCACATGCAACGCTGTTTCGACTTCAAGAAAAAGGATTGATTAACGATTCTGAATTCGCAAAAGCGTGGACTCAATCGCGACATACCTCAAAGAAACTATCCAAAAGAATTATCGCTGGCGAACTTCGCACTAGGGGAGTAGATCAGCAAAGTATCGATGAGGCGTTGGATGAGATCGATGAGGAATCTGAATACCGCACCGCTTTTTCTTTGGCGATGCGCAAGTACAGCACAATGAGTCGTTTTGAGGCTGAGGTTCAGATTCGCAGAATTCAATCCTTGTTGCAGCGAAAAGGATTTTCCTTTTCAACTATTTCGCGAGTTATTCGCGAGCTAGGTATTCAGTCAGACGAGCAGCGGTAGCAACTACTGCAGCGGCATGAATGCGGCCAGGTTGACGTCCTAGACGTTCGATCGGGCCGCTAATGCTTACTGCGGCAATTACCTTGCCATTAGGTGCACGAACTGGTGCAGATACTGATGCAACCCCGGCTTCGCGTTCTCCAACAGATTGCGCCCAGCCACGACGACGATCTGCTGACAGTTGCGCTGCTGTAAAGCGTGCATTAGTTAGACCGCGGTGAATTTTTTCAGAGTCTTCCCACGCCAATAAAATTTGCGCTGCAGAGCCTGCCTGCATAGTTAACGCCGCACCGACAGGTACAGAGTCCCGTAAACCTGACAGACGCTCTGCTACAGCAACACAAATGCGTAAATCACCTTGGCGGCGATACAACTGAGCACTTTCTCCCGTGGCATCACGTAGCGCAGACAGCGCAGGGGCAGCGGCGGCAAGCAAACGATCCTCACCTGCGGCTGCGCCTAATTCAGCTGAACGCGGACCTAAAACAAAACGTCCCGTTAAATCTCGGGCAACTAAGCGATGAAATTCCAGTGCCACTGCTAATCGGTGGGCGGTAGGACGGGCGATGCCAGTTGCGGCCACTAGCTCTGCAAGTGAATGCGGGCCAGCCTCTAGTGTGCTTAGAATTGACACCGCTTTGTCTAATACGCCAACTCCGCTATTCTTTGTGTTCACAGAGTGATATTAGCATCTCAGTATCTGATACCTCAAGTTGGAACGAAAAAGGAGTACGAAGCCGTGGGTAAAACGTTAGCAGAGAAGATTTGGGCAGAGCATGTCGTACGACGTGCAGATGGTGAACCAGATCTTGTTTACATTGATCTGCATTTAATCCATGAGGTAACAAGCCCACAAGCATTTGATGGCTTGCGCCTGGCTGGTCGTCCAGTACGTCGCCCTGATCTAACGATTGCAACAGAAGATCACAATGTTCCGACACTTAATATTGATAAGCCGATTGCAGACCCGGTTTCAAAGCTGCAGGTCGATACCTTGCGTGCAAATTGCAAAGAGTTCGGCGTTCGTATTCACTCGCTCGGAGATAAGGACCAAGGCGTTGTTCACGTTGTTGGACCTCAACTTGGAATCACCCAACCCGGCATGACAATCGTCTGCGGAGATTCGCATACTTCAACGCACGGTGCTTTTGGAGCGCTCGCATTTGGTATCGGAACTTCAGAGGTCGAGCATGTTCTAGCTACGCAAACTTTGCCGCTGCTTCGACCAAAGACCATGGCAATAAATGTAGAGGGCATATTGAAGCCTGGCGTTACTTCTAAGGACATTATCCTTGCCATCATCGCAAAGATCGGTACGGGTGGCGGTCAAGGCTATGTCATCGAATATCGTGGAAGCGCTATCCGTGCTTTGTCTATGGAATCCCGAATGACTGTGTGCAATATGTCAATCGAAGCTGGTGCACGTGCAGGGTTAATCGCACCAGATCAAACAACCTTTGATTACATCAAGGGCAAGCCGCATGCACCTGAAGATTTTGATGCCGCGCTTTCTTATTGGAAAACACTCTTTACCGATTCAGATGCGAAATTTGATGTCGAAGTTAATCTCAATGCTGATGATCTAGAGCCTTTTGTAACGTGGGGAACTAACCCTGGACAGGGTCTTCCGCTAAACGGTGTAGTGCCAAACCCTGCAGATTTTGCAGATACTGAAGCAAGAACCGCTGCAGAGCGCGCTCTTGTTTACATGGGCCTAGAAGCCGGAACTCCATTAAAGAAGATAGCAATTGACACTGTTTTCTTAGGCTCTTGCACCAATGGCCGTATCGAAGATTTACGTGCTGCAGCAGATGTTTTGAAGGGTAAAAAGATTGCATCAACTCTTCGCATGTTGGTTGTTCCTGGTTCTGCACGAGTTCGACTTGAAGCAGAAGCTGAAGGGCTAGACAAAGTCTTTCTTGATGCAGGAGCTGAATGGCGAAATGCGGGTTGCTCAATGTGCCTAGGCATGAACCCTGATCAACTTGCAGTAGGCGAGCGTTCTGCATCGACTTCAAACCGAAACTTTGAGGGCCGTCAAGGTAAGGGTGGAAGAACACATCTGGTAAGTCCACTCGTTGCAGCTGCAACCGCGCTGCGTGGAACTCTGTCTTCACCTGCGGATCTATAAGGAGCATCTGACCATGGAAAAATTCATCACACATATTGGAACCGGTGTTCCACTTCGTCGCAGCAATGTTGATACAGATCAGATTATTCCTGCGGTTTACTTGAAGCGGGTAACTCGTAGCGGTTTTGAAGATGGGCTTTTTGCAGCTTGGCGCAATGATCCCGAGTTCGTTCTCAATCAACCTGCTTATAAGAGCGGAACAGTTCTGGTAGCAGGTGCGGATTTCGGTACCGGTTCATCTCGCGAACACGCAGTGTGGGCGCTTCAGAATTACGGTTTTAAAGTTGTTATCTCTAGCCGCTTTGCAGATATCTTCCGCGGCAATTCGCTCAAGGGTGGCCTGTTAACAATCATCCTTGATCAAGCCGATGTAGAAGCGATGTGGGAAGCGATCGAAGCCGATCCAGCAACTGCGATCACGGTGGATCTAGAAAACCGCGCAGTTTCCTATGCGGGCAAGAGCTTGCCTTTTGCGATTGATGACTACACGCGCTGGCGTTTAATGGAAGGTCTGGATGACATCGGCTTGACCTTGAAACAGACTGATTTCATTGACACTTTTGAAAAAAATCGTCCTGCATACAAACCAGCAACGCTGCCAATTCGTTCTTAGCGCCCCAAAACAAGCGTAAATCAAGGTTTTTTTCGGGGGGTGAGTTGGGTTGTGTAAAACTCTCAATCAATGATTTAGAGTTTTCTACGCATAAAAAAAGGGTTTTTTAACGATTTTCATTAAATAAAAAAATGCGACACGCGCATTTCAATAACGTACTCACCCCTTGTATGCGCGTAAGTTTAAGAACACGTTAGGCAGTGGCTTAACATTTACGCGTAAATAAGGGGATTTCAATGAATAAGGCCCAATTCATTGCTGCGTTAGCACCACACTTCAACGACAGCAAGAAGGAAGCAGCTCACGCTGTAGATATCGTTTTTGACACAATCGTTCGCAACCTTTCAAAGGGCGAAGATGTAATGATCAACGATTTCGGTAAGTTCAAGAAGGTTGACCGCAAGGCACGTATGGGACGTAACCCATTCACCGGCGAGACAATCAAGATCAAGGCTTCAAAGAAGGCACGCTTCCTACCTGCAAAGGCACTGAAGGAAGTTATCTCAGGAGATCGCAAGCTAGCTCCAGCACCAAAGCCAGAGCCAAAGGTTGTTGCTAAGCCAGCAGCAAAGAAGGCAGCTCCAAAGAAGGCTGCGAAGAAGAGTGCTAAGAAGGCAGCTCCAAAGAAGGCTAAGAAGTCACCTGCTAAGAAGAAGCCAGCAGCAAAGAAGGCTGTAAAGAAGGGTAAGAAGAAGTAATTCTTTTTAACTTAAGAAACGGGGTCAGCTAACGCTGGCCCCGTTTTTGCATGTGCAGCACTACTATTAAGGCCATGACGGAGTTCAAGGTTTCATATGCTCCACCCACAGGAAAGCCACTCGGCACAAACTTCGCCTTTAAGTTAGGCACCAAGGTATTGATTCCCATTATGAATTTAGTGGGCAAGAAAATTTGGCGAGGAGGCGAAAACCTTCCTAAAACCGGCAAGATTATTGTTGCCAGCAACCATGTCTCTTACTTAGATGTTTTGTTCCTGACGCACTTTCTTTTCCGCAATGGCCGAGCTCCTCGCTATATCGGCAAAGAGGGTGTGTTTAAGGTTCCAGTAATTGGAAAGATTGTTTTGGCCGCAGGCATGGTTCCAGTTGCCAGAGAAAGCAAGGATGCATCAAAAGCTCTAGATCATGCGGTTCGACTTTTAGATCTTGGACATTGTGTAGGCGTTTACCCTGAAGGCACATTAACCAGAGACCCACTTGGTTGGCCGATGGTTGCCAAAACAGGTCTAGCGCGTTTAGCCATCGCCACCCAGACACCAATTGTTCCAATTGCTCAATGGGGATCCCAGATCGTGATGCCAACCTATGAAAAGAAAATTAAATTTTTCCCGCGCACGCCTATCAAGATTTTAGTTGGAAAGCCACTTGATCTCTCTGCCTGGTACGGAAAAGAAAATGATGCCGAGGCACTGCGTGAAGCCACTGCATTTGTGATGCGCGAGCTTACAAATTTGCTAGAAGAGCTACGCGGTGAAAAACGTCCAGTGGAAATCTTTGACCTCCACAATTCAACTCTGCCTAAAACCGGAAACTTCAAGAAGGTTAAAAAGAAGTGAGCAAGGTTGTTGTACTTGGCGCGGGTCAGTGGGGAACCACTATGGCGCAAGTTCTTTGTGATGCTGGAAACCATGTATTGATGTGGGGGCGTAGCCAAGGGCTAGTTGATGAAATAAATCTAAAGCATACAAACTCCAAGTATTTAGATGAGAATATTTTGCCGGTGGGTTTGAAGGCAACTTCCTCATTAACCGAAGCTTTTGAATATTCCAACATTTATGTTCTGGCCATCCCAGCACAAGCTCTGCGCGAGAATCTAAATAGTTGGAAGCCTCTGTTTCAACCAAATGCATTGATCATTAGTACCTTAAAGGGTATAGAGACAAGCACAAAGTTTCGCATGACTGAAATTGTTTCAGAGGTTTTAGAAACCGAAAATATTGCAATTATTACTGGCCCGAACCTTGCTAATGAGCTTGTTTTACGCCAACCAGCTGGCGCTGTTGCCGCAGCTCCCACAATTGCAATCGCTGAAAAAGTTCAACAATTGTTTACAACACCGTATTACCGCGTCTACACGTCGGTCGATGTCTTGGGCTGTGAATTAGCAGGTGCGATTAAAAGCGTGATTGCCTTGGCGGTTGGAATGTCGATTGGCATGGGATACGGCGAAAATACTCAAGCCATGTTGATTACACGTGGACTTAATGAAGTAGCTCGGCTCTGCGCTGCTCATAAAGCTGACCCCTTAAGTGCAGCGGGATTAGCAGGCATGGGCGACTTAGTTGCAAGTTGCGGATCAGCACTTTCTCGAAATCGTACCTTTGGCGAGGTTTTAGGAAAAAGTGGATCGATGGATGTCGCAAGAACAACTGTGGCAAAGACTGTTGAAGGTGTTGCTTCATCTAGCGCAGTTCTTGAAATAGCACACCGCGTTGGGATAGAAGTTCCTGTAATTGAAGCGGTAGCAGATGTTGTCGCAGGAACATTGACCCCTGAGCAAGCTATTGATCGACTTATGGAGATTACAACGAAGGCTGAAAATTTCATTCGATGAGCCAAAAAACTGTAGCGATTATCTGTGGGGGACCCAGTAGCGAACATGAAGTTTCATGTGTTTCTGGTGGAGGCGTCTTAAAAGGTTTAGATACAAAACTCTTTACTCCGCTTTTGGTTGGAATTACTAAGGGCGGTAAGTGGGTCAGCCTTGAAAACAACTACCCGTTGGCAATAGTTAACAAGGTGATGCCCACAATTGAAGACAATGGAACCTCCGTTGAACTTGTACAAGGTGGTCTTGTCATCGATGGAAAGTTTGTTCATGTGGATTGCGTGTTTTCAGTACTTCATGGCGAATTTGGCGAAGACGGAAAGATTCAGCAGTTATTAGAAGATGTTGGTGTTGCCTACGTGGGCAGCGGAGTTAAAGCATCTGCGGATGCGATGGATAAAGCGCGAGCCAAAGAGCTATTTTCTGCAGCAGGCATGAAAGTTGCACCTGGTTTTGTTGTGAAAAAAGGTGACGCGTATCCTGATCCGCAGACATTTACGTATCCAGTCTTTGTAAAGCCATCAAGTGGTGGATCAAGTCGTGGTACTCACAAAGTTAAATCATCAGCGCAATTTGGCCCGGCAATTGATGATGCATTCACATACGATGACAAAGTTTTGGTTGAAAATGCAATCAATGGACGTGAAATAGAGTGCGCAGTCCTTGAGCGCGATGGAACCAGCTACGCATCCGTTGTGGGCGAAATTGTGGTTAATCCTCAATTCGAATTTTATGATTTTGAGGCAAAGTATTTAGATGATGCCACTACCGTAAAAATTCCTGCGGCAATCCCTGAAGAGGATGCTCAATTAATTCAAATTGCTGCCATGCAGGCTTTTGATGCGCTTGGTTGTTCTGGACTAGCGCGTTGTGATTTCTTTTATACTCATGACAACGAAATCATTATTAATGAGATAAACACAATGCCAGGCTTTACGGGAACTAGCGTTTATCCAAAATTGTGGGATGCGACAGGGGTTAGTTACAGCGCACTAATTACGGGGTTGATCGAATCTGCCCTTAGTAAGTAGGCGAGAAAATTAGCTCAGGTGTGTAACTGGGCAAGTCAAAGTGCGTGTAATTCCAGGTACACCTTGCACCTTTGAAAGAACTAGACGACCAAACTCTTCCATACTTGCAGCTTCTGCACGCATGATTACATCGTAAGGACCAGTAACACCTTCGGACAAAGTAACGCCAGGGATCTTTGCTACAGCATCTGCAACTCCTGTTGCCTTGCCAACTTCAGTTTGGATCAAGATGAAAGCCTGTACTGACATGAGAAGTCCCTTCTGGTCGATGGCTCAACGCTACCGCAGATGAGCCCGACGAGGTAGTCCAATAGGCTAAGCGGTATGAACTTCGATGAGGCAGGGGTAATTGCCGCACTGGCACGCATCTTTGGTACATCGGGGCGAGGAGTCGAAATCGGAATTGGCGATGACGCCGCGGTCGTAAAAACTTCAGAACGCACCGCAATCACAACTGATGTCGCAGTTGAAGGAACACATTTTAATACCGAATGGTCTAGTGCTTTTGATATTGGCCGAAAGATAACTGCGGCAAATCTTGCAGATGTGTATGCAATGGGCGGTTCACCAAGGTATTTGGTGGCCGCGGTAACTCTTACCGGTCAAGAGTCCATCGAATGGATTGAAGAACTTGCCGAAGGTATTGCGCACGAGGCAAGCAGCTGCGGTGCCTATGTTGTCGGAGGCGATTTAGCCAAAGGTCCATGCATTTCTATTTCAATAACGGCTATTGGCCAGATTGATACCGCAATCACTAGATCCGGTGCACAAAGTGGTGATTTAATTTTTATCTCTTCATTGCCAGGTTGGTCAGCTGCGGGCCTTGCAATTATTGAGAAAGATTTAGATACAGATATGGCATTGCACGCGGTCTCTGAGTTTTCTGCACCAACAGTTGATTATTCTGCTGCGGTTCAATTTTCAAATGGAAAAGCTACTTCTATGTGTGACGTGAGTGATGCCTTAATAATTCAGGCCGAGCAAGTTGCGCTTGCATCTGGAGTTCAATTTGTGATTGATAAAGAATTGATCCGCAGCCACCCTGAGTTTGTGACCTTAAGTGAATTGGCAGAATCAGTCGGTGAAGATGTATGGCAATGGATTCTGGCCGGGGGCGAGGATCATGTATTTCTGGCAACTGGAAAAGATTTAGGCGGATTCTGTATTGGAGTAGTTGAAGAAGGTGCTGGCGTAAGTGGCGTAGAAATGAAAAAAGCGCCAGATACCTGGCGCCACTTTCAATAAGAAAACTTTAAATTAACGTGTAACTTTTCCAGCCTTAAGGCATGAAGTACAAACGTTTTGACGCTTTGCAGTTCCACCAACAAGGGTGCGAACGCGCTGGATGTTTGGATTCCAACGACGACGGGTCTTGACCTGTGAGTGAGAAACATTGTTTCCAAAGCTTGGGCCTTTGCCACAGATATCGCATGTTGATGCCACAGCGGTACTCCTTTTATTTGTTCTGTTGAACTCGTTCCAATGGGAACAGGGCGTAAGGGTACCCCGTAGGCGGGGGAGGAAGCCAATTTCGCCCCAGATGAAGCAACTCTCATGCGCAGGTAAGCCAGATAAACCACATTGCGGGGGAGAATGCTCGCGTGGCCACACTCGAGAGCAAGGTTTCTGCCGTTGTTGGCGACCGTACCGCCAAGGTTCTCTCGACCGTTTTTGGGATCAGCACCGTTGGGGATCTGGTGCGCCACTATCCACGCAGGTACATGGTCCGCGGGGAATTGTCCGATATCTCGCAGCTACGCGAAGGCGATGAGACCACAATTTTGGCGCAGATTTATTCAACAACTAATCGCCCCTTACGTGGTCGTAAAGGAAGCATCCTGGAAGTAGTTGTTACCGATGGCACGGACAAGTTGTCGCTGACATTTTTTAACCAAGCCTGGCGTGAAAAAGATTTAAAGATCGGGCGACAAGGACTTTTTGCCGGAAAAGTTGGTGTCTTCAACAATAAGAAGCAGTTGGCCCACCCTGATTATGAGTTGATCCCTGATGGTTCAGATGTGGATTCTGCCGTTGAAGGTTTTGCAGGAAAATTTCTACCAGTTTATCCAGCCTCTTCAAAGCTCCCATCGTGGAAAATTTCTCAATGTGCCCAGCTTGCAATCGGAGCATTAGATGAAATTGAAGATTTTTTACCGGAAAGTATTCGTGAGCGACACCAGTATCCGACTTTGCAACAAGCGTTAGTACAACTGCACCAACCAGCAGATCTAGATCATGCAGAAAATGCACGTGAGCGCCTTACTTTTGATGAGGCTTTTCTACTGCAAGCACTTTTGGTTATACGCCGCAATCAATTAAAGAAGTTGAATTCAACATCAAGAAAGAGAATTTCCGGCGGCCTTCTTGATTCATTTGATAAATCCTTGCCATTTGAATTAACTGCAGGGCAAATCGCTGTGTGCAAAGAGATTGAAAGTGATTTAGCCCAGCCACATCCGATGCATCGACTACTACAAGGCGAAGTTGGATCGGGTAAAACAATCGTTGCTTTGCGTGCCATGTTGGCAGTCGTTGACAGCGGGGGACAGGCCGCATTACTAGCGCCCACCGAAGTTTTAGCTGCCCAACATCTTCGAACTATTCAAAAGCAATTAGGAACTTTGGCGCAAGGCGGAATGTTGGGTGGGTCGGATGCAGGAACCCAAGTAACGCTGATTACCGGATCACAATCGGCACAGGCCAGACGAGAAGCACTTGCGAAGGCAGCAGATGGAACTGCTGGAATTGTCATTGGTACTCATGCGTTGTTAGGTGAATCAGTTGTTTTCAAAGATCTTGGTTTAATTGTTGTTGATGAGCAACATAGATTTGGTGTGGAGCAACGAGATGCGTTGAAAGAGAAAGCGGTATTGCCTCCGCACTTGTTAGTTATGACAGCAACCCCAATTCCTAGAACTGTCGCCATGACAGTTTTTGGTGATTTAGATGTTTCGACCTTGCGCGAGCTTCCATTGGGTCGTCAACCAATCACAACGCATGTGGTTCCCGTAAAAGAGAAACCGAATTACATGGAGCGTGCTTGGAAACGAATTCGGGAAGAAGTTGAACAAGGCCATCAGGCATATGTTGTTGCCCCTCGAATTTCGGCAGATCCTGACGCTGGAGCAGATGCGGATTTAGATTTTCTTTTCGGTGAAGAATCAGATGAAATTTCATCGGTCGAAGAGCTGGCACCGATGTTGCATGCAGGTCCGCTACAAGGGCTGAAAATCGCTATTTTGCATGGTCGTTTAGCTGCAGATGAGAAAGATGCCACCATGCAGGCATTTTCCAAGGGAGAGATTGATGTTTTAGTCTCAACCACAGTCATTGAAGTTGGCGTGGATGTTCCCAACGCAACAATTATGGTGATCATGGATGCTGACAGATTTGGTGTTTCTCAATTGCACCAATTAAGAGGCCGTGTTGGGCGTGGTACCTCACCTGGTCTTTGTTTATTGGTCTCGCATTGCGAGGAATTAACGCCGGCACGCGAACGACTCAACGCGGTAGCTGCCACCGTTGATGGCTTTGAACTCTCCAGAATTGATCTTGAGCAAAGGCGAGAAGGAGATGTTCTAGGTGCCAGCCAATCTGGAACCCAGTCGCATTTGCGTTTATTGCGGGTCTTGCGTGATGAATCCTTGATTGAGCTAGCCCGAGAAGATGCCGATCAATTGATTGCAACAGATAATGATTTAACCAACTATCCTTTGCTTAAGAAAGAGCTTGCGCAATTACAGCGAGATCAAGCGGTCGATTACTTGGATAAGGGTTAGTACATTGAGAATCATTGCAGGTGTTGCTCGCGGACGAACTTTGGGTTCTGTTGCAGGTGCGACGAGACCAACTTCAGATCGGGCACGCGAAGGTCTTTTCTCATCACTACTTTCCGAATTTGGAAGCTTTGAAGGCCTACATGTACTTGATCTCTTTGGGGGATCTGGGGCGATTGCGCTGGAATCACTATCTCGCGGTGCAACCTTGGTGCATGTTGTAGAAAAAGATGATGAAGCTCAAAAAACGATTGAAAATAATTACGAGCTCGTTAAGAAATCTAATCCAAGTGGAAAACTGCAACTCTTTGGAATGAGTGCGGAAAGATTTCTAAAGGATTTACCAAAAACAAAGTATCACTTGGTGTACATCGATCCGCCTTATGATTTTAGTAATCAAGCAGTAGAAGATGTTTTGAGCGCGCTGTATGACGGAGAATTTTTAAGCAGTGATGCCTTTATCGCAGTGGAGCGAACAGCTAGAGGGCCGCAGTTCATTTGGCCCGACGCCTATGCACCCGCTCGCGAGCGAAATTATGGGCAAGCGACCATTTATTACGCTAATTATCAGCCGTAAGAATGGATTACTTGGCGCCATCTTGCTAGCGTTTACGCCATGAAGCGCGCGGTATGCCCCGGATCCTTTGATCCGATCACATATGGGCATTTAGACATCATTGAGCGTGCGGCACAGCAATTTGATCACGTGGTTGTAGCAGTGCTGGAGAATAGAACTAAAGCAAGTCTCTTTACTGTCCAAGAGCGTATTTCAATGATCACTGCAGTCGTTGCTAAGTTCCCCAATGTGTCTGTGGATTCATGGAGCGGATTGTTGGTTGATTACTGCAAGAGTAATTCAATTCAAGCCATCGTTAAAGGACTTCGTGCGGTTTCAGATTTTGATTATGAACTACAAATGGCACAGGTGAATTTGCAAGGTTCAGGAGTTGAAACCATGTTCATGGCAACGGCACCGTCACATTCATTCCTGTCATCATCTTTAGTAAAAGAGCTGGCTCATTACAACGGAGATGTATCAACGATGGTGCCGCCACCAATTAATGAAGCACTCAAGCTACGAATAGCAGGGAAGTAATTATGGATTCAGTTGAAAAGTTAACCGCAGCAATCACGATGGTCGAAGAAGCTCGCGGAGTCCCGTTGTCTGCAAGCTGTGTTGTTCATCGTGCCGAAATGCTGGAAGTTCTAGATGATGCTCGTGAGTCCTTGCCAACTGATTTTGAATCAGCCAGAAAAATTATCGAAACCCGTGATGCAATTATCGAAGAGGCGCGAGTAAGTGCGGAACAAATGATTGCGATTGCGCGTGAAGATGTTTCACAGATGGTGGAACAGACATCTATTGTTCAGATTGCCCGTGATGAAGCGCGCAAAATTCTTGATGATGCTCGCGAAACTGCGGAGATTGAGAAAGCCGAAGTTGAAGAGTACATCGATGGCAGACTTGCAACCCTTGAAGTAATTCTCAATAAGACTATGGATGCTGTTTCACGTGGTCGGGATCGACTTGCTGGGGCAAATGATAAGGATGTTTTGTCTCAACTTGCCGATGAAAACTAATTCAAAAGTTAGTTTGAGAAAATCCTCATGAGTAAACAGCCAGATACATTTCAACTCAATACATACGAACTGCCTCGTCGCGCCGGCGAGATGAAAGAGTATGTTCTTGATATCCCGGTGAAGGAAAAGTTCGGTGTGGATTTAATCGCTGTACCAGCAGGAGAATTCATTGAAGTTGATGCACGCTTGGAATCAGTCACTGAAGGTATTTTGCTCAGCGCTGATGTCTATGCGGTAGCAAAAGGTGAATGCATACGTTGTCTTGATCCAGTTGAAATCGTGATCGACCGCAAGATTCAAGAGCTCTATAACTACGAGCCAACAAATGAACGTGGCAAGAAAAAGAAGAAGCAAGAAGAAACTCTTGAGGATTTAGATATTGAAGATGAACTCATGATGGACGGGGACATCATGAATCTTGAAACGCCGATCCGCGATGCTGTGGTTTTATCCCTGCCCATTAATCCGTTATGCGACCAGGATTGCCCCGGGTTGTGCCCTGAATGCGGGGGAAAATGGGCCGAACTGCCAGAAGATCACGCACACGAGGTCATCGACGCCCGTTGGGCAGGCCTAGGCGGGCTTAACCTCGACGATCCCGATTTCAAGATTTAGCCCTTTTGAGGGATACTTTCCCTCTGCGGCCACGTTGCCGCTGTCATGATTGAGAAGAGGTTAGAACAGTGCCAGTACCAAAGCGAAAAATGTCGCGTTCAAAGACGCGTTCACGTCGTAGCCAGTGGAAAACTACTGCAGCAGCTCTTTCAACATGTGGTCAGTGCCAGCAACCAAAGTTGCAGCACACTGCTTGCCCAACATGCGGTACTTACAACCGTCGTCAGGTATTAGAGGTCTGATCTGAGCTCCATGCTCAGTGAGCAGCTGGGAGTAACACTCGATCCAGCTTTGCTTGAGTTGGCTTTTACACACCGATCATTTGCATATGAATCGGGGAGTAAAGAAACTAATGAACGACTCGAATTTCTTGGTGACTCAGTTCTTGGCTTAATTGTCACCGAAGAGTTGTACAAGCGATATCCAGAATTTGATGAAAGTCGTTTATCGCCATTGCGTTCAGGTGTCGTCAACATGCGTGCGCTCGCAGATATTGCACGGGGGTTGGAACTAGGTCAGTACATCCGCCTTGGAAAAGGTGAGGAAGTTACAAATGGCCGCGATAAAAATTCCCTACTTGCAGATGCGCTCGAAGCACTTATCGGTGCAATTTATTTACAGTTTGGTTTTGCGCGTTGCACTGAAATTGTGCGCGACCTGATTACACCTACGATGGATTCAGCGGTAGCTCGCGGCGCAGGTCTTGATGGAAAGACAGCGTTGCAAGAGCTCGCCGCGGCATTGGGTAAAGGCACCCCCGAATACATTGTTAGCGAAGATGGTCCCGATCACGACAAGAACTTCACCGCCGTTGCGATGTTAGCCGGGGAAGCGTTAAGTCAGGGAACTGGAAAGAGCAAGCGAGAGGCTGAACAAGTTGCAGCCCGCACGGCCTACGAAGCTTTAAAAACCGCCAATCCGCAAGGCTGAATTCGTCAAAATCACGCTCAATAGGCGATAGGTTTACCGCGTGTATTTGAAGAGTATGACGCTCAAGGGCTTTAAGTCCTTCGCTTCGGCAACCACTCTTCGTCTCGAACCTGGTATCACCTGCGTGGTTGGCCCTAACGGTTCAGGTAAATCAAATGTTGTAGATGCCCTCACCTGGGTTATGGGTGAGCAAGGCGCAAAGTCACTTCGCGGCGGAAAGATGGAAGATGTCATCTTCGCCGGCACTAGCGGTCGAGCTCCACTTGGTCGCGCCGAAGTTTCACTGACTATTGATAACAGTGATGGCGCACTTCCAATTGATTACACAGAAGTAACTATTTCTAGAATTTTATTTAGAAATGGACAAAGTGAATACCAAATTAATGGTGAAGCTTCCCGCTTACTAGATATTCAGGAGCTATTGAGCGATTCAGGTATTGGTCGCGAAATGCACGTGATCGTTGGACAAGGTCAACTTGATGCAATTTTGATGGCCACACCTGAAGATCGACGTGGATTCATTGAAGAAGCAGCCGGCGTATTGAAGCACCGTAAGCGCAAAGAGAAAGCGCTTCGTAAATTAGATTCAATGCAGGCCAACCTTGCACGCGTTCAAGATTTAACAGTTGAACTTCGTCGCCAACTTCGACCATTAGGTAAGCAGGCAGAGGTTGCTAAGAAAGCTGCAACTATTCAAGCCGACCTACGTGATGCGAAATTGCGCTTGTTGGCCGATGACTTTATTTCTATGTCTAAGACCCTAGAACTAGAAGTTGCTGACGAGAATGCTCTTCGTGACCGCAGGTCTGCAGTTGAAAATGAGCTTGACACAGTCAGACGACGTGAAGAAGCTTTAGATGCACAAGCTGCACATGAAAGCCCGTTGCTAGTTGCTGCTCAAGAGACTTTTTACAACTTAAACTCATTGCGAGAAAAATTCCGTGGAACTCAAAGCTTGGCCCAAGAGCGTTCCCGATTTCTCAATGAAGAAGCTGAAGAAGCTCGCACATCAGGTCGAGATCCTGAAAGTTTGGATGCCGAAGCACGGACACTTCGTTTAGAAGAAACCCAACTTCGTGCAGATGTACTTTCTGCCCAGCAAGAATTGGCACAGGCCACGACCGCACTTGCTCAGGCAGAGTCTGCGCTAAAAAGTGATGAAGACACTATTGCTGCAGCGATGCGTGCTATTGCTGATGCGCGTGAAGGAACTGCTCGTCAAGAGGGTCACATTAAGTCTTTGAATGCACGACTTGAAGCGATCACCGAAGAAATCGAGCGTTTAACTAGGGCCCGTGATGAGGCACAAAATAGAGTTGATCAAGCCAAGCAGCAATATTCAGCGTACGAACTTGAAATCGCAAGTGCTGATTCAGGTGAACTAGGTTTAGATTCGCAATACGAAAACGCTAAATCATCTTTGGATGCGGCAAAGAATAAGCACACTGAACTAGTTGATGCAGAACGCGCAGCAGATCGCGAAAGAAACGCGGTTGAATCCAAACTTGAGGCGATGCAGCTGACTTCACAGAGTCGAGACGGCGCATCTGCGCTCCTGCGTGATTCTCGCGGGGTAGCAATCCTTGGAAGCATCGCTGGATTGATCGAGATTGATAATGGCTGGGAAGCTGCCGCAGCTGCAGCACTTGGAACTTTGGCCGACGCCGTAGTTGTTAAGGATCTTTCATCTGCAGTAACTGCTCTAACAACTCTTCGCAATGAAAATCTGGGTCAAGCCGATGTGCTTGTTTACGAACCTGGTCAAAGCGCCAACTCAACAATTCCTGCTGGTCTAAATCCGCTCTCAGCGCATATTCGTTCTTCCGCTATTGGTGATTTGCTTTCATCTCTTCTCGCATCCACTGTCGTCGCCGAGAATGCAAATGCGGCAGAAGCAATTTTAAGATCCCACCCATCAGTAACCGTTGTAACCCGTGATGGAGACATTGTTTCTCGCGGCCGAGCACGAGGCGGATCCAAGTCGTCATCTTCACTCATTGAAATTAAGGCATTGATTGAAGCTCTAGAAACCAAGCTTTCAGAGATTGCTCACAATTGCGATCGCCTAAAGTTCGAAATTTCTGTAGCATCAACTGAAGTTGGAGCACGTCAAGCTGATTTTGATGAAGCTCTTTCTAAACTTAATGAATCAGATGCTCGAATTGCAGCCTTAACTGAACAACTGGCAGTTTCTGGTCAAAATATGAAATCTGCAATGGCCGAAGTTGAGCGCTTGAATACTTCAATTGCGGAAGCAACAACAGCAAAATCTCGCGATGAAGGTGAAATCACTATTGCAAAGTCACAGCTACAACAACGCGGTGATGTTGCAGAACCTGATCACTCACGCACCGAAGAGCTTCGCAATAAAGTTTCAATTGTCCGTACATCCGAAGTTGAAGCCCGCCTTGCAGTTCGTACTATTGAAGAACGTGTTGATTCAGTAGCAGCGCGTGCCCTGGCTTTGGAGCAGTCTGCACAAGCAGAACGAGATGCATCAGAGCGAGCGATTGTTCGACGCAGTACACGTGCTCGTGCAGCGGTAATTTCACAAGCTGTCGCAGAGGCTGCTTATGAAGTTCTTATCCATATCGAACGCTCCATCGCAAAGGCTGCAACCGAACGAGGACGCCTTGAAGAGTCTCGTGCAGCACGAGATGGTGAAACCTTAACTGTCCGAACACGTGGCAGAGAGTTAGCGGCACAATTAGAACAACTTACTTCTAGCGTTCACAAAGATGAGATTGCTCGTGCAGAACAACGACTGCGTATTGAAACGCTAGAGGCAAAGACAGTTGAAGAGTTTGGAATTGATACGTCAACCTTGGTTAACGAATACGGTCCAGATAAGGATGTGCCAACATTCCACGAGACCGATGAAGGTGAAATCATTTCCACCGAGATGGTTCCATACCGTCGCGATCAACAAGAAAAGCGCCTGGCTTCGGCTGAACGCTCACTAAATTTGCTCGGAAAGATTAATCCGCTAGCGCTCGAGGAGTACACATCGCTAGAAGAGCGACTTAAGTTCTTAGCTGAGCAGTTAGAAGATTTGAAGAACACCAAGAAAGATCTCTTGGACATCATTAAAGAGGTTGATGATCGCGTGCAATCAATCTTCATGGAAGCTTATGAAGAGACGGCAAAACACTTCGAAGAGATCTTCGCCAGACTCTTCCCAGGTGGAGATGGCCGCTTGATCTTGACTGATCCCGATAATCCTTTGACAACCGGAGTTGATGTCGAGGCACGTCCACCAGGAAAGCGTGTGAAGCGCCTTTCTCTACTTTCAGGTGGAGAAAAGTCATTGACCGCAGTTGCCATGTTGGTAGCTATCTTTAAAGCGCGACCAAGTCCGTTCTATGTGCTGGATGAAGTTGAAGCCGCACTGGATGATGTAAACCTTGGTCGTTTGTTAGGTGTACTCGAAGAGCTGCGTGCGAGTTCTCAGCTGATCATCATTACTCACCAAAAGCGCACTATGGAAATTGCAGATGCTCTATATGGCGTAACAATGCGTGGCGATGGTGTGACAGAAGTTATTTCACAACGTCTGCGCGAATCTGACGCAAGTTAAGGATCTTTTCGATGGGTCTTTTTAGTAAGTTCATCGCCAAAATAAAAGGCACCAATGACTTTTCACCCGCCGATTGGGCAGATCTAGAACAAGAGCTTTTGTCCTCAGATATAGGACCTAAGTTAGCTAAAGAGTTTTTAGAGGCAGCTAAGAAAGTTAAAAGCGATAATGCAGAAACAGCATTAATTGAGATTATGACTCAAAATTTATCCAAGAGCTCACACAAACCAATTATCGTAGATGGAACCACAACAATCATGGTCGTTGGTGTTAACGGCACAGGTAAGACAACTTCAGTTGCGAAATTAGCCTCGCATTACAAGCGCAATGGAAAAAGCGTTGTCTTGGCAGCAGGGGACACCTTTAGAGCAGCAGCGGTTGATCAACTGCAAACGTGGGGAGAACGTATTGGTGTCGTAGTTGTCTCCGGTAAAGAAAACGGAGACCCGGCATCGGTTGCATTTGATGGAGCACAAAATGCTAAGAATTCGCGCAGCGATATTTTCATAATTGATACCGCTGGACGTTTGCATAACAAAAGTGATCTCATGGCAGAGCTATCAAAGGTAAAGCGCGTCGTCGAAAAAGTTTCACCGATAAATGAGGTCTTACTTGTCATTGATGCAACCACTGGCCAAAATGGGTTGCAGCAAGCAAAGATCTTTACTGAAAGCGTTGATGTAACAGGTATCGTCCTGACAAAACTTGATGGAAGCGCTAAGGGCGGCGTCGCTCTGGCAATCGAAGCCGAGCTAGGCATCCCCATCAAATGGATTGGCACGGGGGAGTCTGAAACGGATTTTGCCCCCTTTGACGCTCAAAGCTATATCGCTGGGTTACTGGCGTAACCCAGATTTAACACAACCCTTGGTTTTGTCACCAGGTTGAAACCAACCAATCCTCTCTTTGTAACTGAAGGTAGAGAAGGTTCACACATCTCAAAGGCGAGAAATTTCTCGAATTAAATTAGGTGGTTTTCATGGATGCGTTAAATTCAGGCGATACCGCGTGGATGTTGATAAGCACAGGTCTTGTTGTTCTTATGATTCCGGGCCTCGCACTTTTCTACGGCGGCATGGTTCGCGTTAAGAGTGTGCTTAACATGATGATGATGTCTTTCGGTGCTCTGGCGATTGTTTTCGTTTTGTGGATCGCTTTTGGTTTTTCAATGGTTTTCGGAGATTCAGTTGGTGGCAGAGGTCTTATCGGAGATATTGGCCAGTTCGCATTTTTGAATGGCCTAGATAACTCGACAGCTTTGATTGGAACTATTCCAGCTGCCGTCTTTATTGCATTCCAAGGAATCTTTGCTGCAATTACAGTTGCACTTATTTCAGGTTCGATTGCAGATCGTGCAAAATTTGGCGCATGGATGGTCTTTGCCGGAATTTGGGCGACCCTGGTTTACTTCCCGGTCGCACACTGGGTCTTTGCATTCGATAACTTTGTTGCCAAAACTGGTGGTTGGATCGCAAATGATTTAGGTGCGCTGGACTTTGCCGGTGGTACTGCGGTTCACATCAATGCAGGTGCAGCAGGTTTAGCCCTTGCATTAATTCTTGGAAAGCGAGCAGGTTTTGGAAAAGTTGCCATGCGTCCTCATAGCTTGCCGCTAGTAATGCTTGGCGCTGCACTTCTGTGGTTTGGATGGTTCGGTTTCAACGCAGGCTCAGCGGTTGCATCTAATGGAACGGCAGGTCTTGCACTACTGAACACAATCGGTGCAACTACTGCAGCAGTTCTGGCTTGGTTGTTAGTAGAAAAAGTTCGTGATGGTCATGCAACCAGTCTTGGTGCAGCTTCCGGTGTAGTTGCTGGTCTTGTTGCAATCACCCCTGCCTGTGCTGCTGTTAACGCAAGTGGTGCATTGATTATCGGAGCAGTCGCAGGTGCGTTGTGTGCACTCTCTGTTGGTCTGAAGTTCAAGCTCGGTTATGACGATTCTCTTGACGTTGTAGCGGTTCACCTTGTGGGTGGAATCGTTGGAACTGTGATGATCGGATTTGTGGGCGTAGAGGTTGGCTTATTCAATGGTGGCGGAACTGAGCAGCTTGTAAAGCAGGTAATTGGCGCAGGAGCCGTACTTGCATACTCATTCATTGCAACACTGATAATCGGAAAGATCATCGATCTGACGATTGGTTTCAGAATCACGCATGATGAAGAGATCGCGGGAATTGACCTTGCGATCCATGCAGAACGTGCGTACGAACTATCAGACAATAGCCAAGGCAGCGTCTTTGGCATTTCGAAGGGGGCTTAACGATGAAACTCATTACAGCAATCTTGAAGCCATTCAAGTTAGAGGATGTAAAGAACGCACTTCAAGGCGCGGGCATTACAGGAATGACTGTTTCTGAAGCCAGTGGTTTCGGTCGACAGGGTGGACACACCGAGGTTTATCGCGGTGCTGAATACACCGTTGATTTGGTACCCAAGGTGCGTCTAGAAGTTCTTGTAGATGACAAGGATGCAGACTCTATTGTTGATGTCATCGTAAAAGCTGCGTCTACCGGATCAATTGGTGATGGAAAGGTATGGACCACACCAGTTGATCAAGTTATTCGCGTTCGAACAGGAGAGCGCGGCGTAGACGCAATCTAGACTCACCTCTATGAGTACCCGAGAGCGGCGAGAGCGATCGAACGAGAGCGATCGATTTCTCACTGAGCTATTCCACAAAGCCACAAAGGCTCACAATGGAATTGATTCGGGTAAGGAGATAGCACTCGCCGCGGTTGGAGGGTATGGCCGCGGCGAGTTATCTCCAGGTTCTGATCTGGACATTTTGTTTGTACATTCGGGAAAAATTGAATCTGAATTACTAAAAGCGTTCGTTAATGAAGTTCTTTATCCATTATGGGATAAAAAGAGTGTGGATCATTCAGTCAGAACTCGAAGTGAAAATCGTGAAGCAGTAAATGCAGATTTACGGGTTGCGACAGGCTTGCTCGACATCCGTCTGATTGCAGGCAACGCTGAATTAGTTGCAAACGTGAAAAGTGATTCTTTGGATTTCTGGCGAAAAAACGCCAAAGACAACCTTGTTTCATTGCGCAAAAGTTTGCAAGAACGTCATGCGCGGGCCGGAGAACTAGCTTATTTACTGGAACCTGACCTGAAGGAAGCCCGAGGCGGATTGCGTGACATACAGGCGCTACGAGCAATCTCGCTCACAGGAGCAGTTGCTGTCCCTTTAGAAAAAGTGAGCTGGGCTGAAGCGACACTCAACAATGTTCGCGAGTCCTTGCACATTGCAAGTGGGCGCAGCAAAGATCAATTGCTTTTTCAGGAGCAAGACAAAGTTGCAACACTCTTAAAGTACAGCGATGCAGATGCCATGATGAGCGAAGTCGCAAGAGCTGCGCGCTCTGTTGATTTCCTACTGACTTACACCTGGCATGCGGTTGAAAATAAAAGCTCTGACGGAATCAGTCGTATTTTAAGAAGAGATCGTGTCGCAACCGTCGCTAAAAATGTGAGTGCTTCAAATCGTGAGATTTCAATTGACCCGCTGGAATCTTTGGATGAAGATCCTGTTGTTGGATTACGTGCCGCAGCAACGGCGGCGCAACTTGGTCTACCGCTGTCACTGGATTCATGCACAGATTTGGCAGTAAGGCTTAAGAAGGGTGAAGGAAAACTAACCAATCCCTGGCCCAAGGAAGCTCGAGAACTTCTGATCACATTAATTGGTGCTGGTGAAACCATGGTCGGCATTTTCGAGTCATTGGATCAGGAAGAGATCATCTTTGAATGGATCCCTGAATGGTTAAGTGTTCGTTCCTTGCCGCAAAGAAACGCATTACATCGCCATACCGTTGATCGACATATGGTTGAAACCGCGGTGTATGCAGCCAATTTAACCCGAAAAGTTCAACGTCCCGATTTGCTTCTCTTTGCTGCACTCTTTCACGACATTGGAAAAGGAACCCAAGAGGATCATTCTGAGCGTGGTGTGCGCTTGATTGAACCGATCGCGAAAAGAATTGGCTTTGCAGACAGGGATATTGAAGTTCTTAAGAATCTAGTGCAACACCATTTATTACTTTCATCGACCGCAACACGTCGTGACTTAGATGATCCAGCCACAATTCAATCGGTTCTTGCCGTGATTCCTGATGTAAATACCTTAGAACTTCTTCACGCTTTAAGTATCGCTGATGGGGAAGCGACAGGAAGTGCTGGGTGGAGTGAATGGAAGGCCACTCTTGTAAAGGATTTGGTTCAAAGAGTTAAGCGAGCCATGGCAGGTGCTGAAGTTGCCCAGCAACCAGAAATAAGTGATGAACAAAGATCTTTAGCTGAAGCTGGTCAATTACTTGTCAGGTTAGCCGAACATGAAAATGGATATGCGGTCGAAGTAGTTTCACCTGATAAGCCAGGGCTTTTATCAATTGTTGCTGGGGTTTTAAATATTTCTCGGCTCGATGTGAAATCTGCTCGCACGAAAACAATAGGAAATTCTGCTGTCATGAATTGGATTGTCACGCCTGAGCCCCATGCACCAGAAATTAGCCAAGCCAAGCTGCATGAATTAATCGCATCAGCTCTGATTGACTCAAGAGATGTAGAGGAAAGATTGCTTACCCGTGCGGCAGCGTATGCATCAAAACCATCGATCCCAGTTCCGGATCCTGTTGTAGAGATCTTTACAGAAGCTGCAACAGATGCAACGGTCATTGAGGTTCGAAGTCATGACAGACCTGGATTACTTTTTAGAATTGGAGCGGCGATTACTCAATCTAAGGTTGATATTCGCTCTGCAATTGTTACCACCCTTGGTGCAGAGGCGATTGATACCCTTTATGTAACAGAACTAACTGGAGGACCGTTATCTGTTGAGCGCGCCAACGAGGTCGCTTCGCACCTAAGGCAGGCCTTGAAGTAGTCTTCCCTCCTTATGTTTGAGTCACTGACCTCGCGCTTTAGCGGAGCTTTCTCTTCGCTTCGCTCAAAGGGCAAGATATCTACATCAGATATCGAAACTACCTGTCTAGAGATTCGACAAGCTCTTCTTGAATCAGATGTGGCACTTTCGGTTGTTGAGGATTTCATCGCTGATATCCGTCAAAAATCCCTTGATGCATTACCAACTTTGCAATCAGGAAGTAACCAAGCAAATGCGATCTTTGAAATCGTTAATGCATCATTGATTGAAATTCTTGGGGGACAGGCACGCAGAGTTCGCTTTGCTAAAAATCCTCCAACAGTGATCATGTTGGCTGGTTTACAAGGTGCCGGTAAAACAACTTTGGCGGGAAAGCTTGCAAAGTTTTATGCCGAACAAGGAAACACTCCGCTACTTGTCGCGTCAGATTTACAACGCCCTAACGCCGTTACACAGCTGCAAGTTGTTGGTGAATCAGTCAATGTTCCAGTCTTTGCCCCTGAACCCGGTAACGGCCAAGGAAATCCGGTAAAGGTTGCAAAAGACGGTATCGAGTTTGCAAAGTCCAAGATGTACAACATGGTCATTGTTGATACAGCAGGCCGACTGGGTGTCGATGAAGATTTGATGAAGCAAGCATCAGACATTCGTGATGCGATCAATCCAGATGAGATTTTGTTTGTTGTCGATGCAATGATCGGACAAGATGCGGTTAGAACATCACAGGCGTTTTTAGATGGCGTTGGTTTTGATGGGGTTGTTCTTACCAAGCTCGATGGTGATGCCAGAGGTGGTGCCGCACTTTCCATCGCTTCGATGACTAAGCGACCAATTATGTTTGCTTCAACGGGTGAAAAACTTCACGAGTTCGATATTTTCTATCCAGAACGAATGGCTTCGCGCATCTTGGGTCTGGGCGATGTTGCAACCTTGGCCGAACAAGCAAAGAAAGCATTTGATACCGATACATCAGCAAAACTTGAAGCTAAGTTTGTAAGCGGTGAAGATTTCACTTTAGAAGATTTCCTGGAACAACTGCAGGCGATGTCAAAGATGGGCAACATGTCCAAGTTAATGGGCATGCTTCCGGGTGCTGGCCAAATGAAAAAACAGATTGAAAACTTTGATGAAGGCGAGATTGTTCGCACCAAAGCAATAGTTCAATCAATGACACCGACAGAGCGCCGTGATCCAAAGGTTCTGAACGGTTCTCGCAGAGCTCGAATTGCCCTGGGTTCTGGCCGAAAAGTTTCAGATGTAAACAATTTGGTGGATCGATTCACCGCTGCACAAAAGATGATGAAGCAGGTCCGTAATGGTGGAATGCCAGCTGGAATGCCTCCCGGAATGGGTATGCCAGCCCTGCCAAAGGTCAACGCTGCGGCCAATAAGAAGAAGAAGTCCAAATCTGGAAATCCTGCCAAGCGAGCGCTGGACGAAGGACAGTAAAGGCCGATTTCCCTCTTTTGGGCATAAATGGCAGAATTAGGAACCTGTTGACGGGGCCCTCTACCCCCAGCAACATCCACAATTCGATAGTCATCTGAATTGACCGCGCACCCCGCTGCGGTTGATACGCATGACACACATTTACAGGAGTACAACTTTCTTGGCTACAAAAATTCGTTTAATGCGCATGGGCAAAATCCGCACACCATTTTTCCGCGTTGTTGTTACAGATGCGCGCAAGGCACGTAACGGTCTATCAATCGAAGAGATTGGTCGCTACGTTCCAGGACAAGAGCCATCACTTATCGAGATCAACTCAGAGCGCGCTCTGTACTGGCTCGGCGTTGGTGCACAACCATCTGAAGCTGTAGAGGCTTTGCTTAAGGTGACTGGAGATTGGCAGAAGTACAAGGGACTTCCTGGAACTGAAGGAACTCTTAAGGTTGCAGCTGTTAAGCCAGGAAAGATTGTTGCTTACGAAGCAGCGATGAAGGCAGCAGCTGCAGAACCTGCAGAAGGTGCAACAACATTGAAGAAGAAGGCACAGGAGAAGCTTGCAGCTAAGGCAAATCCGGTAGTTGAAGAAGCGCCAGTTGTGTCCGAGCCAGAAGTTAACGAAGCTGTGGCAGAGGTTCCAGCTGTAGAAGCGACTGCAGATGCAGTGGTTGAGACAGAAGCGGCTGCAGAGTAAAAATGATGGATGAAGCCCTAGAGCATTTGGTCAAGGGAATCGTCGATAACCCCGATGATGTCGTTGTCGCTGAAAAAAGCGGACGTCGCGGAACAACTTTAGAGGTTCGCGTTAACCCTGAAGATATCGGCAAGGTCATTGGTCGTAATGGTCGTACCGCAAAAGCACTTCGTACCGTTGTAAGTGCGCTCGCAGGACGCACAGTCCGCGTCGATCTCATCGAGACCGACGAAGTTCGCTAACAATGCGCTTGCTCGTGGGGCGAATTGGTCGCGCTCACGGAATTCTTGGTGAAGCGACGATAGAGGTTCGTACAGATGAACCTGATCGTCGCTTTGCCATTGGTGCAGTAGTTCAGACAGATACGCACGGAAATCTAAAGATCATCTCTGGACGCGTTCATAATGGAATTTTGTTGCTTGGCTTTGAAGGCATCACTGATCGCAATGGCATTGAAAAACTGCGCAACACCATGCTGTACGCAGATGTTGATATCAACGAGCAAAGCGATGATGAAGACGAGTACCACGTACTTCAATTGATTGGTTGCCAAGCCGTCCTTGAAAATGGTGAAGCATTTGGCGAAGTAAGCGATGTGATTAATCTTCCAGGCCAAGACTTGCTAGCAATCAAAACAGCTAATGGAGAACAGTTGATTCCTTTTGTACATCAATTAGTCCCAACAGTCGACATTGCCAATAAGAAAATCGTTGTCATTCCACCTTCTATCACGGGGGTAATTGAATGAAGATAGATGCGGTAACAATTTTTCCTGACTACTTTGCACCTTTGCAATTATCCTTACTTGGTAAAGCGCAAGACCAAGGGTTAGTCGAATTTGGGATTCATGATTTGCGTGCTTTTTCAACTGATAATCACAATACGGTAGATGACACTCCATATGGCGGCGGGGCTGGAATGGTGATGCTCCCAGAAGTTTGGGGCAAAGCTCTTGATCCTTTAATGACAGCGCAAACAGATTTGATCATTTTGACCCCTGCGGGAAAGCGATTTGATCAACCGATGGCGGCAAGCCTTTCTCAATCAAAGCACCTGGTTTTTGCTTGTGGTCGCTATGAAGGTATCGATGATCGAGTGCGCCAATATTATGAAAACAAGAGTTATCGGGTTCACGAAGTTTCAATTGGAGATTATGTTCTAGGTGGGGGAGAAGTTGCTTCCTTAGTGATGATTGAAGCGATCACACGATTAATTCCCGGAGTATTAGGTAATCCAGAATCATTGGCAGAAGAGTCGCACAATGAAGAGGGATACCTGGAATATCCAAACTTTACAAAGCCTGCGATGTGGCGAGATCTTGAGGTACCAGCGATCTTGTTGAGTGGAAATCATGGCGAGATAGCTAAATGGCGCGCGGCGCAAGCAGCAGAGCGCGCAAAGAAGAATCTGTAGCCATCAAGTAGAGTTGTCCCCATGTGCAGATTACTAGCCTTTACTTCATTAGAGCGTAAGAGTTTTTACGATGTTGTTGGCTCAGATTTTGAGAAATTTGTTGCTTTGTCTGCCGAACATAAAGATGGTTGGGGCATAGGTTACGAAGGCGAAATTGTTAAAGACATTAACCCTGCCAAGGAAAGTGATCTTCTAGCCAAAACTGGCAAGAATCTAGAAACAGCAGGGGCGCTATTTCATCTACGTCTTGCTTCAAAAGGCATCACCATAAATATTGATAACAATCATCCATTTACTCATGGAACAACAACATTTATGCACAATGGCACGATTCGTCCTTCTGATACCGCTGAACAGTTTATTAGCCCAAAGTACCGAGAGCTAATCACCGGAACCACAGATAGTGAACGATTCTTCTATGCTCTTTTATCTCAAATAGATGAACTGGGTTTAGTTGAAGGTATCCGCAGTACAGTTAATTTGGTTCGCGCAATTGCAGATTACTCTGCGATTAACATTATGGTCCAAACACCAGAAACCTTGATTGCTGTATGCGAATTCAATGAGAGCAACCAGAGCGAATGGAGTGGGCCTGACCATTACGAGCTTCGCTTCTCTGTACGCGAAGGTGATTTCTTAGTCGCTTCAACTGGATGGGGAAATTCGGATTGGGAGCACCTTGATAATCATCAGATGCTTGTTGTAAATCGTTCGAATCTTGAGTATTCAATATCGCCTCTATGACCCGTACCTACACAGTCGAAACCTACGGCTGCCAAATGAATGTTCATGACTCTGAACGAATTGCAGGGTTGTTGGATGAAGCAGGATTTATCCCGGTAGTAACTGGCGAACAAGCAGATATTGTTGTTTTTAACACCTGCGCCGTTCGAGAAAATGCAGATAACAAACTGTATGGAAATTTAAGTTTCCTAGCACCTATTAAGAAAGCCAATCCAAATATGCAGATCGCTGTTGGTGGTTGTCTTGCCCAAAAGGATCAAGCAACAATTCTTAAAAAGGCGCCATATGTTGATGTTGTCTTCGGTACTCACAACGTTGGATCTTTGCCTGTGTTACTTGAGCGCGCACGGGTTGAAGAAGAGTCTCAGATCGAAATTCTAGAAGCGCTGGAACATTTCCCATCGACGCTCCCCGCTAGACGTTTATCAGCGTTTTCATCATGGGTTTCAGTTTCGGTTGGCTGTAACAACACATGTACTTTTTGTATCGTTCCAGCGTTGCGTGGAATCGAGAAAGATCGAAATGAAGCTGACATCTTGGCTGAGGTAAAAGCCCTTGTTGATCAAGGAGTCATCGAAATTACCTTGCTTGGCCAAAATGTAAATGCCTACGGCGTGGATTTTGGTGATCGCCAAGCTTTTGCCAAGTTACTCAAAAAGTGTGGCGAAATTGCTGGACTCGAGCGCGTTCGCTTCATGTCACCACATCCACGTGATTTCACCGATGATGTTATTGAAGCTATGGCGCAAACCCCCAACGTTATGCCTCATTTACATATGCCTTTGCAATCAGGATCGGATCGAATTCTCCAGCACATGCGCAGGTCATATCGAACCGATAGATACCTAGGAATTTTAGATCGCGTTCGAACTGAAATTCCTCATGCGGCAATTACTACCGACATCATTGTTGGCTTCCCCGGAGAAACCGAAGAAGATTTTCAGGCGACTTTAGATCTATGTACAACAGCACGATTTACCGCCGCTTACACCTATCAATATTCAAAGCGCCCTGGTACACCTGCTGCAACCATGCCGGATCAAGTTTTACCTGAAGTTGTTGGCGAGCGATACACCCGATTGCACAATCATCAACAAGAAATTTCTTTGTCGGTCAATCAAGAGGCGATTGGAACAACGCATAAGATTTTGGTCGGAGATTATGAGGGTCGTAGAGATGAGGCACAAGAACGTTTAACGGGGCGCAGCGAAGACTTTAGGTTAGTTCACTTTGATAATAAGTTTGTTGCTCGTCCAGGAGATGAAGTAGCTGTAAAAATCACCCAGGCGTCTGCGCATTATTTGATTGGAGAACCTTTGTCTGTTCGCCAAACCAGGGGAGCAGATGCTCATCAACTGCGAATTGCCAACCCTGTGCCGGCATCGACCATGCTTGGAATTCCAACGGTTAAACGATGAGATTGATTGTCATTTGTGGCGCAACTGCCACAGGTAAGAGCGATCTGGCGGTATCACTGGCACAGCAAATAAATGCTGAAATTATCAACGCTGATTCTATGCAACTGTATAAGGGCATGGATATCGGCACGGCAAAGATAAGTATTGATGAGCGCAAAGGGATTGCTCACCACATGATGGATTTACTTGATGTGAGCCAGGATGCCAATGTCGCTTGGTATCAAGAAAAGGCTCGTGCTGTGATCTCAGAAATCCATGGCAGAAATAAAGATGCAGTTATCGTTGGCGGAACTGGGTTGTATATCAAAGCCATTTTGGATGAGCTGAACTTTCCAGATACTGATCCAGTTGTTCGGGCAGAACTCGAACTTGAGTTTGCCACAAAAGGTATTGGGCCACTTTTCGAGCGCTTAGAAAAACTTGATCCAGCTGCTGCCCTTGCGATTGATAAAGCAAATTCACGCCGAGTTATCAGGGCTCTTGAAGTGATAAAAATTACTGGCAAGCCCTTTACTGCAAACCTGCCGCGTGAAGAAAGTTCACGTTATCCATTTGCTCAACAGTTTGGCCTAGTGATGGATCGCGACACTTTGTCCGAACGAATTTCCACTCGAGTAGATCGCATGTGGGAACAAGGATTAGTTCAAGAGGCTCACACTCTTTTACAAGCGGGAATAATGCAAGGAACAACGGCGCAACGAGCCTTGGGTTATGCGCAAGTGATTGCTCAAATTGAGGGCAAGGTGAGTCAAGAAGAGGCTCAGGAAGAGACCAAGCGAGCAACCAGACAATATGCACGCCGTCAAGAAACCTGGTTTTCTCGTGATGATCGCATCACATGGATATCGCCGGTACAAAATGCCCTCCAGCGCATCCTTGAATCGATAAACTAATAACAATGATTGCAACGTATGGCCACGGTACCGAAAACGATTTTGTGCTCGTTTTCGATCCTACTGATGAGCACTCCATTACAACAGCCCAGACCGCTGCAATTTGTAATCGAGAAACAGGCATTGGTGCCGATGGCTTGATTCGCATGATTAAGCGTGATGGTAAATGGTTTATGGATTACCGCAATGCCGATGGTTCCTTAGCTGAAATGTGTGGCAACGGTATTCGCGTAATGGCCCGCTACTTAGTCGAACGTGGTCATCAGCCAGAGGGAATTTTCGCAATCAATACGCGTGACGGAATCAAACACTTGCGAGTCCCACTAACCGATGACATTTCAGTCAACATGGGTCAGGTAACCGATGAGGCAGAAAGTATCACCGCTGGCACAAATGGACATATCTGGAACGGTTACAACATCAGTGTTGGTAACCCACATGCAGTTGTCTTTGTTGATGACATGTCCCACATCGGTGAACTCAATGAACCGCCAGTTGTACGTCCGCGAGATTCCTATCCAGAAGGCGTTAACGTTGAGTTCGTAAAGATTACTGAAGGAAACTCAATACAAATGCGCGTCTTTGAAAGAGGCTCAGGCGAAACTCGTTCGTGCGGAACTGGAACCTGCGCCGTAGCCCTAGCTGCAACTTTACATACCAAGGGAAAACTTCCGGCAACATGGATTATCAACCCACCAGGTGGTCGACTTGAAGTGTCAATTGATGGACATTCAAATGCCACCCTTACTGGCCCAGCTGTTTTAATTCGAGATGTAGATATTTCTGGGTTTCTCCTTGAGTAAAGATTTTGATGTAGAGTTTGAAAAACTTCTTCAAGAAAGCGCCCGAGTTGCGGCAGAATTTGATGCCAGTGAAGAAGACAAAAACATAGATCAGTCTCAGGAGCTCTCTGAGCGCCATGCTTTGCGACGTGTCCAAGGCTTCTCCACCGAACTTCAGGATATTTCAGAGGCGGAATATCGACAGTTACAACTAGAACGCGTTGTGCTGGTGGGGGTTTGGACAGAAGGAACTATTAAAGATGCCGAGAACTCTTTAGCTGAACTAAAAGCGTTAGCAGAAACTGCAGGGTCGGAAGTCTTAGAGGGATTAATTCAAAGACGAGATAAACCAGATCCGGCGACATATATCGGTTCCGGAAAAGTTACTGAGCTGAAGCAAGTTGTTGCGGCAACTGGTGCGGACACAGTGGTGTGTGACGGTGAATTATCTCCTTCACAACTTCGACAACTTGAAGATAAGTTAAAGGTGAAAGTTGTAGATCGAACCGCGTTGATTCTGGATATTTTTGCCCAGCATGCCAAAAGTAAAGAAGGTAAGGCTCAAGTCGAACTGGCACAGATTGCTTACTTGTTACCGCGTTTGCGTGGTTGGGGAGATTCCTTATCACGGCAGGTAGGTGGTCGTGCTGCTGGTGGTGCAGGAATTGGTGGACGTGGTCCCGGTGAAACAAAGATTGAAACAGATCGACGTCGTATTAGAGACAAAATGGCAAAACTTCGTCGAGAGATTGCCGAGATGAAAGTATCGCGCGATACCAAACGTCAAGAACGGCGCAGGTTTAACATTCCATCTGTAGCAATTGCAGGATATACAAACGCTGGAAAGTCCTCGCTACTCAACAAATTGACTGATGCCGGAGTTCTAGTTGAAAACGCCCTCTTTGCAACTTTAGATCCAACAGTTCGCAAAACGCAGACTAGTGACGGTCGAATTTATACTCTCAGTGACACCGTTGGTTTTGTAAGGCATCTGCCACACCAACTAATTGATGCCTTTAAATCAACCCTTGAAGAGGTCTCTGAATCAGATTTGATTGTGCACGTTGTAGATGGTTCTCATGCTGATCCATTTGAACAAATTAAAGCGGTTCGTCTAGTTATTGATGAAATTGGCGGAAAAGATATTCCAGAGATCATCGCGATCAACAAGGTTGATATTGCAGATCCAAATGTGATTATGGAGATACTGCGCAAAGAACCCAACAGCTATGCCTTTTCGGTGCGCACAGGCTTTGGTGTTGAAGGTTTGCTTCATGCAATTGAGAATTCGCTGCCTCGACCATCTGTTGAGATAAATGTTGTTATTCCATATGACAGAGGAGATTTAGTTCATGCCATTCATGAACAGGGTGAGATTTTCTCAGAGCAGTACGTAGAAGCAGGAACCTCAATTCACGCGCGCGTGGATGGGGGATTGGCGCAAAGAATCGAGAATTCCCGCACAAGTGGGGAATAACACCGACACGCCGTGCGTTATATCAAGCAGAACACAGTCAAATGCGCCATGATGCGCCCGCAAGGACAATTTGAATCGATAACGGCGATACATTGAAAAGGTGGTGAGAGCAATGGCAACAGATTACGACACACCCAGAAAAACTGATGAGGAACTTCATGAGGAGTCTCTAGAAGAATTAAAGGCCAAGCGTGTTGATGCTCAATCCGGACAAATCGATGTTGATGAAGCTGAAGCTGCTGAAAACCTAGAGCTACCAGGTGCAGATCTTTCAGGTGAAGAACTTGCAGTGCGTGTGGTTCCAAAGCAAGTTGATGAGTTCACATGCTCTCGTTGCTTCTTGGTACATCACATGACTCAGCTAGCTAAAGGCGAAGGCGCTAAAGCTGTTTGTAAAGAGTGCAACTAACCCTTAAGAGCTGTTAGTAATTCTCTTCCTTTTTTTGTTGTGATCAGCCAGTAGGGCGTTTTGTCTCGCGCATCTAAAACCTGAACCTTTACCGCCTTGCTGCTCCAAAATCTAATTGCTAGAAAAGCTAAAGGGTCTGCATCTCGTGTGCGAATTAACTTCACCTGGGCTGGGGTAAGAACTTCTACCTCTCCAATATAAACGTGCTCTAAAGCTGCATTGCCAACACGCAAATGTGTTTGGTCAACCTGAATCTTTAGGGCTGTTTTGAAGTACAAATAAACAAGCCAGATGGTTAGAACTCCAAAGGTTATGAGTGCTGGCGTATTTCCAAGGGCTGCCCAGATTGATAAAACCATAGAAAGAAAGAGAAAGTACACGAAGGCGATTAGCCAGAGTGGTGCACGTATCACTTCCTTAAATCTCACACCTTGATCTCGCACGGGATTACCGTATCTGATATTCAAGGAGTAAAGTTCAGGCATGGCACGTATTCCAAGTACGACCGCTCCAGAAGGGGCGTTGATCCCTGAAAGGCATGCGAAAGCCCCAGCAGTCGGTAGCAAAATTCCATCTCACTTTGGTCATTGCTTTGGTTGTGGAGAGCTTCATCCAACTGGACTTCATCTTGTTGCATATGCAGGCCAAGGTATGGATATCACTGCAGAATTTACTGTCAATGAAAATCATCAAGGCGCACCTGGTCTTGCACACGGCGGATTGTTGTCCTTGGCTTTTGATGAAGCTTTAGGAAAACTAATGTGGCTGTTGCGAGCACCTGCGGTGACTGGACGATTGGAAACAGATTTCTTAAAACCAGTGCCAGTGGGATCAACGCTTCATATCAGCGCAAAAATTACAGGTCAGGAAGGTCGAAAGGTTTTCACAGAAGCCATCGGTCGTCTAAACTCAGCAGAAGGCGAGATCGCAGTAAAGGCAGCTGCGCTGTTTATCGTTGTCACTATGGATCACTTCTTGAATAATGCTCCCAAAGAGTATTTAGAACAGTTAGCAAAGACGCCAGAACTCATGGCTTATGTAGATTCAAATTTTGGAATTAATCCCTAGTTATGAGCAATGTTCAGGTTTTGATTACACGTCTGGATGAATCGATACCGCTTCCACGGTATGCAAAAGGTGGAGATGCCGGTGCTGACATAGTTACTCGCATTGATATCACCTTAAATCCAGGGGAGCGGGCCCTAGTGCCCACTGGCATTTCAATTGCATTGCCAGATGGATATGCAGCTTTTGTTCATCCACGTTCAGGTTTAGCGATCAAGCACGGCGTGACCATGGTTAATGCACCAGGCACAGTTGATGCCGGGTTTAGAGGTGAACTGCAATGCATCATGATCAACCATGATCAAAAGGAAGCCATCACTTTCAAAAAAGGTGACCGCATCGCACAACTCGTAATTCAAAAGGTCGAACGGGCCGACTTTGTTGAAGTAAGAGACTTGCCAGGTTCAGGCCGCGGCACCGATGGTTTTGGGTCAACGGGTCGCGCATGAGCCAACATGATGAAGACCGTGACAAAGTTGTTAACGCTTTGGGCGGCAAAAAAGGCCTGATCGATTCAGGCGTGCCAGCTGTAGTTTTCTTGATTGTTTTTAACTTTACTAAAGAGGTTTCTACGGCAACTTGGGCTGCACTTTCCTTGTCATTAGTGTTGGCGATCTTTAGGTTGATCAAAAAAGACACAATCCAGCACTCAGTTTCTGGAGTAATCGGAGTTTTAATCTGTGCATACTTTGCTAATCGCAGCGGAAATGCCGAAGATTTTTACATTCCAAAGTTGTTAACAAATCTTGGATACGGAACGGTGTACTTAATTGCAAACCTTGTTGGTTGGCCGATTTTAGGTGTGGTTTTAGGTCCATTGCTTGGCGAAAATTTTACCTGGCGCAATAACCCAGCCCGAAAGAAGATGTATATCAAAGCAAGTTGGCTCTGGGTTGCAATGTTCTTCGTGCGAATTGCAGTTCAGTATCCGATTTATAAGAGTGGAAACGTCAACTTGCTAGGTACCGTAAATCTAGCCATGGGATATCCATTATTTTTCATTACGGCATATGCAACATGGTTGGTAATTAAGGCGGGACCGCCTGCACAAAAAGTTACTGATTAAGAGATAAAGCAGGCTTTAATCTGAGCTTCAGCATCTGCCGATGCTACAAATAGCAGCTCATCACCGGCAGCAAAAACATCATGTGCTTTAGCTGTAATTACTCGACCATCACGAACGATTGCAGCTAGTGCTGCATTTTCTGGAAGCTCAATTTCTTCAACGGTTTTACCGATACAGGCAGAACCATCAGGCAAAGTAAGTTCAACCAGGTTTGCCTGACCTTTTCTAAATGAGAATAAGCGAACAACATCACCCACACTTACTGCCTCTTCAACAAGGGCAGCAATAATTCGCGGCGTTGATACCGCAACATCGACACCCCATGAAGAATCAAAGAGCCATTCATTTTTTGGATGATTAATTCGGGCAACTACACGCGGGACGCCATATTCAGTTTTACCCAAAAGCGAGGTCACAAGATTTGCTTTGTCATCTCCGGTAGCGGCAACTAAAACCTGGCAGTTGTTCAGATGAGCGTTATCTAAGGAGGTGATTTCACATGCATCGGCCATCAGCCATTCAGCATCCGGAACACTCTCTAGCTTCAAGGCTTTCGGGTCCTTGTCGATCAAAAGAACTTGATGACCATTATCCAAAAGTTCGCGAGCAATAGCTCGTCCCACATTTCCGGCTCCTGCAATTGCAATTCTCATTAACGTTCACCTTCTGGGCTACTTGCAAGAATTTCTTCGGTACGAGCAACATCAGTGTCTGAAACCATCACATGAATCAGATCGCCTTGCTGTAAAACGGTGTGCTCATCTGGGATTAAACCTTCACCTAGACGAGTAATAAACGCCACACGAGCAGGTGTCATTGCATCAATCAGAAGAATAGGGCGCCCGTACCAATCATCTTGAGGATGAACTTCACAGAGTTGCACCATTCCTGTGGCATCTCGCCATTCAGATCTGGAACCTTCGGGAGCAAGGCGACGCAAAATTTGATCGGTTGCCCACAAGACTGTTGCCACGGTTGGGATACCTAGGCGTTGATAAATTTCTGCTCGACCTGGATCGTAGATTCGCGCAACAACGTTGTGGACTCCGTATGTTTCGCGAGCAACACGAGCGGCCAAAATATTTGAGTTATCACCGTTACTTACAGCTGCAAATGCATCTG
Source organism: Actinomycetota bacterium (assembly GCA_046051985.1). GTDB lineage: Bacteria > Actinomycetota > Actinomycetes > Nanopelagicales > Nanopelagicaceae > Planktophila. Next base: position 73,154 of record JBJONF010000001.1, read on the forward strand.
CTTCTTGAATGCCAGCTTCTAGAAGTGTGTCTCTATCAAATCCAACACCAGTGACTGTGCGTCCCTTGAAGTTAGGACCTAAACGGCGGAAAGCTTCGCGGGCTTGATCAATGACTGAAACGGTATGACCAGCGGCTTCGAGTTCGATGGCCAGTGAAGAACCAACTCGACCGCAACCCATGATTACTACGTGCACAGGATGTAACTTACACCCATAAACTTCACTCTATGGCATCAAACAAGAGTTCAGCGCTAAAAATTGGTGATTTGATCGATGTCACTATTGAAAAAGTCGCGCACGGGGGACATTTTATTGCCCGCCACGACGGGGCAGTTATCTTTGTGCGACACGCTATTCCTGGCGAACAGTGCACTATCGAAGTTACAAGCACTGGTTCCTCCTTCAACCGAGCTGATGTCGTTTCGGTATCGCAACCATCCGAGTTCAGGGTTGACCCACCTTGTCAATACGCACACCGCTTAGGGTGTGGAGGCTGCGACTTTCAACATATAACTCCGTCACATCAAAGAGTTCTTAAGTCCGATGTCATCACAGAGCAGTTTTCCAGAATTGCAAAGAAAGACATCCATGTTGAAGTAGAAGAGGTGGGAGCTCCGATTGGATGGCGTACCCGCGCAATCGCAACAACAAATCGAAATGGAAAATTAGGTTTTTACAAGTCTCGTTCGCATTCAATCGCCCCAGTTGATGATTGCATCATTTGTGTAGAGGGCATGAACTTTTCTGAAATTGCCGCTCGTCCGCTGAAAGGTGATGTTCGGGTTGAAATAAGTGCTTCAAATTCAGGAGAGCGAACCATCGCCTTAGCTCCAACACGCGGTGAAGAGAAAGCAAGAATTACAGAAGGTCAAGCAGTTTTACATGAAGTTGTGCATGGCAAAACTCTTGAAGTTAGTCAGGATTCATTTTGGCAAAGCCACAAAAAGGCCCCAGAAGTTTTAACTGAGGCGGTTCTTGATTTTGCGCAATTGAAGTCAGGGGAGCATGTTCTGGATTTATATGGAGGCGTTGGACTTTTTACTGCAGCAATAATTGAAGTAGTTGGCGTAACTGGACATGTTGATCTCATCGAAGGAAGCAAGGTTGCAACAGAGGATGCTCGAAGAAACTTTGCAACAGCAAAAAATGTAACCGTTGCTACCGGAGATGTTGCAAAGCTCTTGCCACGAGTCACAACTGCAGATGTTGTGGTTCTAGATCCACCACGTGAAGGTGCTGGCCGAGATGTAATTATGCAAATCACCGCCCTTAATCCTCGAGCGATTGTCTATGTGGCATGTGACCCAGCAGCCCTTGCCAGAGATACCGCCTATCTGGAAGATCACAGTTATAGCTTGGCGAAATTGCGTGCTTTTGATCTCTTTCCTATGACACATCACATCGAATGTGTTGCCCTGTATGAGCGTGCTGAGGTATCTTGAGCGCTGGTCACGCGCATCGACGAAAGGCAGATAATGAGTAAAAACTCTTTCAACGCAAAGAAGAATCTAGAAGTTGCGGGTAAGAGTTTCGAGATTTTTGATATCTCGCAGATCGATGGCGCTGCCACTCTTCCTTACAGCCTCAAGGTCCTGCTCGAGAATTTATTGCGTACCGAAGATGGTGCCAACATCACAGCCGAGCACATCAAATCTCTTGCTTCTTGGGACCCAGCCGTTGAGCCAGATACTGAAATTCAATTCACGCCAGCTCGTGTGATCATGCAGGATTTCACCGGTGTTCCATGTGTTGTCGATCTGGCAACAATGCGTGAAGCAATCGTTGACCTTGGGGGAGATCCATCAAAGGTAAATCCTCTTGCACCTGCTGAACTAGTTATTGATCACTCAGTTATCGCGGACAAGTTTGGAACTAAGGATTCTTTCGAGCAAAACACTGACATTGAATATGAGCGCAATCAGGAGCGTTACCGTTTCTTGCGTTGGGGTCAGACCGCCTTTGATGAGTTCAAGGTTGTTCCACCTGGGACGGGAATTGTTCACCAAGTAAATATTGAATACCTTGCACGCGTTGTTATGACACGTACCGTCGAAGGAACTCTTCGTGCTTATCCAGACACCGTAGTTGGAACAGATTCACATACAACCATGGTCAACGGGCTCGGAGTCCTTGGCTGGGGTGTTGGCGGTATCGAAGCCGAGGCTGCTCTGCTGGGCCAACCAGTTTCGATGTTAATCCCACGCGTGGTCGGTTTCAAATTGACTGGGCAACTACCACTGGGAACAACTGCAACCGATATGGCTCTGACTATCACAGAGATTTTGCGCAAGGTCGGCGTCGTTGGCAAGTTTGTTGAATTCTTTGGAACAGGCGTGACCTCAGTTCCTATGGCCAACCGAACCACAATCGGAAACATGAGTCCTGAATATGGATCAACATGTGCAATTTTTCCAATTGATGAAGAGACGCTTCGTTACTTGCGCCTAACTGGACGAAGTGATGAACAAGTTGCTTTAGTTGAGAAGTATGCAAAGGCTCAGGGAATGTGGCATGACCCTTCAGTTGAGCCACGTTTTTCTCAAGTAGTAGAACTCGATCTATCGACAGTTGTTCCATCTATATCTGGTCCAAAGCGTCCACAAGATCGTATTTCCTTAAGTGATTCAAAGAATGCCTTTGAAAAAATTCTTCCTAGCTACCTTGGTGAAAAAACCAACAAAGGAGAAGTTGCTGCGGGCTCTACTCGCGTAAAAAATGGCGATGTTGTTATTGCCTCGATCACTTCCTGTACAAATACTTCTAACCCTTCCGTGATGATCGGTGCCGCTTTGTTGGCCAAAAAGGCGGTAGAAAAAGGACTTAAATCAAAGCCTTGGGTCAAGACCACTTTGGCTCCAGGATCAAAGGTTGTCACTGATTATTACGATCGCGCAGACCTTACTAAGTACATGGAAGCGCTAGGTTTTAACCTTGTTGGTTATGGCTGCGTGACATGCATTGGTAACTCAGGCCCACTTCCAATTGATATTAGTAAGGCAATTAATGAATCGGATTTGGCTGTAACCGCGGTTCTATCGGGTAACCGAAACTTTGAAGGTCGGATTAGCCCAGATGTAAAGATGAACTACTTGGCATCGCCTCCACTAGTTGTGGCATATGCAATTGCCGGAACTATGGATCATGATTTTGAGACAGATTCCTTGGGTAAGGATTCAGCTGGAAATGATGTCTTCTTGAAGGATATTTGGCCGACTCCACAAGAGATCCAAACTGTTATTGATTCATCTATTTCATCTGAAATGTTTACCAAGGATTATGCAACGGTCTTTGAAGGCGATCATCGCTGGAAGTCTCTTGCAACGCCTACTGGCAAGGTTTTCGAATGGGATGAAAAATCTACATATGTTCGCAAGCCTCCTTACTTTGAAGGAATGCCAAAGAAGCCAACACCAGTCACAGATATTTCTGGTGCACGAGTTCTGGCAGTTCTTGGTGATTCAGTAACAACTGACCATATTTCACCAGCTGGAAACATCAAAGCGGATTCACCAGCCGGTAAGTACTTAGCTGAGCACGGAATCGAACGCACAGATTTCAATTCTTACGGCTCGCGCAGAGGTAATCACGAAGTAATGATTCGTGGAACATTTGCAAACATTCGTCTAAAGAATATGTTGCTCGATGGAGTTGAGGGTGGATTTACTCGTAACTTCCTAGCTAATGGCGATCAGACAACTATTTATGATGCCTCCGTTGCATACCAAGCCGCTGGCGTTCCGCTAGTTATCTTGGCAGGAAAAGAGTATGGATCTGGATCTTCTCGCGACTGGGCGGCAAAGGGAACAGCGCTGCTTGGCGTACGCGCAGTAATTGCCGAAAGTTTCGAACGTATTCACCGTTCAAATTTGATTGGAATGGGTGTTTTGCCTTTGCAGTTTAAGGATGGCGAAACTGCAGCAACTTTGGGATTAGATGGAACCGAAGTATTTTCAATTACCGGAATCACCGCGCTTAACACAGGTGGAGTTCCAAAGGAGCTCAAGGTAATTGCAGGGGATAAGAGCTTTACCGCCAAGGTTCGCATCGATACACCTGGTGAGGCTGACTATTACCGTCATGGCGGAATTATGCAGTACGTCCTTCGATCATTGTTGGTTGAGTAACTCCTTACTCTCTCACGATGAAAATTAATATCCAATCGCCAGACCAACTTCGGGTAATGAACCCTGAGGAATTAAATCAACTGGCATCGGATATTCGCGAATTCCTGATTGAAAAAGTTTCACGCACCGGGGGTCACCTCGGCCCGAATCTTGGTGTTGTTGAATTAACGATTGCGATCCACCGGGTTTTTCAATCACCTCGGGACATAGTTCTCTTTGATACTGGTCATCAATCCTATGTTCACAAGATTCTTACGGGCCGAGCAGATCAGTTTGATCTTTTGCGCCAACGAGATGGAATTTCCGGTTACCCAAATCGACGTGAAAGCGACCACGATGTAATTGAAAATTCCCATGCATCAACCGCCCTATCGTGGGCCGATGGAGTTTCTCGCGGCTTTTCTTTGACAGGTCAACCTGACCGTCATGTGGTGGCAGTCGTCGGAGATGGCGCATTAACTGGTGGAATGTCCTGGGAAGCACTGAACAATCTTTCTCCAGAGTCAGATAGAAACCTTGTCATTGTTGTAAACGACAACGAACGCTCGTACTCGCCAACTATTGGCGGTTTAGCTACATACCTAACGACGCTACGCGCAAGCAAAGAGTACGAGCGCATCTTGAGCCGAGGTAAAAGGATGTTGCACAACACTCCAGTTGTTGGAAAGTATATTTACGGTACCTTGCATGGGATTAAAAAAGGTATGAAAGACATGCTCGCTCCACAAGGCATGTTTGAGGATCTTGGCTTTAAGTATCTAGGCCCTATTGATGGCCACGATATTGAGGCCATGGAAAAAACATTGCAGATGGCTAAGGAATTCGGTTCACCTGTGATTGTTCACGCGATCACAGAAAAGGGACGCGGCTACAAGCCAGCCCAAGAAGATATGGCAGAAAAATTCCACGCAGTGGGAATTGTTGATCCGGTGACTGGAAAGCCGCTCAAGGCTTCGGCGCCTTCTTGGACCAATGTTTTCTCAGATGAGATCACCCAGATAGGTGCGGAAAATCCGGCAGTGGTTGCGATCACCGCGGCGATGCTTGGACCAACAGGCCTAGATAAGTTCGCGCAGAATTTTCCCGATAGAACTATTGATGTAGGAATTGCAGAGCAGCACGCAGTTACTAGCGCAGCAGGTTTGGCATACGCGGGCGTACATCCAGTAATTGCTATTTATTCCACTTTCCTTAATCGCGCATTTGATCAATTACTTTTAGATGTTGCCTTGCATAACGCGGGAGTTACCTTTGTATTAGACCGCGCCGGAATCACCGGAGATGACGGCCCTTCTCACCACGGAATCTGGGATCTTGCTCTGACCGGAATAGTTCCTCATATGCACGTTGGTGCACCACGCGATGGAGCACGTTTAAAGGAGCTTTTACGTCAGTGCATAGCTATTGATAACGCTCCATCCATGATTCGTTTCCCTAAGGGTGCAATTCCGGCAGATATTCCTGCGCTAGAGAGAGTGTCAGGGATAGATGTATTACATCGTGGGCAAAGTAAACAAGTTCTCTTAATCAGTGTCGGATCGATGGCTGCTATGGCGCTAGAAGTTGCGCAATTAGCGCATGAACAGTCAATTGAAATAACTGTTATCGACCCATTGTGGGTGAAGCCAATTTCTTCCAATGTCACTGCGCTATGTGCTGAATACTCCACCATTGTTGTGATGGAGGATGGAATTAAGCATGCAGGCATTGCCAGCACGATAGCTGAAAGCTTAGGCCAAGCCGGAAGTAACCGCCTTGTGCATTCAATAGGAGTGCCGCTGGAATTCATTGAGCACTCAAAGCGCACTGAAATTTTGGCAGATCTAGAGATTACCCCTGCTGCGATAGTGCAACAGATCGCAGGGTGGATTTCTTAGATTTATGGAAGGGAAGCAATTCCCTTTTCGTGGAAACGCTTACCTGTAACGGCTTCGCTAATTCCTTCACGATCTAAGTACGGCAAAATTCCACCCAAGTGCATTGGCCATCCAGCGCCCATCAACATGCAGAGATCAATTTCTGCAGGAGTTGTGACGACACCTTCATCTAGCATCATGCGAGCTTCTTCGGCCAAAGCCTTGAGCGCACGTGAACGAACCTGTTCTGCAGTTGATGGGGTTGTTCCCTTTTCAATTAATGCAAGAGCAGCAGGGTTGGCAGCGACCGCACCATCTTCGCCCTTGATGTAGAAATTACGAACTCCCTCTTTCACCATACGTTGCATGGTTGGTGAGATTCGGTAGCGCGGTCCTAGGTTGTTGTGCAAAGTTTCAGATACGTGCAGGGCAACGCCAGGACCAACCAAATCTAGTAATTGGAAGGGAGACATTGGGAAACCAATCTCCATCATCGCAGCATCTGCAACTTCTGGAGAGGTTCCCTCATCAACGGCATCAGTGACTTCACCCATGAAACGAGTCAGCAGTCGGTTTACGACAAAGCCAGGAGCATCCTTACAAATGATCATGGTCTTCTTAAGTTCTTTACCAACTGCGATGGCTGTTGCAGTAGTTGCATCATCAGTTGTAGATGTGCGAGCAACTTCAAGCAAAGGCATTACAGCAACAGGATTAAAGAAGTGGAAGCCAACTACACGCTCTGGGTTCTTCAAACCTTCAGTCATGCGTTCAACTGACAACGATGACGTATTTGTTGCAAGTACACACTCTGCAGAGACGATACCTTCTAGCTTCTTGAATAAATCTTGCTTCAGCGAAAGCTCTTCAAAGATGGCTTCGATAATGAAGTCACAACCGGCAAAGACTGATTGATCTGCAGAACCTGAAACAAGCAGAGCCAAGCGGCCAGCAGATTCTGGGCTCATGCGCTTCTTTTCAACCAGCTTGGCAAGCTCATTTTTAACCCAGGCAACACCCTTATCGGCACGTGCTTGATCAATATCTGTCATGACAACTGGGCATTTAAGGTTTCGTACCAAAAGCAAAGCCAACTGTGATGCCATTAAACCTGCACCAACAACGCCCACCTTAGTTACTTTGCGTGCAAGGGCTGGCTTTGGTGCACCTTCAACCTTTTTGCGCTTTTTCTGAATCAAATTAAAGGCATACAGTGATGAGCGAAGCGGATCAGACATTGTTAAATCAGCAAGTACTTGATCTTCGGCATCAAAACCTTCACCCAATGTGTTGCTCTTGGCCGCAGCGATCAATTCAAGCGCCTTCATCGGAGATGCAATAGTTGCTCCGCCGTATTTCTTAAGAGCTGCCGCCTTTCCGGTTGCAAGTGCGGTTTCCCACGCTGGATCATTGCTGTAATCAGCACGTTCGATTTTTGTTGTTCCATTAAGAATTCCAACAGCAAAACCGATAGAGCGTTCAATGAAATCTGCAGGCTCAAACATTGCATCAACAACGCCAAGCTTGAGCGCATCCTTTGCTTTCATCATCGTGTTGTTGTTAAGGGCGTTGAGCATAATTACTTGAACTGCGCGCTCTGGGCCAATTAACTTAGGCAAAATTGTCGCTCCGCCCCATCCTGGAACTAAGCCCAAGAAAACTTCTGGCAGAGCTGTGAAGGCAGTAGAAGCCACAGTGCGGTAATGGCAATGCAGTCCAACCTCTAGTCCTCCACCGAGAGCTAGTCCGTTGATAAATGCAAATGTAGGAATCTTTGATTCACCAAGTCGGCGGAATACATCATGTCCTAATTTTCCGATGGCAAGAGATTGATTGCGATCATTCAGGAATGACAGCGCTGAAAGATCAGCACCAGCGGCAAAGATAAATGGCTTACCGGTGATAGCAATGGCTGCTGGATTGCGACCAATTGCATCAGTAATTGCTGCATCCAGGGCCATGACCGATTGTGCTCCGAAAGTATTTGGACGGTTGTGATCTAGTCCGTTGTCTAATGTAATCAGCGCTAAGGAACCTTTGCCACCAAATGCGGAGAGATCGATTTCGCGAACTAATGCGTTGGTAACAACTTCGTCAGGTGCTCCAGCTGGAAGAGTGATATCTGCGCTCATAATTACTTAGCTCCCTTAAAATTTGGGTTTTCCCAGATAACTGTTCCACCCATGCCTAGACCGATACACATTGTTGTTATTCCGTAACGAACTTCAGGTTGTGATTCAAAGGTGCGTGCAAGGTTGAGCATCAAACGCACACCTGATGATGCAAGAGGGTGACCGACAGCAATAGCACCACCATATGGATTTACACGAGGATCATCATCTGCAATTCCAAAGTGATCTAAGAATGCAATTACCTGCACCGCAAACGCTTCATTAACTTCAAAAGCACCGATGTCTTCAATCTTAAGTCCTGCTTGCTTCAGCGCTTTCAAAGTAGAAGGGACAGGTCCATATCCCATGATTTCTGGTTCGACACCAGCGAATGCATAAGTGACCATTTTCGCTTTAATTGATAGACCAAGCTCTAAAGCTTTTTCTTCGCTAGCAAGCAAAGCAGCGGTGGCACCATCGTTAAGCCCGGAAGAGTTTCCGGGAGTTACACGACCTGCAGGGCGGAAAGGAGTTTTTAGTCCTGCAAGACCCTCCATTGTTGTTTGTGGACGTGGTGCTTCATCAGCGGTTGCAACCGTCCAACCAAGTTCTGCACTTCGTGCGGCGGTTGGAATTAGATCGCGCTGAATCTTGCCTTCTGTATACGCCTTCGCAGTTTTTACCTGCGAATTCATGGCGTAACGATCGGCACGTTCCTTTGTTAATTGTGGAAAGCGATCATGCAAACGCTCAGCTGTTGCACCCATTGCTAGTGCATCTTGTTCAACAATTCTTTCGGCAAGGTAGCGAGGATTTGGATCCATACCTTCACCCATTGGGTGGTTACCCATATGTTCAACACCACCAGCAATTGCAATTTCATTTGTTCCCATGGCAATCGCACCGGCAATTGTCGTAACCGCTGTTAATGCACCTGCACACCATCGATCAACTGAATAACCGGGAACAGTATTTGGTAAACCTGATAACAACGCTGCGCTTCGACCAATGTTCATTCCTTGGTCACCTGTTTGTGTAGCTGCTGCAATTGCAACATCTTCAATTGATGCTGGATCAACCTTTGGGTTGCGCTCTAGCAAACCACGGATTGCGCGAACCATAAGATCATCGGCTCGGGTACCGGCGTACATACCTCCGGCTTTTCCAAATGGTGTACGGACGGCATCAACGAGAACAACTGTGCGAGACATGGCGCTTCCTTTTTTTAGGTCTGGCGTTTTCTAGGTATGAGCCATATGTTACTCATGAGTATGAGTTTGTGACAGTACCTAGTTAAGCCTCTTCGGTCACTGGTTCAACGACTTCTACGACCTCTACTGGCAGCGGTTCACGCTCAAGTAAGGCAGCAGCCAGCGCTGGGGCAACTAAATCGATCTGCCACTGTCTAGCACCTAGCTCAGTTAAAGCTTTCTCAACCTCAGAAACAGACAACGTTGAAGTCGCGCCCATTGGTGGCTTCCAGCAAACCCGACGAACATGTTCGGGGGTAATCAAATTCTCAACTGGAATCTGATTTTCTTGCGCAATCAATTCAATCGAGGCACGAGCATGCGACAACGGCGCAAATTTCTCGGGGAACTTGTCTCGCCACAACTTAATGGGCGGCAAAGTGTCTGCATTTGTACGCATTGTTGGCCATTGATCTTCTGGCAATGCCACAGCGGCAGCGATTGAGTCCAACCACAATTGAAGGTTTTCCATCCAACGGGCACGCAGGCCAAGAGGGCGTAAACATTTCTCAAACTCTTTCTTATTTGTTGGTATCGCGATTGCAAGTTCCACGATTGCCGAGTCATTGAGCAACTTGCCAGCTGCAATGTCGTGCTTGGCGGCCACTGCATCCCGAGCAATCCATAAAGATTTAATGACAGCAAGCTGGTCACGTCTTTTAATTTTGTGCATTCCCGAAGTTCGGCGCCATGGATCTACGCGAGGCGGCGCTGGGGGAGCCTTCAGAATCGATGCAAACTCTTCCAACGCCCAAGGCAACTTCTTTGCATCTTCCAAAATTGTGTACATGTGATTGCGTAGCTCTACAAGAAGTTCAACATCAAGGGCTGCATAAGTGAGCCACTCTTTTGGCAAAGGTCTTGCAGACCAATCTGCTGCGCTGTGTTCCTTTGAGAGCAACACTCCCATAATGGATTCGAGCAAAGGGCCCAAGCCAACACGAGGCAAACCCGCAATTCTTCCTGCTAATTCAGTGTCAAAAAGCTTTGCAGGGTTGATCCCAAGTTCACGTAAACATGGCAGATCTTGGGTGCTGGCATGCAGGATAACTTCATCGGTATTGAGAAGATCGTTAAGGTCGGTAAATAGTGGATGTCCTGGGCCAAAGGGAATTGGATCAATTAAATGAAGCCCACCATCATTTCTTTTAATCTGAATTAAATATGCTCTTGCACTGTATCTAAAGCCTGATGCTCGTTCTGCATCTACAGCAAAAGGACCTGATCCCTTGGATAATTGTTCAATTGATTCTCTGAAACTTTCTTCGGTATCGATGATTTCCGGTGTACCGGCACTTGGTTGAAGAAGTGGAATCGCAACCTTCTCTTCACTCATAACTAACGCCTGCGCGAAGATGAAATTGCCGAAACTCCTTCAGGCACCGGAGACAAACCGGCGACTTCTGAGATCAAATTGCACCAACTGACAATGTGATTAATTATCTCTTTTGGATCCTGAACAATTGGAGACCAGGAAGCGCGAATTTCAATTTCAGTTTCATTGCTGCGGGGGGATAGCTTTCCAAAAGAAGCGCTGCTTACGCGAGTTACAGTTCCACTGGGATTGTTGTACGCGCAATCATTTGATTCAAGAGATTCTAGAAACCAACTCCAGCCGACTTCTGGAAGCAGCGGATCTTCTTGCATGATTGGATCAACATCGGCGCTGACAAAAGTTACACAACGAAATTCGCCATCCCACGTTGCTTGTCCACCTGGCTCATGGAGTAAAACAAAGCGACCATTTGCGATTTCATCCTCTTGATCACCCAAAAGCCCGTTAGAAACATCTACTGAAAAGGCGAAGGAAAAGGTTGCTAATTTTTGAGGTGCAGGGACTTCGGTCAAGGTCAATTCTGCTCTTGGAGTTACGGTGCGAAGATGGTCAATTAAACGCTCAAAACCATTCGCATCCACTCACTTAGGATAAAGATGGCAGAGCCTGATTCTTGGGAGGCAGGGCGGTAACCTTGCTTACATGGCATCAATCTTGGCACTTCTTTCAAGTGCGCTGTGGGGAACAGCTGATTTTTTTGCAGGACGTCTCAGCAAAAAGCACCATCCATTTGCAGTGTTAGGTTTTTCTCAGGTTATTGGGTTGGCAGTTGGCTTGCTGATAGTTCTTGTTTCTGGAGACTTGTATGGAAAAGCCTTTGGCCTTGAGGGATATGTTCTATCAGGAGCGCTGGCGGGATTATTTGGTTACATCGGCTTAGCGTGTTTATATGAAGGCTTATCTACTGGACGTATGGGAGTTGTTGCTCCGATCAGTTCTATGAGCGCTGTAATTCCTTTGATTTATGCAATTGTTACTGGCGACGAACTTTCAAAGATTGCATCGATGGGTATTGTGATTGCTCTAGTCGGAGTTTTTTGTGCAAGTGGTCCTGAACTTACTAATGGCTTACCAATCAAACCATTACTTTTAGCGCTGGGCGCTGCTGCAGGATTTGGAATGTCCCTTACATTCATTTCCATCGGTTCCAAGGAAAGCGCTTTGCTCACTATGGTATCTATGCGGGCAGCTACTTTTTTTGTGACTGTTTCACTTGCCCTAAAATTTAGAACGACCGGCAAGTTTTCCAAGAAAGATCTTCCAATTCTGATTTTTATTGGTGCGGCCGATTTCCTTGCCAATCTTTTGCTAGGCGTGGCAACGACTAAAGGACTTGTATCAGTTGCCATGGTTTTTGGATCTCTTTATCCAATTGCTACGGCACTACTGGCTTTCAAGTTCTTAAATGAGAGATTACATAAAGTTCAATACGTCGGAATTGCTTTGGCAGTTACCGGTGTTTCCTTGATCTCAGCTTTTTAATTACGTGCTGAATAAAAAATAGTTCCTGACTCTTCTCGCTTTTCAATTTGTGAAAAGTGAGACAAGAGTTGTTTGATATCTACCGTGTTTTCGCCGCCAGTAGCTGGAGTAACACTTAGTTCTAGTTGATCAATGACTTTGTGGGTGAGCAACTCATTAATCATTGCTATGCCGCCCTCAATCAAGATTTTCTCACCAAACAAAGATCGAGCCTTTTCAACAGCCGTAACTGGCGAGCAATTCCAGAACAAAGCCAAATGATTTCCCTGAACTGGATTTACTAGTGATCTGGAAATGACAACTAGCGGGACCGGTGTCCGGTTGTAAGGCTCATGTCGGGCGGTATTTCCTCCAACGATGATGACATCGACTTCGCGACGCCTTTGCAGAAAAGCTTTTCTATCTTCAGGTGAGCTGACTCCAGCAGATCGGCTCTCTTTGGAGGTTGAGCCATCGCTGCCGACTACCAAGGTTGCTACGACGCTCACGCACCAAGTATTACTTACGCGCTTAATTTCTTGTCAGTGGCTCTCTGTACCGTATTGGCATGATCATTGATTGTTCTACCTGCACTATGGCCGCAATCGCATGCAACACATGTGTGGTCTCCTTCTTTCTCGATAAAACCTCCCAAATCAGCGATGAGACTGTGGGTGCGTTGACCGTACTTGCTGAGAGCGGGCTGACACCGCCACTGCAATTTAACGCTCGCACCGCCTGATCAACGCTCAAATTCACAGCCGAATTAGCGCTGTTGAGGTTGAGTGGTGGGTCTAGGCGCGGTTAGCCTTAACCCTATGTCTTTCTGGCTTCGAGTTGTCTCCGCTCTTGCGGTGATGGCTGGTGTTTTGGCACCGGTCAGTGCAACAGCTGCCCCATCTTTGGCTGAAGTCAAAGCCAAAGTACGTCAATTAGAAGAGGATGCAACCGCCGCTGCCGAAGGTGCGCAAGAGGCGAAGGTGAAGTTAGCCGCCCTAACCAAGACCCTTAACGGAATCAAAGCCAAGGCAGAGATCCAAGGCCAAACAGTTTCGGCACTTCAAAAATCATTAGGCACAATCGCAATCGAACAGTATAAAAATGGTGGCTTTGGTCAGAGCTTTGAACTGCTTTTTTCATCTGACCCAGCCTTGTACCTCTCATCTGCTGGTGCGCTAGACGCCATCACGCGAAGCAAATCTGCCCAGCTTCGAAAGTTTGAGACGGCGCAACAGAGATTAAATGCAACGACCCTAACTGTGAACGACAAGGTAGCCCTGGTAGCTGCGGCTCAAAAGAAGTTAACTGCCCAATCAGCATTAGCTCAAAAGAAGTTAGCCGAGGCAGAAAAGCTTTTGTCCAAGTTATCCAAAGCTGAGCGCGAAAGATTGGCACGGTTGGCAGAGGATGAGGAAAACGCTGATCAAGCCTCATCATTAAAGGCTGCCCAAAGTGCCAGCGGAGTTTCAGGAAGAGCTGGAACTGCAATTAAATACGCCCTTGCGCAAATTGGCGATCGATATGTTTTCGGCGCAGCCGGAATGACAACCTGGGACTGTTCAGGATTGACGATGCGTGCCTTTAAGACAGCGGGAGTTTCACTTCCACATTCATCTGCGGCGCAATCTCGACTTGGTAAGAAAGTTTCCCTAAAGGCGCTGAAGCCAGGTGATCTTTTGTTCTTTGGTCGTCCAGTTTCACATGTAGGTATCTATTTAGGTGGCGGAAAGATGGTTCATGCTCCGCGCTCTGGGTCACGCGTAAAAGTGGCATCTAGCGGATCGTTGGGAAGAAAACCTCTAGTTGGAGCTCGTCGTTTCTAGTCCAGTCCTTTTCGTTACCAATGACTTTGGACCACGCGCAGGTGGCATCGAAACTTTTGTCATTGGTTTGATTGAACGCAGACCATTTGGTCAGACAATTGTGTATACCTCGGCGCAAAGTGGCTCAGAAGAGTATGACAAAGCATGGAAATCTGAGTTTGGAGTTACGGTCTTCCGAGATAGGGCCAAAATTTTGTTACCAACTCCTCGAGTTGCACGAAACCTTGCACGAATCATCAAAGAAACGAACATCCAGGTAGCAGCATTTGGTGCTGCTGCGCCTTTGGGATTGTTATCCGCTTCTATGAAGAGAGCAGGTGTTCGAAAAACAGTTGCATTAACTCATGGTCATGAAGTCTGGTGGGCTAAGGTTTTTCCTTTCAATCTCGCATTACGTCGCATCGGAACAACTGTTGACTCACTGACCTTTCTGGGCGATTTCACTCAGCAGGCGATCTCTCGAGCTTTTTCTCCGGTATCCGCGCAGCGCATGGTAAAAATTGCACCTGGCATCGATGTTGATCATTTCGTGCCACAAGATGCAAGCCAGTTACGCAAAGAACTGAAGTTAGAAAACAAGCGAGTCATAGTTTCTGTTGGGCGCCTGGTGCACCGAAAGGGACAGGATCACTTGATTCAATCCTTGCCCGAAATTCTAAAGAGTGTTCCAGATGCTCATGTGTTGCTGGTGGGCCAAGGGCCATATCTTCCACACCTAAAAAAGTTAGTGACACGCCATAACGTGGCTGAGCATGTCAGCTTCATCGGACGAATTCAGTATGCCCAATTGCCTCAATACATTTGTGCCGGAGATGTTTTTGCAATGCCATCGCGTTCTCGATTCTTTGGCTTAGAAGTTGAAGGTTTAGGAATCGTTTACTTGGAAGCAAGTGCCTGTGGATTACCGGTCATTGCTGGATCATCTGGGGGAGCACCGGATGCCGTTCTTAACGGCGTTACTGGATTTGTTGTAGACGGGCAGAACAATCAAGAAATAGCTGCAGCCGCAATTAGATTATTAAGCGATATGGATCAAGCCAAGAAGATGGGCGCAGCTGGTCGTGAATGGATTATCGAAAACTGGCGTTGGGAAATCTGGTCGCAGCGCTTCAATAAACTTTTACAGTAAGAATCCGTTATCGCGGGCAATCTTTGCCGCCGCTGTCCGATTACTGCATTGAAGCTTTCTCATCAGCGCTGAGATGTGTGTTTTCACTGTTGACAGGCTTATGTAAAGCTTTGAAGAAATATCTAGATTGCTTGCACCCTCTGCTAACAAGTAAAGAACTTCAATTTCTCTGGGCGTTAAATCAAAATCGCGAGGTTGATCTGCGGTTAAGGCGCTGGTAAATGAGCCAGGATTTGATAGTGCGAAGGTGACGGAAGAGATTATTTCCTGCATTGATTGACTCTTGGATAAATACGCATTTGCTCCCGAACTACGGGCTATTTTTATGAATTGGGCTGGATCATTTAGGGAAAGAATGATGATGGCGACCTCTGCTGAATGCTTTCGT
Source organism: Actinomycetota bacterium (assembly GCA_046051985.1). GTDB lineage: Bacteria > Actinomycetota > Actinomycetes > Nanopelagicales > Nanopelagicaceae > Planktophila. The sequence goes on from JBJONF010000001.1 coordinate 88,633, forward strand.
AACCATTGAACAATCTCTAACCCAGATCCATCCGAAAGATTGAGATCAACAATTACAGCCTCAGGATTAAACGCTGCAATTTTGGCACGAGCCTCGTTGATGCTGCTAGCGGTTTCAATGGCTGCGAACCCTTTCTTTTCGAAAGCTTGGACGAGGCCCTGACGAACTACTGCATGGTCATCAATGATTAGTAGCCGCGTCATCACCTATCCAATGGGATTCGTACTCCAATCCTTGTTCCTTCTGGATCTGAATCAATAGTGATTTCCCCATTGAGTTTTTCAACCCGCTCTTGTATGCCAGCAATACCGAATGAGCCCTCTTTGCTTTTGACTCCACCGACGCCATCATCAGTAATTTGGATATCGCAATAGGTTGCACCTGAATGCTTTTCAATGTTGCGCAACACTTCCTGAACAACTCGCAAGGTTTCAAACATTGTGTCGACTTGGCCTGCGGGGGCGATAAGCGGGGCTGAAGAGCGTAATTCATGCATCTGTAACCGCACTTTTTCGATTAGTTCTGTTGTAGTAAATCTGATCTGGCGTAGCGAATTCTTTACTTCAGTTTCCTGACAGAGAGAAATGGCATGATCCATGGAAAAGCCCAGGACAACTAAGTCCTGGGCGATGCCATCGTGAATTTCTTGTGCGAGGGTTACCCGCTCATTGTTCACTTTGCGAACAATGCGTCAATTTCTTTCGCAAACTCCTTCGCAACTACATGTCGCTTAACGGAAAGCTTGGCAGTTAAATGTCCACCAGCAATTGTGAAGTCAGTTGAAAGCAGGGTGAATTTACGGATTGATTCAGCCTTACTGACAGCCTTATTGGCTTCATCAACTGCGGTCTGAATAACTGCGATCAGATCTGGATCATTGACCAAATCACCAATCGCTGCGCCATCCTTCTTATTATTGGCAACCCATGCCTTTAGTGCATCTGGATCAAGTGTGACCAAGGCTGCGATGAATGGCTGATTGTCTCCAACAACCATGCACTGGCTCACTAGTGGGTGCGCGCGAAGTCGATCTTCAAGTACAGCTGGTGCAACGTTTTTTCCACCAGCAGTAACAATGAGTTCCTTCTTGCGTCCAACGATGTAGAGGAAGCCATCTTCATCAAGCTTTCCTAGGTCGCCAGATTTAAACCAGCGCTCTGAATCAAATACTTCATCATTTGCTGCCTGATTTTGCCAGTAACCATCCATGACGATGGGGCCACGTAGAAGCACTTCGCCATCTTCTGCAATCTTTACAGAAGTACCTGGAATTGGGCGACCAACAGAACCAACGCGTTGTGCCCCAACTAAATTCAGAGTTGCACCAGCAGTTGTTTCAGTTAAACCGTAACCCTCAAGAACGGTTACTCCAGCACCACGATAGAAGTGACCAAGGCGCGCACCAAGCGGTGCACCTCCTGAGATCGCAGCTTCAACGCGTCCACCCATTCCTGCGCGGATTTTGCTGTAGACCAACTTGTCGAAGAGGCCATGCTTGAGCTTAAGAATCGGTGAAACCTTCTTCTTATCAAGTGCTTCCGAATACGCAATTGCAACTGAAGCCGCCTTGCGGAAGATATCTCCCTTTCCTGCAGCTTCAGCTTTTGCTTCTGCGCCGTTATAGATCTTTTCAAAGATACGTGGAACTGCCAACACAAATGTTGGCTTAAATGAAGCAAGATCCATCGGCAAACGACCAACAGGATCGCTGCAATGTGCCATATGCAAACCGGCAGTAATCGAACCGATCTGGACCATGCGACCAAAAACGTGTGCAACTGGAAGGAACAACAGTGTTGATCCACCAGGCTTTAGGAAGAGCTCGCTTGCACCTTGAACAACATTGCCGCACTCGGAAAGGAAGTTCGCATGCGATAGCTGAACACCCTTTGGCTTGCCGGTTGTTCCAGATGTGTAGATAAGAGTTGCAAGTGATGCTGGCGTTAATGCATCGCGACGGCGATCGATTTCATCATCACCAATGTGCTTGCCTGCTTCGCGCAAAACAGTCAGCACATCATCAGTCATCGTCCACACGTGTCGCGTGTGTGATGGCTGGACCGTCTTTACAAGTTCGGCAAGTGCTGGAGTCTCAACAATGATTGCAATTGAATGTGAATCATTGAGGATCCAATCAATCTGTTCTGCAGAAGATGTGTCATAAATTGGAACAACGACGCCGCCGGCAAACCAGGTCGCAAAATCCAGAATGGTCCACTCGTAACGCGTACGCGCCATGATGGCAACGCGATCGCCGATTTGAACACCGGATGCGATCAAGCCTTTGGCTGTTGCGCGAATCTCTTCTTCAACTTCGCGAGCCGTTACAGGTTGCCATCCCTCGCCTAGTGGGCGAGACATGATGATGCGCTCTGGTTCAAACCAGGCGCGTTCAGCGATCAGATTTGTGAGGTTTCCGGCAGTTGCTGCGGGAACTAGTGGCGGGATTGAGATTTCATTCATGGGGGGAACGGTAGCGTGGAGGCGGATAAAAGGGGAAGAGGGTAGCCTTGCGCCATGACAGATCTCAGCAAATCGTTAGTATCCATCGATGCACCTATTGCCGATGTTCAAAAGGCGCTTTTCGAATTAGACAAGTATCCAGAGTGGTCGACACAGATCAAGAGCGCAGAAGCCTTGGCCCATGATGATCAGGGGCGTATCACCAAGGTAAAGATGAGCATTGATGCGGGAATGATGAAGGATCGTCCGACCCTTGATTATGACTGGAGCCAGGCTCCCAACAAGCTTTCCTTTTCCCTTGATGAGGCAGACCTACTGACCGGTATGGACGGGATTTACACAATCACAAGTATTGATGCCGAAACAACTGAGGTCACATATGAACTCGGAGTCACGCTGTCGATGAATATTCCAGCGATGATGCGTCAAAAGGCAGAGAAGGCAACTATTGATGCCGCTCTTGCTCAATTGAAGTCACATCTCGAATCCTAAAAATCCGATGGGTAACACGATCGGGATTGATGTAGGAGGCACCAAAGTTCTCGGTGGCGTGGTTGATGAGAATGGAAAAATTCTTGCAACTGCGCGAAAAGAAACTCCGCGTCAAGGTGGTGTTGAACTCACGCGCACGATCGCCGATACTGCCAAAGAGTTGATGGCTCAGTTTGATGTTACTTCTGTCGGTGTTTCTGCTGCAGGATTTGTTTCATCAGATCGAAAGACCATGCTCGCAACTCCAAATATTGCGGACTGGAACGGTATTGATTTAGATGCAGAGCTAACAGCTCAAATCGGTCTTCCAGTTGTTATTGAAAATGATGCCAATGCAGCAGCGTGGGGCGAAGCAAAGTTCGGCGCGGGACGAAATCAAAACCACATGATGATGCTGACCGTTGGTACAGGAATTGGTGGCGGCATTGTCGTCAATGGTTCGCTCTACCGCGGGGCTTTCGGAATTGCCGCAGAGTTTGGGCATCTTCGAGTTGTTCCGGATGGGCATTTATGTGGATGTGGCGCACGAGGTTGTTTTGAACAATACGCATCAGGAAATGCTTTGCTACGTCATGCTCGCGAAGCAATAAATGCCAGCCCCGAAATAGCACGAAATCTTTTGTCACGAGGCGATGGAACAGTTGCGGGGTTAACTGGCCAAGCAATTACCGATGCCGCACGCGATGGTGATCCAGTTGCACTTGCTGCTTTTAATACAACTGGACAATGGCTTGGTGCAGGAATTGCATCACTGTCTGTTTTATTAGATCCAGCCTGCGTAGTTATTGGCGGGGGAGTAATTGATGCGGGTGAAATATTGTTAAAGCCGACCCGCGAAGCACTTGAACGCACTATGCCTTTTGCAGGAAAGCACCCTTATCCCGAATTGATTGCTGCAGAACTAGGCAATGAAGCTGGCCTTGTTGGCGTCGCAGATTTAGCTCGCGCCTAATTTTCAAAAGGGTACTTCAAGCCAATCTGTTCCCGGACCGTATCCAAGGTTTTCATAATGTCTACTGTGTCTTTCCAGGTCAGAATTTCGGACTCAAGATTTCCAGATTGAAGTAATTGCTTGAAAGTTTCGGCTTGCTCTCTTAAGCCATGACCTGTGTAGGTGTTTGGATACTCAGTGACAGTCCCATTATTTAAAACTACGCGCATGGCAGCAGGGTTATAAAAAGTGCGATCAATTTCCAGCCAGCCATTTAATCCCGCAACAACTGCTCGGCATGGTGTTTGCTCAACCATTGTTGTTGTAAGGACGGCTTGCGCTCCACTTTCGTAAGTAAAAATCATAGATGTTCGTGCATCTACACCTTTATCTGTCATTTCCGCATGTGATGTTATGTGCGACGGATTACCTAAAACCATGTGGGCAAATGAAACTGGATAAATTCCAAGATCAAGTAATGCACCCCCTGCTAAAGCCGGTTCGATCAATCGTGCAATACCTTGATCTGCAAGGCGTTGTCCATGATCTGCCTGAATTGAAAGTATTGGCCCTAGAACACCTGATTCAACAATCTCTCGTACCTTTGCATAATGTGGCAAGAACCGAGCCCACATCGCCTCCATCAGCGCAACCCCATTACGAGTTGCCGCATCAACCATGGCTTGTGCTTCTCTGGCATTTACTGCGAATGGTTTTTCACACAGAACTGGCTTACCCGCATTGAGCGCTAAAATTACATTGTCATGATGTGCTGGATGTGGAGTTGCAACATAAATCGCATCAATAGCAGGATCGGCAACAAGTTCTTCGTAACTTCCATAAGCGGTGCCACCAAACTGTGCCGAAAACTTTTGCGCATTATCAAGTGAGCGCGATCCAACCGCACCGATTGTGTGTCCTTGAATAAAGGTGAGATCTTGCGCAAATGCCCGAGCTATACCGCCGGGTCCTAAAATTCCCCAGCTAAATTTTTTAGAGCCAGAATTACTCACAGCGCCGCTCCATCATCATCGCGATTGCTTCGGTGAAACCATCTTTTTATTGCGTTGCGAGCTGAATAAATAAATCCGCGAGGTGTTTGCGGTAAAGGATTAGGTTGAATAAAGCCTTCCTGATCAATTCGATCTAGATCATCAAGATATGTTGATGGGGTTGATTGATCCAGATTGAGCCCTGACACAATCGAATCGAACTCTGAGCGGATTAACTCCTCTTCATCAAAGCCATCAGGCTCTTTTTTCTCATTACTCACCCTCAGATAGTGTCATAGTCGTCAATAGCCACTAAATTAGACCCGTGCTCAACAACCTGCCCTACGGAACCTTGCGGGCATTTCTGACCCCATTTTTGATGTTGGCTTTTCGCCCCAAGGTTCGGGGGCTAAGAAACGTGCCATCTAAGGGGCCAGTGATCATTGCTTCCAACCATCTTTCATTTAGTGATTCAATTTTCATGCCATTAGTTGTTCCTCGCAAAGTCACCTTCTTGGCCAAGAGCGAATATTTCACATCACCTGGTCCTAAAGGATTACTAAAGAAGTTGACCTTCATCGCGCTGGGTCAGGTTCCAGTTGATCGTTCTGGTGGTCGCCGTAGCGAAGCTGCATTGATTACAGGTTTAAAGGTTTTGGCTGATGGAGACTGCATCGGAATTTATCCAGAAGGCACCAGATCACCTGATGGCAGGTTGTATAAAGGACGCACCGGAATTGCACGATTAGCAATTGAATCTGGTGCACCAGTTGTGCCGGTTGCGATGTCAAACACCGACAAGATTCAACCAACAGGCAAGGTGATTCCAAATGTGAAGCGTGTTGGAATGCATTTCGGCGAGCCGATGTACTTTGATGGAGATTCAACTGATCTGCAGCACTTAAGAGATGTCACCGATCAAATCATGAACGCAATTCATGCAATGTCAGGCCAGGAGTACATCGATATCTATGCTCCAAAAAAAGCAAAGCTTGGCGAAGTTACGGAAGAGGATTAATCCAAAGCGTTTCTGGCAACCAGATAAGTACAAGTTTGGCACTCACTTCCGGCATCAGGTAGATCGCCTTCAAGTACATCAATGAATTCACCGATTACCTTTAAGAAGTTAGTTTGATCGCGCTCTACCGGAACATATTTCTGCATAACACCAAAACCATATTCGTTGGCATTGCTTCCGATAGCTGTAGTTGGTCGCCAGACAAGCAAACCCATAGATGCAACAGATTGAGCCTTACCCGCTGCAGGATTTTCTAGGGCATATGCGTAGGCCTCAAGTTGGGGGGAGTAGAACTGGCCACTATCGCGTTGGCTATCTGAAACTTTGCAATCGATTAAACCAATACTTCCATCATCATTTGTTGAAACGAGATCGTACTTCCCAAGAATTCTCCAGCGACTTTCTGCGCCATTTACGATCAATGGCTTGCTCTTAACCCATTCGCCCCATTTACTGACCTTACCTGGGCGAAGTGATGGATCAATGGTTGGCATATCCGCACCTTGGAAGTGTTCTTCCTGCAATGCAGCCATTGTTCCCACAAGCGGAAAAGCGCCAGGCATCGTGACTTTGTACCAATACTTAATCCACAAACATCTTTTGCAGGTGGATAAACCAAAGGTGAGATCTGATGGAGAAATATTTTCACGGGCGGGTTTGGCAGGTTTAATCATGTGCTTATTGTGTACTTAGGCACTGACAATTGCTGAATACAAAACTCCAAGCCCCAAAAGAATCATAATGACACCGCCTGTTGCACGTAATCGCTCAAGGCGCGTGCCATCGGTAGCTAACCAGTTTCGCGCAGTCCCTGCCAGCAAGCCCCACGTGCCATCTGAAATAAAGGCAAGAATCGAAAAGATTGCGCCAAGCAGAATTAATTGAGATGTAACGCTGCCACGTTCACGATCTATGAACTGTGGCAGGACAGCGGCAAAGAAAACAATACCTTTAGGGTTCAGCGCGCCAACCCAGTAGCCATCCCACATTGAGCGACGGGCATTGGGTGCAACATCGCCTCGGTTAGTCATGTCAGCTGCATGCACCGTGCGTTTTCTAATTGCATCAATTCCAAGATAGATCAAGTAAAGGCCGCCACCCCATTGGACTGCAATGTAGGCAAGCTCTGAACGTTGCAAAATTGGACCGAGCCCAAGTGCGACAAAGACCGAGAGAGAAAAAGCTCCGGTTACATTTCCGGCAACTGTAAAAACGGCAGTTGCACGACCCCACGCGATGGCCCGAGCGATTACGAATAAAACGCTCGGGCCAGGCGCCAAGATAATCACCATCGCGGCAACGATGTATTCAGGAAGCCGCGATGGAATGATCATGCAGGGAGGTTACTTATTGCCTCGTGCATCTGCAATTGAATGCAGGATTCGGTATCCAAGGATCGCAACCAAAGTAGCGTTGATGATTCCGTTGAATGTGTAATCTCCGCGAGTCCATGACATATCTGCAATACCGATAATCAGTGCAGATCCTGCGATCAAAAGGTTAGTTGAATTCGCAAAATCAACCTTTCCTTCGATCCAGATACGCGCACCAACAACACCGATCATTCCAAACAGTGCAACGCCAACTCCGCCGAGTGCTCCAACTGGAGTCGCGCTTAGTACTGCGCCGAACTTAGGTGAGAGTGAAAGAAGGATCGCACCAACACCAGCGATCCAATATGCCGCCGTTGAGTACACCTTAGTTGCAGCCATTACACCAATGTTTTCTGCATACGTTGTCGTACCTGAACCGCCACCAAAGCCAGCAAGTGTTGTTGCAACACCATCTGCCATCAAGGCATTTCCCATTTGATCATCAAGATCTTTGCCAGTCATAGATGCAACAGCCTTAACGTGACCAACATTTTCTGCAATCAATACAAGCACAACAGGAAGGAAGAGGATGATTGCCTTGCCATCAAATGTTGGGTTAGTAAAGGTAGGAAGTGCAAACCACTTAGCCGCCTTGATGCCATCAGTGTTTACATCACCTTGTACAAAAGCTACGAGGTAACCAATAAGCAAACCAAGAAAGACGCTGATGCGTCCCATGAAGCCACGGGAAAATGCTGAGATAACACCGATTGACGCCAAAGTGATAACACCAATCATGGGAGCTGCAACGAAGTTATTCTTTGCCGCACCGGCCAAGTTCAAACCAATGACCATAACGATGGTTCCTGTAACAACAGGTGGCAACATCCAGTTGATCCAACCGATGCCAGATTGGCGAACAATGAGACCAACAACGGCCAAGATCACGCCAGTTACTACGACACCACCAAGTGCTGCGCCCATTCCGCCACTTGTTTTTGCTGCAGCGATTGGTGCTAAGAATGCAAAGGATGAACCAAGGTAGCTAGGAACCTTGTTTTGAGTTAAAGCTAGGAATATGAGAGTTCCAACACCTGAGAAGAACAGGGTTGTAGTTGGGGGAAATCCGGTGATGATCGGAACTAAGAATGTCGCACCAAACATTGCAGCGATGTGTTGAACACCGACGCCGATTGTGCGGGGCCAGGTAAGGCGCTCATCAGTTGAAACAACTTCACCTGAGTTGACCGACTTTCCATTTCCATGCAGTTTCCACGAGAGTAGAGACACGTATGACTTCCTTCCTGAGGGGCTCTAATCGAGCCTGAGAGTTCAGCGTAGAACTGGGCTGGGCATTACCTGTGTGTACGCCACACCCTCAGGCGGGTGAAGATCTAGCCGTTAGGCGTGTTCAGGTTGCGCGGTATGGGTGTATCCCAATAGATTACGGCTCGATATATCGAATAGATACATACAACGGAGTAAGGAGGGTCAGATGCGCTCGCGTTCAGAGTCGCTCGAGTTCGCCCTCCTTGGCCTGCTCTCACAAGCCCCCTTGCATGGCTATGAGCTGCGCAAGCGGATCCAAACCATCTTTGGACCATTTCGCGCCCTGTCATTTTCTGTTTTGTATCCCCAGCTTCGTCGCATGGTGGAGGCAGGTCTAATCGAAGAGTCGGTCATGGAAACTACATCTCGTCGTTCCCGAATCGTTTATGCGATTACCGATAGAGGCGCTCGCAAATTTGAGGATTCAACAGAATCAGTAACACCTGAAACCTGGGAGGACGAGGGCTTTGAAATTCGTTTCGCCTTCTTCTCGCCAACATCTGCAAAGAACAGAGTAAGAATTCTTGAGGGACGCCATCGTCGCCTTAAGGAGAAAGCCGAAATCTTACGTGGTGAACTCGAGAAGTCACCTGTGGGAATCGACAAATATCTAGAGGAGTGGCGACGTCATTCACTGGAGACAGCTGATCGAGAAATCGCTTGGCTGGAAGACATGATCAAAACCGAGAGGAAATAGAGTGAATATCACAACCGGTAAAGGCGACATCCGTGTTGCAATTGTTGGCGTTGGAAACTGCGCTAACTCATTAGTACAGGGCGTTGAGTATTACAAGAACGCACCTGTTGATCAGGAGATCCCAGGTCTGATGCACGCTGTTGTTGGGGGATACCACATCTCTAGCATCAAGTTCGTTGCAGCTTTCGACGTGGATGCAAAGAAGGTTGGACTTGATCTTGCAGATGCAATCTGGGCAAGTGAGAACAACACAATTAAATTTAGTGACGTCCAAAAGACTGGTGTTCCAGTTCTTCGTGGTGTTACAAATGATGGTCTCGGTAAGTACTACCGCGAGACAATCAAGGAATCAGATGCACCAGCTGTAGATGTTGTACAGGTTCTAAAGGATGAAGCGATTGATGTTTTGATCTGCTACCTGCCTGTAGGTTCTGAAACAGCGGCAAAGTTCTACGCACAGTGTGCAATTGATGCAGGATGTGCATTTGTGAATGCGCTACCAGTGTTTATCGCATCAGATCCTGTCTGGGAAAAGAAGTTTGCTGATGCTGGACTTCCAATTGTTGGAGATGACATTAAGAGCCAAGTTGGTGCGACAATCACTCACCGCATCATGGCTAAGTTGTTCCAAGATCGCGGAGTTCACCTAGATCGCACCTATCAGCTCAACGTTGGTGGAAACATGGACTTCAAGAACATGCTCGAGCGTGATCGTCTTGAATCCAAGAAGATTTCAAAGACAAACTCGGTGACATCTCAGTTGCACCATGATCTTGGTGAGAAGAATGTTCACATCGGACCATCGGATTACATTCCATGGCTAGATGATCGCAAATGGGCCTACGTTCGCCTCGAAGGCCGCGCATTTGGCGATGTTCCTCTTAACCTTGAATACAAGTTGGAAGTTTGGGATTCGCCAAACTCAGCTGGTGTAATCATCGACGCTCTTCGTTGCGCAAAGATTGGTCTAGATCGCAAGATTGGTGGAGCTCTGCTTTCACCATCAAGCTACTTTATGAAGACACCACCAACTCAGTACACAGATGAGGCAGCTCATACAAAGACTGAGGATTTCATTTCAGGAAAGCTAGAGCGCTAAAAACAATTAGTAAATGAGAAACCGCCCCTGGGTATTCCCAGGGGCGCTTTTTTCCCTCACGGAGAGTTGAGGGTCAAATCGTCGCATCCTCAGGAGTGCGACGAATGTGCATCAACCCTGCAATTGCAAGAAGAAGAAATACAACACCGCCAATAAGAGAGGCGATAGCTGCATAACCTGCGATTACGCCCATCGTTCCAAATGCATACGCCTCAAGAAGCATGCCTCGGAGTGTGTTTCCCATGAACAATGTGTCTTGCAGTTCAGAAAGCTTTGCAGTTCTTTCTGCATCCTTGCTACCTCCGCGAACCGCTGCCATGTATTCACTTGAAACTTCTGAGTATGTTGCGGGTTTTCCCATGACAGCTGTTGCAGAGGCCTTCATGTGTTCCCAGATGTAAAGATCTGAATAATCTCTTGCCATTTCACCAGATACAACCTGCTTGCCCGCCCACTTCAGAAGTTGATCCTTAGTTGCGGATGGAAGACCAGCTTCGATTGGGAAAGCAATGTTTTGATTTTCAAGTTGGCTTTTGACTGAATCATTAGCAAAGCTAGCGCCAAAGTTGAGCAAGCCAGCAAATATAAACAGCAGCACAGCTAATCCCAGGCCGACAAATGAGATTAGCTTGTCAAAAGTTCTTCGTTTCATTCTCTTCTCTCTCCCTTTTAGGCGTTGATGTAATAAATCAACACAAGGTATGTGTACTCCGATGACAAGTACGAAAAGAAGAAAAGTGCGAGGGTCAGCACTCCCTATAGGTGATGAGAGCGTTTACTCTCAATCAATGTGGCGATTGCACAAAGACTGCCCATCAGGGCCGACTTCATAATGAGAACATGCAACATGTAAGTTATCAAAAGCTTGATCCCCATAATGTGTGCGAAAAGCAAGAGCCAGCAAAACTCGTAAATTTGTTTCTCCATCAGATTTAATACCAAAAACTTGGGCGCTTCGGCTGACTGTGTTTTCAATTACTTTCTCGCTGTGAGATGTCTGCGATGCGATCGCAGCATTTGATTTGCCTTCGCACACAAGCCCCAATACCAATTGCTCAAAAGGTGTCAGTTCTCTGGTTGAGATCGTGATGTCTCGTGTCATGTGTAGTTCCGCCTCTCCGCGTGTTCCCATTGTGCACTTCTTTTTTTCGCAGGTCACCCCATAAGATGCGCGCATGAGCGAAATCTTGTCAACAGTCAATAAAGAAGTGCTAACTCTCACCTTTAATCGTCCTGAAAAGATGAATGCGATGACCCGTTCCATGTACTCAGGATTGGCCCAGGGTCTGAACGAGGCGGCTGGAGATTTTGGAGTTCGTGCTGTTGTTTTAACCGCAGCCGGGGATCATTTCACCGCTGGCAATGACATCAATGACTTTATGAATAATCCACCAACTTCGGATGATTCGGAAGTTGCACAATTTTTAGCGGCTCTTCTTAATTTTCCAAAGCCTCTGATTGCTGCGGTAAAAGGCAATGCGGTAGGTGTTGGAACAACAATGTTGCTGCATTGTGATGTTGTGATTGCTGGACCAACTGCAAAGTTTTCGATGCCCTTTGCCTCACTTGGTCTAGTTCCTGAAGCAGGTTCTAGTTATCTCTTCCCTCAATTAGTCGGTTATCAGCGAGCGGCACGAATTTTTATGACAGGTGAAAGCTTTGATGCTGACGCGGCAATTGAAATGGGACTTGTTACTGCAAAGGATTCCGATCCTCTTAGCCACGCTTTGAAGATCGCTGAACATATTGCTGAACAACCGCCTCAAGCAATCATCAATACCAAGGCGTTGCTCAAAGCCCGTAATCATGATTCAGTTGCTGCTGTAATGAAAGCTGAATTTGAAATTTTTGCTATGGCTTTGCAATCGGATGAGGCTATGGAAGCCTTCATGAAGTTCATGTCTAAGAAGGGTAAATAAATGTCACTGGCCGGAAAGAGAATCTTCATCACTGGAGGATCACGCGGAATCGGTTTAGCAATTGCGTTACGTGCAGCTAGAGATGGTGCCTCGATTGCGATTGCAGCAAAAACATCGGATCCAAACCCAAAACTTCCGGGCACCATTCATACAGCCGCGGCAGAAATCGAAGCTGCAGGTGGCAAGGCTCTAGCTATTCAATGCGACTTGCGTGATGAAACCCAGATTGAAGCAGCAGTGGCGCAAGCTGCGAAAGCTTTTGGAGGGATCGACATCTTGATCAACAATGCCAGTGCGATCAATCTGACACGTACAGATCAGACCCCTGCAAAGCGTTTTGATCTGATGTTTGATGTCAATGTAAGAGGCACATTCCTCACTTCTCAAGCAGCTTTGCCTCACTTGAGAAAATCGGCTGCTGAAGGCCGCAACCCTCACATCTTGAATCTTTCACCACCACTTTCAATGAAGCCAGTATGGTTCAAAAACCATGTGGCATACACAATGGCAAAGTACGGCATGAGTATGTGTGTTCTAGGTATGGCTGAAGAGTTCAAGCGCGATGGAATTGGCGTTAACGCCCTTTGGCCACGCACCGTGATTGATACTGCAGCTCTTCAAATGATTCCAGGTATTGATGCTTTAGCTGGACGCACACCTGAGATTTTGGCCGATGCTGCCTACATCATCTTTAATCGCGATGCGAAAGAGTGCACCGGAAACTTCTTTGTTGATGATGTATTGCTGGCAAGTGAAGGAATAACAGATTTAGAAAAGTACTCAGTGACTCCAGGAACCAAGGATTTCCTTCTCGATTTCTTTTTAGACTAAACTGCACTCATGCGCAAATTAGTCTCACTGTTTTTGATCTATTGTCTTTCGATTTTAGCTATCCCTAGTTCGTCGGCACATGTAGAGATCGTGGATTCTTTTCCAAAACAGTTTGCTAATGTGAACCCGATTCCAACCGAATTATGGATCGAATTTAGTGGCAAGCTCCAAACCTTGGACGGGCAAGCGGTTAACTCTCTCGAGGTTACTGACTCGACAGGATATGTAATGAGCGAAGAAGAACCGATGATTAGTGGGGGAAGAATTAGTACTCAAATTTCTGACCAAAGCGCGCCGGGGGTATTCACAGTGAAATACCGAGTTGTTGGTGATGATGGACATGTGATTGAGGGCGATTACACATTCAATGCATCGCCTGATTACGCCGCAGAACAATCTCCAATGCCAATCAGTGCCGCATCTGAAGAGAGCTCTATTCCAGTAGGTGGCATCTTGATCGGAGCGCTGTTGCTGGCATTTTTCGGCGGCATTATTGTGAGAGCAAAAAATCGGAGAATCTAGTAATGCCCGCTTTTGATGTAGAGATTAATGGTGCAAATGTCATTGCCGAATCTGAACGATCCGGTCGTGCTCGCTCTTTATTCTGGCCGTGGGCTGGGGCAAATGTTTCTCTGCTGGCACTTTCATATGGAGCTTTCTTTTTAGGCTTTGGCATCTCATTTAGACAAGCAACTATCGCCGCCTTCATCGGAACTATTGGTTCTTTCTTGTTAGTGGGAATTAGTTCGCTGGCAGGTAAACGTTCAAATGCACCGACCATGATTCTCTCTCGGGCATCCTTCGGCGTAAATGGCAGCAGACTGCCAGGTGCACTTTCATACTTGATTTTCGTAGGTTGGGAAACGGTTCTTGTCTCCTTGGCGACCCTTGCAACAGGAACAGTCTTTACACGCATTGGTGGCATCGATAGGAATTTAGCTTTGGTGCTGGGCTTTATTGTGGCAGTGACTCTCACGATGGTCGGTGGAGTTCTGGGGCACCACGTGATTATGAAACTTCAAAAGATTCTAACTTTAGTTACTGTCGGTATGACTTTTGTTTACATAGCTTTAACAATCGATAGCCTCAATTGGAGTGCAATCAATGCGATACCAGATGGTCCCGTTCAAGGATTTATTGGAGCTGTGATTTTTGGGGTGACAGGAATCGGGCTAGGTTGGGTTAACGCCGCAGCTGATTACTCCAGGTATTTACCTCGCTCGGTTTCTAGTAAAGCGGTAGTTGGTTGGACAGTCTTGGGCGCTTCCATTGTTCCCATTTTTATGGTGATTTATGGAGCAGCGTTATCTGGAAGCAGCAAAGAGTTAAGTGAAGCCATTGCTATGGATCCAATTGGTGCGCTAACAACTTTGCTACCGACCTGGTATTTGATCCCATTTGCTCTTGTCGCAATCTTCGGTTTGGTAGGGGGAGCGATTCTAGATCTTTACTCTTCCGGATTGGCTTTGGTTTCTATGGGTGTTCCGATTAAACGCTATAAAGCGGCAATCATTGATGCATTCATAATGATGATCGGAACGATTTATGTTGTTTGGATTGCAGATAATTTCTTTTATCCATTCCAGGGCTTTCTTATTACATTAGGTGTCCCTGTGGCGGTGTGGTCTGCAATATTTGTTGCCGATGTCTTGCTGCGCAAGAAGGCCTATAGCGAAGCTGACTTGTTTAATCCGCAAGGTATTTATGGATCGGTAAACAGAGGGTCAATCGCACTAATGATCTTGGGTTCAGTTGCTGGTTGGGGATTTGTAACCAATACATTTGCACCGTGGCTTGAGTGGCAGGGCTACTTCTTAGAGCTTATTGGTGGCAAAGAAGGTCCTTGGGCATATTCAAACGTTGGTGTGATTTTCGCTTTACTTATCGGTTTCTTTGGCCACATTATGCTCTCAGCTCGTAAAATCCGAGCACAGGAGAACGCGCTCAGTTAGAGTTGCCTCATGAATCGTCGCATTGCACCTCAGCGCGACTTTTTGCATCGCGAATCAACAGGTGGCTTGCTCATTCTGGCGGCTTCAGCTTTAGGTTTAATCACCGCCAATTCGCCACTTTCTGACAATTACTTTTCAGCCCTGGATCTTCGTCTATCAATTGGTTCAGATTGGTTTTTAATCGATCTGACTATCCTTAAAGTTATCAACTATCTTTTAATGAGCATTTTCTTTTTTGTTGTTGGCTTAGAGATTAAGCGCGAATTGACTTCCGGTCACCTTGCATCCTTTAAGAAAGCAATGTTGCCTTTTGTGGCAGCAATCGGTGGAATGGCAGTTCCGGCGCTTATCTACTTAGCTATAGCAGGTGGAGTAGCACCTGGTGGTTGGGGAGTGCCAGTTGCAACAGACATCGCCCTTGCAGTTGGCTTACTCGCAATGCTTGGCCCATCGGTTGCCGCATCTTTGAGGTCATTCTTACTTGCACTTGCCGTAATTGATGACATTGGCGCGATCTTGATAATCGCATTTGTGTATTCAACAGGAATTAAGTTCTCATGGTTGGCAGCTGCTGCATTGGCTCTGGCGTTGATTGTGGTGCTAAAGAAGATGAGAGTCTCATACCTTTTCGTTTATTGCCTTGTTGCATTTACAGTGTGGTTTTCCTTGTACAAGACCGGAGTCCATCCAACTTTAGCTGGTGTAATTCTTGGGCTGATGACTCCCAATATTGTTCGAAAAGAATCTGGATTAGAGGATTCCGAAGATGGATCTATTTCAGTTATCGAATGGCTTGAGCATAAATTTCATCCAATCAGTACTTTTTTGGTCGTTCCAATTTTTGCTTTTGCTAATACTGGTGTTGTTATCACGAGCGAATCAATCAAGGGTGCTTCACAATCCCTAATCGCATGGGGAATTTTCTTTGGTTTGGTAATCGGAAAACCGCTCGGTGTTCTTCTCGCCTCGATTGCTGCCAAGCGTTCGAAATTGGCTGAATTCCCAGAAGGTGCAACAAACTCTTCAATTCTGGCCACAGGAAGTGCTGCGGGTATCGGATTTACAGTAGCTATTTTCATCGCGGATTTAGCTTTTGATGATGCCCGGACTCAAGACATTGCAGTTCTTGCGGTGATCTTCGCATCTGTAGTCAGCGCACTGCTTTCAATAGCATTATTCAAATTGCTTGCTCGAAAGTAAAAACCAAAACCCGCCTTTCTTAGGGGCGGGTTTTGTTTTAAATGACTTTTAGATGTCGTAATAGAGCTCGAACTCAGCTGGGTGTGGACGTAGTCGAACATAGTCAACTTCTTCCTTACGCTTGAATGCGATCCAAGTATCAATTAGATCCTTGGCAAATACTCCGCCGCGAGTTAGGAAATCATGATCCTTCTCGAGGTTATTGAGAACTTCATCCAATGAACCAGGAACCTGAGGAATTGATGCAGCCTCTTCGCCTTCTAGTTCGTAGAGATCCTTATCAACTGGGGCAGGTGGTTCGATCTTGTTCATGATTCCATCAAGACCAGCCATAAGCATCGCGGCGAATGCTAGATATGGGTTTGATGAAGGATCTGGACAACGGAACTCGATGCGCTTTGCCTTTGGATTGGATCCTGTAATTGGGATACGGATACATGCAGAGCGGTTACGTGCTGAGTACACAAGGTTTACTGGTGCTTCATAACCTGGAACTAAGCGACGGTATGAGTTAACAGTTGGGTTAGTGAAAGCAAGCAATGAAGGCGCGTGCTTTAGTAGTCCACCGATGTACCAACGCGCCATGTCGGAGAGATCGCCGTAGGTGCCTGCTTCGAAGAACAGTGGCTTTCCATCTTTCCATAGTGATTGGTGAACGTGCATACCTGAACCGTTATCGCCAAAGAGTGGCTTAGGCATAAATGTTGCGGTCTTTCCGCCCTGCCATGCAGTGTTACGGATGACGTACTTGAATTTCATAACATCGTCACCAGCGGTAAGGATGTCGGTGAAGCGATAGTTGATCTCCATCTGGCCAGCAGTTCCCACTTCATGGTGTGAACGCTCTACAAGAAGTCCAACCTTTCCTAGCTGCATAACCATCTCATCGCGAAGATCTGCAAATTGATCCGTTGGCGACACAGGGAAGTAACCGCCCTTTACGCGTGTGCGGTAACCACGGTTAGGTGTTCCATCTGCATCATATTCAACACCTGTATTCCATGCGCCTTCGTAAGATTCAATCTCGTGAACTGCTGAGTTGATACCGGTCTTGAAGCGAACACTGTCAAAGACATAGAACTCGGCTTCAGGTGCAAAGAATGCTGTATCAGCGATACCCAATGAGCGCATGTAATCAACTGCGCGAGCTACAACACCACGAGGATCGCGGCTGTATGGAGTGTTATCTACTGGGTTATGAACCGAGAAAATGATGATGAGGGTTTTTTCTTTACGGTATGGATCGATGTATGCAGACTCTGGAACTGGTAGCAGTTTCATATCTGACTCATTGATTGTCTGGAAACCTCGAATTGAGGAACCATCAAACATGAGGCCATCGGTAAATACAGCTTCATCAAATGATTCAACAGGAACGTTGAAGTGATGCTGGATACCAGGCAAATCTGTAAAGCGAACATCAACAAGTTTGACATCCTCTTTTTTAATGTATGCAAAAATTTCTGCGGCGTTCTTAAACATGCATCTCCCAATTTCACATGTGATGCGCTAGACCCCTCATCATTGAGTTTCTGGCGCTTTTGCGTAGTTGAACCCTAGGTCCACACCATGAAATTGACATAACCCGCTTGTTAAATCCATGTTACGTCTGAGGGGTTTGGGCGTTAGGCTTGTCACGTGAGCGTGAATTTCATCCGAGTAACCCTAGGACGACGAATGTCGGCGTTAATGGTCGATTGGCTGGCCTGTTACTTCATTGTCGCGGCAACAACTGGTGGCATCGGGAAAATGGCCCCCAACCGTTCTTGGCTGGTACTGGCACTGTTCTTTTCTGAGATCCTGATTCTTTCAGTACTCCAAGGAGCTTCCTTAGGACATCGAATTTTCGGTATTAAAATCATCAGATTTGCCGATGGTGGAATGGTTACTCCGCTTCAGGCATTAATCCGCTCAGCGCTATTAGTTACCGTCATCTTTGCCATCACCTTTGATGAAAATGGCAGAGGGCTACACGAGCGATTTAGCGGAACAGTTCTAACTCGAAGCAGGAGCGTTAAGAGCTAGCGAATTTTTGGCGCACGAGTTGGCATTGGACCCTTTGGGATTGGCATAGACATTCCGCCAACAGCCTTCAATCGTGCACGAACTTCACGCATTTGATGCGCAGTTAATTTCTTTGGTAGTCGGCGCATTTGCTTTTGAAGTTTACGAATTGGGACTCGTCCATCCTCATTTCCAACCAGAATTTCAATCACTGGGACGCCAGGTGCAAAGCGCTCAGCTTTCTTTCGCTCATCTGTGATCATCTGGCGAACAGCGTTACTGCCTTCACCTGTTAGAACAATTCCTGCGCGACCCACGCTGCGATGAACCATATCTTGATTACGAGCAACGGCTACTGCAGGAGTTGTTGTCCAACCTTTGCGGATTGCCATCAAAACACTTGCGCCCGCTCCAATTTGACCTTCAATTGATGCGTATGCGGCGGTACCGGCTTGTCTGGTGAAGAAGAATAGAGTTATTAGAACTGCAAATGGGAGAAAAACAAAGGCGAAGTAAATAGTTGAACCAAGAGCCGAGCCAATTGCAATTCCAATTGACCAGGAAACAAGAAAAATACCGATCAGGGCATAAGGGATCCACGGCTTAACTTGCTTGGTTACTTTGTAAGCATCACGAAAGGTTTGAAAACGTGGCTTCTTGATCTTCGGTTCTTTAGCTTTTCTCTTAAACATAGGCTTAGTTTAGTGGGGCAGGAGCGGTTCCACCAAGACGAGCAGGCGCCCAGCGTTGGCCCACATGACTATCAGGGTACTTTTCTTGAACTTGATTAAGCATAGAAATCATGACTTCACGTAGTTGTTGCGCAGCGGTATCGATATCGACATCTTTGGCGTAATGGATTGGCTGGCCAAATGAAACTGAAATAGGTGTTTTACCCCGCTTAAAATTTGGCTTAAGGCCCTTTGTAGAGAGCCGTTGTCCGCCCCACACAATCGTAGGAATTATGGGTGCACCAGTATCTGCAGCAAGGCGAAGCGCGCCAGTTTTAAGTTGTTTAATCTCAAAACTAATTGAGATCGTTGCTTCAGGGAAAATGCCAATAATCTCACCAGAATTTAAGGCTTTTAGTGCTGCTACGTACGATGGAGCGCCATTGTTGCGATCAACATTGATGTGGTGCATTCCGCGCAATAAAGGCCCGGCGATTTTGTTATCGAAGAGTTCTTTTTTAGCCATGAAGCGGACAAAGCGTTTTACAGGCAAGGCGGCAGTTCCGGCTAATGCAAAATCGAGATAACTGGTGTGATTGATTGCAAGAATTGCTCCACCCTTGCGCGGAATATTTTCATGACCTTGAAAATCAAATCCTAAACCTAAGTACTTCCAGAACCCTTTAACCAAAGAGATTATGGGGGGATAGACCAGATCAGCCACGAGAAGTTTTCTTTTCCATGGCCTGCTTGTACAAACGGCCTGCACGGTATGAGGACCTGACCAACGGTCCACTCATAACACCAAGGAAACCAACTTGTTCTGCCTCTTGCGCTAATTCAACGAATTCTTCAGGTTTTACCCAACGCTCGACTGGGTGATGCTTATTGGTAGGGCGCAGGTATTGCGTAATAGTGATCAAGTCACATCCGGCATTGTGTAAATCAACCAAAGCTTGAGAAATCTCTTCTCGTGTTTCACCTAGTCCCAGAATCAAGTTGGACTTAGTGATCAGTCCGAAATCTTGAGCCATTCCAATGACTTTTAATGATTTTTCGTAAGTAAAAGCTGGGCGAATTTGCTTGAAAATACGTGGCACTGTTTCAAGGTTATGGGCAAAGACTTCTGGGCGAGTTTCAAAGATTGGATTAAGAAGTTCAGGCTTGGCATTGAAATCTGGGGCAAGCATTTCTACGCCTGTTCCGGGATTGAGATCATGTACTGCGCGAATAGTTTCGGCGTAGAGCCATGAACCTTCATCTTCAAGGTCATCTCTGGTGACACCAGTAATTGTTGCGTAACGAAGACCCATGGACTTAACCGATTCGGCAACCT
The DNA here is from genome assembly GCA_046051985.1 of Actinomycetota bacterium. GTDB lineage: Bacteria > Actinomycetota > Actinomycetes > Nanopelagicales > Nanopelagicaceae > Planktophila. The sequence continues at coordinate 108,880 of JBJONF010000001.1, forward strand.
TGCGTGGCTCTTCGCGATCAATTGGTAGCGGCTTACCCGTATCAATATTGCAAAAATCGCAGCGTCGGGTGCAACGATCTCCACCAATTAAAAATGTTGCTTCTTTATCTTCCCAGCATTCAAAAATGTTCGGGCAAGCTGCCTCTTGGCAGACAGTATGAAGACCTTCGCTCTTAACTAATGAACGAAGACGTGTGTATTCCGGGCCCATGTTGGCACGGGTTTTAATCCATTCAGGCTTTCGCTCAATCGGAACCAGCGCATTACGAGCTTCGATACGAAGCAGTTTGCGACCTTCAGGTGCCATCGTCATGTGCTCACCCTTCTGAGAGATTCAAAGATGTGTCGTTCAACTATAGGTGAAACTTCTTCAATTGTGATTGCGCGATTTAATTCGATTTGAAGTGAGGTAACTCCAGCATCAGAAATTCCACAAGGAATGATGGAATTAAATGAGGAAAGATCTGGATTAACATTGATTGCAAAGCCGTGCATCGTTACACCCTGAGCTACGCGCACTCCGATTGCCGCAATCTTGCGATCTCCATTTGAATCACGGATCCAAACGCCTGAACGTCCATCGATGCGCTCAGTTGCTAAACCTAAATCAGAGCACACCGCCATTAACCCAGCTTCAATCTCTCGAACAAATCCGACTAGTTCAGTTGGATTAATCAGTTTCACAATTGGGTAACCAACCAGCTGCCCCGGTCCGTGCCAGGTGATTCGACCACCGCGATCTACATCGATGACGGGGGTGCCATCGGATGGCTTTTCTGATTCTTCGGTGCGACGGCCAGCGGTGAAAACAGATGGATGTTCTAGAAGCAATAAAGTATTGGGGCGGATTCCATCGGCAACCTCTTGATGGATAGCTTTCTGAGATTCCCAAGCCTTTTGATAATCGATAAGTCCATGACGGGACAAAGCAATTGCTGAATCCGAAGGGCTTTCCATTAGTGGCACACCCATAGCCTAAAGGTAGGCTTACCTTCATACCAATTGAGGGTTGAAAGGTCGGTCGTTGTGACACTGAGAGTTGGTATTGCTGGGTACGGGCTAGCGGGCCGTTACTTCCATGCCCCACTACTAAAGGGTTCTGGGTTTGAGGTTGCTGCGGTTCTGACAACTAATCCATTACGTGCTGGGCATGCGCGGGCGGATTTTTCTAAAACTGTTGTCGTTGAATCGATGCAAGAACTTGTTGGGCACAATTTAGATCTAGTGGTTGTGGCTTCAGCCAATTTGGTCCACGCAGAACAAGCCACTGCCGCTCTTAAGGCCGGCATTCCTGTTGTTGTCGATAAACCAATGGGACGAAATTACGAAGAAACCCAATCGATTGTTGAACTTTCCAAAACTCTTGGTGTTCCGGTTTCAACTTTCTTTAATCGCCGTTGGGATAGCGATGCATTGACTATCAATAAAGTGATCGCAAGTGGGGTCCTCGGGCAAATTCATCGCTTGGATTCGCGTTTTGAACGCTTTAGACCAGAAGTAAACAAAGATTCATGGAGAGAGAACTTGAGCGCCGAAGATGGGGGCGGCCAACTTTTAGATCTACAGCCACACCTGATTTCAACAGCAATTGATTGGTTCGGTAATGCTGAACTAGTAACTGCGACGGTTCGTTCAATTCGCGGGGCAGCAGATGATGATTCAGTTTTGGTGTTGCGCCACGACAGCGGAGTTATGTCATATCTATCTGCAAGTGCTGTTGTTGGTGCTCCAGGTCCACGAATAAGAATCTTAGGTAGCAAGGGTGCATTGGTAATTAATGAATTAGATCCGCAAGAAGCTCTTTTACGAGCAGGCAAGTTCCCAGCAAATGGAGTCTGGGCAGATCCAACAACTTCGGTTGCCCATATTCATCGAGGTACTGAAATTGAAGAGATCGAAGGTGTACCTGGAAATTATGGGCTCTTCTATACCGCAGTAGCCTCAGCGATTAGCAAGGGAACCCCTTGGCCTGTTTCTAACGACGACGCACTTCTAGTCGCTTCAATAATTGATCAAGCAAGGATTATCGGAAGCCATGTCTAAATCTTGCGACGTTTTGATTATTGGCGCGGGTCTTGCAGGAATGAGCGCAGCAATTACTTTGCAAGAAGCTGGTAGAGATGTTCGAATAATCGAAAGTTCGGATCGCCCTGGTGGTCGAGTCACATCGGACATCATTGATGGCTTTATCTGTGATCGTGGTTTTCAGCTAATCAATGCAAAATATCCAGCCCTGCAAGAGTTAGATGTAATTAAAGAGATTGACTTTATTCCAGCACCACGTGTTATCGAGGTCGCACTAGGTAATGATCGAAGAGCTTTAGGTGATCCTCGTGTTGCGCCGTGGACAGCGTTAGATAAAGCTACGGGAACCATCCCCGAAAAATTGTCTTTACTTCGCTTTCTTATAAGTACTCCCAAAGAAAATCAGTCGGTGCAAGATGTCTTGAAATCATCGGGATCTGTATATGTCCGCGCACTTCGTCCATTCTTGCAGGGAGTATTTCTGACCGATCCAAAAAATGTCGATGCCAGATATGGTCAATCAATATTCAAAAGTTTTGTGACTGGCTCTATTGGTGTCCCAAGAAAAGGAGTGGCAGAGCTATCCAAAGCATTAGCCGCTCGCGTCAGCTCGATCACCTATGGTGTTCAAGCAAATAGCTCTGAAGGTAAAGTAATTAAAACTTCTGCGGGTGATTTCAATGCCACAACAGTGATCGTTGCAACGGATGCAACTACCGCAACACAGCTGCTGGGTTTGGCCGAAGTTCCACGGATGGCAGGCTGCATTACCTGGTATCACGCGGTATCCACCAACCCGTCAGGTAATGGACGTTTAATTGTTGATGGTCAAAACCGTGGACCGATTATCAATTCCATTGTGATGTCTGATATTTCATCGAGCTATGCCCCTCTTGGTCAACATTTAGTATCAACAACTACAGATTTAGGGGCAACTGAATCAGATGTGCGTAGGCATTTAGCAATTTTGTGGGGGACCAGCACTCATGATTGGCAGTTGATCGCTAAATATGAAATTCCAGCAGCTCTACCAATTCAAAATGTTGGTCGAGCATTAACGCAAAACATTAAAGTTTCAGACAATGTGTTTGTTGTTGGCGATCATCGGGCCGTACCTTCACAGCAAGGAGCACTTTTCTCTGGGCGTATGGCCGCAGAATTAATCCTCAATCAGAGCTGATAACGCCTCTGAAATATGTGGGTAGTCCCAAGTAAATCCAGCTTCTTGCAATACATGCGGAATAACTCTCTTTGACCCAAGAATTTCTGAGGAAAAACCACCAAGAGCGATTTTTAGCGCAAATGCTGGGGCTGGAAATAGTGCGGGACGATGCATCGCACGCGCTAAAGCTGCTGTGAATTCTTGATTGGTAACAGGGTTAGGTGCGGTCAGATTAACTGGACCTGAAATTGGATTCTCTAGTGCAAAAACAATCGCTCGGATTTGATCATGCAAAGTAATCCACGACCACCACTGCTTACCGTTACCAAGTTTTCCGCCCAGACCTAAGCGAAATAGTGGCAACATTTTTCCGAGAGCGCCACCCGTAGGATCCAAAACTAAACCTGTACGAATTTTTACCGTGCGCACATCTTTGGCCAGGTCAGCTGCAGCTTCCCATTCGCGGCACACCGCTGCAAGAAAATCATCACCAACGCGATCAGTCTCTACTACCGCTCTGTTTCCACTTTCACCGTACCAACCGATTGCAGATGCTGAAATGAAAACTTGAGGCTTCAGTTCTGCAACTGCTTTAGCAATTGCAGTTGTTCCCAATAGACGTGAATTTAGAATTTCGCTCTTGTACTTTTTGCTCCAACGCTTATCTCCGACACCTACGCCAGCTAAGTGGATAACTGCGTTGACTCCGCGTAATGGTTCTAGATCTACAAATCCTGTTTGCGGATCCCATTGAACTTCATCAGCTCCCACCGGTGCACGGCGAACTAAACGCTGAACCGTGTGGCCTTCAGCCTTTAGGTGACCAACGAGCGCTGTACCAATAAGACCGGATGCGCCAGTGATTGCAATTCGCTGATGTACGGACATAGGAAGATTAAAGTCCTAGATCAGACTCAAATGCGCCACCTTCGAGACGCTCTTTAAGGGTAACTAGGAAGCGAGCTGCATCTGCGCCATCTACAACACGATGGTCATATGACAAACCAAGGTAAACCATCGAACGGATTGCAATTGTTTCGCCGCCATCTTCACCGCGAACAACCATTGGACGCTTAACAACTGCGCCAAGTCCAAGAATTGCTACCTGTGGCTGGTTGATGATTGGAGTATCAAACAATGCACCACGGCTTCCGGTATTTGTAAGCGTGAAAGTTCCACCGCCCAACTCATCTGGAGTTACCTTGTTATCGCGTGTTCGTGCAGCAAGGTCAGCAATCTTTCGAGCAATTCCGCCCATGTTCAGATCGCCAGCGTTTGCAATAACAGGAACCAACAAACCACGTTCGGTATCAACAGCAACTCCAAGATGTTCAGCGCCGTGATACGTGATCTGGTCGCCTTCAACAGATGAATTAAGCACTGGGTGTTGCTTCAGCGCTTCACACACTGCCACGGCAAAGAATGGAAGGAATGAAAGCTTTACGCCCTCACGTGATTCAAAGCTTGCCTTTGCGCGATCGCGAAGACGTGCAATCTTTGTAACATCAACTTCGACGACTGTTGTTAATTGAGCACTTACCTGAAGTGATTCAACCATGCGAGCTGCAATAACTTTACGAAGACGTGACATGGTCACTGTTGTTCCACGCAATGGAGAAACTGCAACAACTGGTGGCCTTGCAGCAGATGGTGTTGAAGCAACTGAAGCAACAGCTGCAGGCGCAACAGGACGTGCAAGGGATTCAACATCTTCACGACGAATTCTTCCGCCGATTCCGGTTCCCTTTACTTGTGCAAGATTTACACCAAGTTCAGATGCAAGTTTGCGAACTAGGGGAGTTACATAAGCATCTGCTGGTTGTGAAACTGGTGCAGCTGCAGCAACTGGTGCTGGAGGCGGTGTAGGTACAGACACCGCGACTGGTGTCACTGGCTGGACTGGAACCTGTGCCACCGGAGTGGAAATCACTGGTGCGGACACAACTGGAGCCGGAGGAGGTGTCACTGGCGCTGAAACCGCGGCTCCTGCAGAACCAATTAAGCCAAGACGTGCTCCTACTGCAACAGTTGTATCAACTGCGACATCAATTGCAAGAAGCGTTCCAGCAACTGGTGAAGGAATTTCAGTATCAACCTTGTCAGTAGAAACTTCTAGCAGTGCCTCATCAACTGCAACTGAGTCTCCAACATTTTTTAGCCAACGTGTAACTGTTCCTTCTGAAACGCTCTCGCCAAGTGCTGGCATCGTAATGACAGTTCCCGAACCTGTTGCAGCAGGTGCTGCTGGAGGTGCTGGTGCAACAGCAACTGGTGCTGGGGCAGGAGTTTCAACAACTGGGGTTGGGGCTGGGGCAACAGGAACTGCTGCAGGAGCTGGCTTTGCCGCACCAGCGCTATCCGCAATAATCGCAAGCTCGGCTCCAACCGGAACAGTTTGATCAATCTGTACAACAATCTTTTGAAGAATTCCAGAAACTGGTGAAGGAATCTCGGTATCTACTTTGTCGGTGGAAACTTCTAGTAATGGTTCATCAACATTTATATGATCACCTTCGGCCTTTAACCAACGAGTGACTGTACCTTCGCTAACGCTCTCGCCAAGTGCGGGCATCGTTACTGAGAATGTCATCTATTTCTCTCCTTGGTTATCCGTGTGCGTGAAGCGGTTTGCCTGCAAGTGCCATATGAGCTTCGCCCATTGCCTCTGACAGTGTTGGGTGTGCATGGATCAATGGAGCCACATCATTTGCACGTGCCTCCCAGTTATAAATCAATTCTGCTTCAGCTAATAGTTCCCCAACACGTGCACCAACCATATGGACACCAAGTACTGGACCATCTTTTTGCGCCACTAGTTTAATTGAACCGGCGGTGTTAAGAATCTGAGCCTTACCGTTTCCGGCCAAGTCATATGTCAGTTCGACAACATCATGTCCGCGCTTTTTTGCCTCTGCTGTAGTTAAACCAACAGATGCAACCTCAGGCTCTGAATATGTAACGCGTGGAACGCCATCGTAATTTATTGGACGAGGGTTTAGGCCTGCGATTTCTTCAGCAACCAAGATACCTTCAGCAAAGCCTACGTGTGCAAGCTGTAAAGTTGGGATTAAGTCACCAACAGCCCAGATTCCTGGAACATTAGTGCGGCACTTGTCATCAACAAGAACATAACCACGATCCATTGAAATGCCCTGCTCTTCATAACCAAGGTTTGCTGACACCGGTCCACGACCAACTGAAACCATAAGTACGTCAGCAGTAAATGTCTTTCCATCTTCTAGGGTGACAGTTACGCCCTCTGCATTTTTAACGGCAGACTGAAAGCGAACTCCCAGTTCAAACTTAATCCCACGCTTACGGAATGCGCGCTCAAGTTGCTTGCTTGATGATTCATCTTCTAATGCAATCAAATGAGGCAAGCCTTCAATGATTGTGACATCAGAACCAAAAGACTTCCAGACAGATGCGAACTCGCAACCAATAACTCCGCCGCCAAGGACGATGACGCTCTTTGGAACATAAGACATCTTTGTTCCATGATCTGAAGTAATGATCTTCTCGCCATCAATTTCTAATCCAGGAAGAGTCTTTGCATATGACCCTGTTGCAAGAATGACGTTCTTTCCGGTGTAGCGGACGCCATTTACTTCCACTGCATCTTTAGCTACGAGCTTTCCATAACCTTCGATGAAAGTAATTCCGCGAGACTTAACTAATCCAGATAAACCTTTGTACAACTTACTGATGACGCCATCTTTGTAAGAGTTAACTCCGGCCATATCTATGCCATCAAATGTTGACTTGACTCCAAAGTGTGAACCTTCGCGAGCGCCATCAGCGATCTCTGCAGAATGCAAAAGCGCCTTAGTTGGAATACAACCTCGGTGTAAGCACGTTCCGCCGACCTTGTCTGCTTCGATTAAAGCAACGCTCAGACCAAGCTGTGCGCCACGAAGGGCTGCGGCATAACCGCCACTTCCTCCACCAAGGATGACGAGATCAAATTGAGACACTAAACGGCTCCCTCCATGCGCCCACGCGGGCTATGTGCTTATCTTGCCTCAAAGAGGGGCAAACCTCCCAATGCGAAGGGAAGGGCTAGCCCTGCTCGGCCAATGTCACTAGTGAGCGCAAAGAAATTCCGGTCCCACCGACAGGTGTGTACCCATGAGGCTTGGCCTCGTTGTAGGCAGGTCCGGCAATATCCAAATGCAGCCATGGCAATTCTGGAGAAACGAAATCCTTCAGGAAAAGTCCAGCGACAAGCATGCCGCCCATGCGATCTCCGATGTTGGCCAAATCTGCAACTGGCGAATCAAGTGATGCGCGTAGCTCTTCTGGAAGTGGCATTGGCCAGAACTGCTCTCCACTGATCGCAGTTATCTTCATGAAGGCTTCGCTGAATTCTGGGTTGTTAGTCATTACCGCACTTGTACGAGTTCCAAGTGCAACTACCTGCGCACCTGTCAAAGTCGCAACATCGATAATTCCATCCAACTTGGTGTTAACTTTTTGAGCTTTCATTAAAGCATCGGCTAGAACTAAACGACCTTCAGCATCAGGGTTTAATACTTCAACTGTCTTGCCACCAAAGATTGTGATGATGTCACTTGGACGAGTAGCAGTGTCACTTGGCATGTTCTCGGCCAACGGTGCCCAAGCATCGATCGCAACATTGAGTTTAAGTTCTGCGATTGCAACAACGGCAGCACTTACAGCTGCGGCTCCGCTCATATCTGACTTCATTGCTTCCATACCTGCCGCTGGCTTTAGCGCTAAGCCGCCGGTATCAAAGGTGATTCCCTTTCCAACAAATGCATAACGCTTTGCAACCTTGCCCTTAGGTGTATATGAAATGTGGAGCAAGCGAGGGGGATTTGCTGAACCTTGACCTACGCCAATTATTCCGCCAAAGCCTTGAGCCTTAAGTTGCTTCTCATCCCAAATCTGAACCTTTAAACCTGACTTTGTTCCACCAGCAGCCTTTACAACCGCCGCCATTTTCTTGGTGAATGAGTCTGGTGTTAAGTGACTTGGGGGAGTGTTGATTAAATCGCGCACCAGGTATGTGTACTTAGCAACAATCCCCGCGCGAGAAACCGCGGCTTTAGCATCTGCAGATGTTGCAAGTTTTGAGTGAATAGTGATTGCCTTCAGAGGCGCTTTGAAATCTGCTTTGGTTGAGCCACGAAATTCAGTAAATGAATATGCACCCAAGGCGGCACCTTCGGCAACAGCGGCCACCTCTGGCAGCGCCTTTGCTGGAAGTGAGAAAGTTGCTGATGCGTTGCCGGCCAGTGCGCGTGATGCTGCACCTGCTGCGCGGCGAAGAGTTTCATGCGAATACTGTGATGATTTGGCACCAAGACCAGTGAAGACAAACATACGAACATGCGTACCTGGCACCTTGATGACTTCATCTGCTTTTCCTGAAGCGCCCATGTCAACTAGCTGGGCCAGAACTGTTTTGGTATCAATAGCTAAATCACCAGACTCGATGGCGATTCCGCCCTTCGAATTTGTGGACGCAAGTCCCAGGACCAGTACCTCATCTTTAACGACGCCATCTGAAATCTTTAGTGTGCTCATACCCTGAAGCGTAATCGAAAGATTGGTAGGTTTGCACAATGAAGAGCTCGCCATTAAACGATAAGCACCTAGCCCTCAACGCAAAAATGGCCGATTTTGGTGGCTGGCTGATGCCGATCGAATATGCGGGGGCTGGCGTTCTTGCCGAGCATGCCGCGGTCCGCGAACGGGTGGGACTTTTTGATGTTTCACACCTTGGCAAGGCTTCAGTTGTGGGTCAGGGAGCGCTGGATTTTCTCAATCAATGTCTAACGAATGATTTAAACAAAATCGAGGATGGTTCAGCTCAGTACACCTTGTTATGTACACCTAACGGTGGAGTTGTTGATGATCTGATTGCCTATCGAAACTCCGCTGATGATTTCTTTTTAGTTCCCAATGCTTCCAATACAACAGATGTTGTCAAAGTTCTACAAGAGCAGGCCCCTGCAAACATCACTGTTACAAACTTACACAATGATTTTGCAGTTTTGGCGATTCAGGGTCCGCTAGCTCCAGAAGTACTTTCTCAGTTAGGAATTTCTGTCGATATTGATTACATGGCATTTACAAAGGTAACCATCTCCGGTGCAGAAGTAATTGTTTGTCGCACCGGCTATACCGGCGAACTGGGTTATGAATTGCTGCCTAAGGTTGCAGATGCTTCACGGGTTTGGGATGCGATTGTTCAGGTCATTACCCCTATGGGTGGCTTGGTCTGCGGATTGGGAGCTCGCGACACATTAAGAACGGAAATGGGATATCCATTGCATGGTCACGAACTATCTCTTGATATTTCACCCGTTGAAGCCAGTGCTAACTGGGCGGTCGGTTGGCAAAAAGATAGTTTCATTGGTGCCGCGCAACTGAAAGCACAGAAACAAGATGGTGCGCCGCGAAAGAGTTTCGCCCTCAAATCTTTAGATCGTGGAATTCCACGAGCAGGTATGGCGGTTAAAAACTTAGATGGAATTGTTGTTGGAGAAATAACTAGTGGAACTTTCTCACCAACGCTCAAGCACGGTATTGGTCTTGCTTTGCTGACTCCTGATGTGAAGTTAGGTCAGAAACTAGTGATCGACGTCCGAGGACGTGAAAGTCAGTGCGAAGTTGTAAAACTTCCCTTTGTTACTTCACACGTTCGATAAAACTTATTGGCGCTAGAAATGCAGCACGAGTATGGGTTCTACGCAGAGCGGACAAGACCGGCTTTCCTGAAAAAATTATTAGTACTGATGTAAACACTGCTCTTGGAATATCCCACGCCATTGCGGTAGCAAAGTGAAAAGTTATGAAGCGGCTTAGATTTTCGGCTAAGTCACCATTTGGCACATATGACAGTTGCGTCGATGAGCCCAAAGCCCAGGGCCAGAACTGAAGATCCATCAAGATTCCAAAAACTTGCGCGGCAAAGATTGCATAAACAATCAGCATCACAATTTCTCGATTTCCCCGTATTGCTTTAGGTAAGAAACCAGCCATCAAGCCAATCCAAGCGGCGGCAAATACTTGATATCCAAGCCAAGGTCCGATTCCGCCCGTAAGCAATGCCGAAACAAACATTGAGATCATTCCCAAGAGAAAACCAAATGATGGTCCAAATACACGCGCACTCAAAATCAAAATAAACCACATAGGTTCGATACCAACTGCACCAGCACCCAAAGGTCTAAGCGCTGCAATGAGTGCGGATAGAACTCCAAGAAGCGCAATTGATTTGGCATCTAGCTGCTGACTGGAAACCTGAAGCACGACGACAAGGGTAGAAAATGCAACCGCTATCCAGAAGAACAGTTGTGTCTGAGGAAGATTCTCACCCACATAGAAAAAGGGCCAGAGAAAGCCTGCTGCACTAAAAAGTGATGCGACGAGCAGAACAAAAGCGGTGTTTCGCGAAAAAGAAATAACGTTATTTGTTGTTTTCATGGCATTTCCCTGATGGCCGCAACAACATCTTTCACACTGAGCCATGGTTGAGGTGACATAACCTTGGCTACCTGCGGTGCAAATGCTGGCGATGAAAGCAGTACATCCAGCGTTGATCCATCGGCAACGATGTCTCCATCGGCAACAAAGATGACTCGGGTTGCAAGTTCGGCAACGAGCTCAACATCATGAGTTGCAAGCAGTACTGCTTTACCAAAGGTGGCAGCGAACTGAATCAGAATTCGAGTCAGTTGACTCTTAGCCTCGTAATCAAGACCTCGCGTTGGTTCATCTAGAATCAAAATTGTTGGATTTGAAGACACGACAACGCTTAAAGCCAATCCAAGTCTTTGACCTTCTGATAAATCTCGTGGATGGGTAGTGCTGGAAATTCCTGGAACGAGCTGCTCCAGTACCGAAAACGTTGTCCCAGCAGTTATTTCATTGTCACGATCTGCCTGGTCACACTCAATCTGCACAGATTGTCCATAGAGAAGATCACTTGGCTCTTGTGGGATAAAACCAATGCTTTGGCGGCGCTTTTTTCCTTGCAAATCAGAAGGGCTATTTCCTAATACGAGAATTTTTCCTGACTGAACTGGCGTAACACCTGCAATGGCTTTTAGAAGTGAGCTTTTTCCAGCGCCATTTCTGCCCATGACAGCAACGATTTCGCCCTCATTTATCTTTGAAGAAACATTATTAAGTGCGGTCTTGTCTCCATATTTAACGCTCAGATTTTCGATAGAAATAACCGCGTCACCAATTTTCGATTCGTTATTTTCTTGTTCCCGTGTTGGCAGTTCTCTGAATTCTGTTGTCATTCTGCGCATCTCTCGCACCGTTAGACCTATTTCCTTTAATCCCAGCGCTTTGGCTAAATGCACTATCGGAGGTGCGATAGGGGAGTTCAGCAAAATCTCTTCAGGTGTACCGACATTTGCAATGCCCGCTCCGTTGATGTGAACAATTCTGTCCGCGAATTGGATAACTCTTTCAAGTTTGTGTTCGGCAATCACCACGGTTAGGCCCAAGTCGTGTACTAAACGATGCAAAATGGACAGGACTTCCTCTGCCGCGATTGGATCAAGCGCACTTGTTGGTTCATCTAAAACCAAGACTTTTGGATGCGTGACCAGGGCGGCACCTATTGCAACCCGCTGTTGTTCCCCACCGCTTAAAGTTGCGATGGATCTATTACGAAGCGGGGCCAGACTTAATAGATCTAAAACCTCTTCCACCCGCTTTCGCATTACATCATTAGGAAGGTTGAGAACTTCCATACCAAATGCGAGCTCTTCTTCAACTGTGTCAGCCACAAAACCATTGGCAGGGTTTTGGCCCACGATGCCGATCAGATGTGCCATAGCACCAGGTTTTGCAATCTGCGTCGATGTTCCATTGACACTTACATCTCCAGCCAAAATCCCACCGGTGTGATGGGGGACTAGTCCATTGATTAATCTCAGTAGCGATGATTTACCGGACCCCGTTGGTCCAATAACAAGAACTAATTCACCTTCATCGATTGTTAGATTCAAATCTTCTAAAACTGTGGTTGTCGAATTTGGATAAATCAGTGAAACATGTGAAAACTTAATCATGAGATCACCATTACGCATAGGGCAGATGCAACTACAAGTGTGTCTTTTATTTTCCACGATATAGGACGGTATCGGGATCGCTTCTTGCTAACGCCGTAACCACGACTATCCATTGCAGCAGCCAAATCAAGTGACCTTGCAAGAGATTCTTCGAGTAACGGAATTGCCACTCGCTTCCACGATGTGAATCCTTTGGTGCTCTGTCCACGCAGCCGTTGTGCCATACGAATTCTTTTCACTGATGTAACAATTTGTGGAAGAACTGAGGTTGCGATAACTACTGCGACTCCAAATTCATAAATATATACAGGAAGCACTCGTAGCAAACGGTGTGGACTAGTTAGAGAAGCTGCTGCCCCAAAGATTACGATGATGGAGCAAATGAGAAGGCCTTCTGTCAGGGCTGATGAAAATCTTTCCCAGGTGACGACGCCTCCGATGCGTATCCCAGGCATCCACGACGGCAGGGGAACTATTGGCAATTGGAAAATCTGAGTACCAGGAATCGGAACACCAATCGTGATTCCTATAAAAGTTCGAATTGCCAAAATCCAGGCGGAAAGTTTTAAGGTCCATTCAAAACTCTTGGCCCACGGCGCATCATCTCTTAAGGAGAAAACAATGACCATCACTGCACCCAGGCATCCAACAGTGAACCATGTGCTATCAAAACGAAGAATGGCAATTGCCAATCCGATAGCCCATAGCCACCAAGTAAAAGGGTGCAGCGATGGTTTTGTCATTAATTATTTTTTGATAAGCGCTTTAGGGGTTGGTATCTCCACACCACACTCTTTTGCTGGGTAACCATTTAATCCGCAGATAAGTCCTGAACTTGCGGCACGAATCTTTGTCACTTGCCCCAGCACATCGATTCCTTGAGATTCCTTTGCAACTCGAACGCAGGTTGTGACTGTCTTCTTCACCTTTTCACCCTTGGGTGCATATGCCGGAAACCCAAAATCAATGACTAATCCAATTCGCTTGGTATCTTTGTCAGCCTTTACGCCAGCGCAGATACTTTTGAAATCAGGCTTTACGCGCGGTTGGACAGATGGAATGTCATCTGAGCTAAATACGAATGACCAACCTTCAACCGAACCATCGGCGATATCAACTGTTGGTCCTGTCATTGCAGCAGTCCAGACAGTTTTGCCTGGGGCTGCTTGGAAATATCCCCAGTAGCGCCAGCCTTTTTCGGCAGCTTGCGCAGAGGGAGTTACAAATGTTGATATAAGAATTATTACTAGAACTACTTTGAATTTCATTGCTCTGTAGCCTCTCAAAAGAAAGAGTCTCACAGGGAGTGAACCGCACTAAAGGTATGGCAAAAGCGCCAAAACATTTTGGTGTTAGGAGCACACCCCGCAAACCTCGGCGGGTGTTTGTCTCATCTCGTTCTATTGGGTAATCCGACTTATCGAATTCAAGAGAGTTGCTCATTGAACGATTTACGGTTGCGGGTCAGCGTCGGATTTTCACCGAACTTCCCCCAGTAGAGGAGCTATTAAGTTGTGAGCGAACCAAACCACAATGGTTTGGGGTTGGCAACTAGGCGCGCTCGTCGTAGGCTTGAAAGTATGGAATATAGACGCCTTGGAAGTACCGGAATGTACGTTTCTGAAATTGCATACGGAAACTGGATTACTCATGGAAACCAGATCGAATCAGAAGCGGCAATCAAATGTGTACGAGCCGCGTTAGATGAAGGAATCACTACTTATGACACCGCAGATGTCTATGCCGGAACTAAGGCAGAAACAGTTTTAGGTAAAGCCCTCAAAGGTGTTCGTCGTGAATCCTACGAACTTTTCACAAAGGTTTACTGGCCAACAGGAACTGGAAAGAACGATCGTGGACTTTCTAGAAAACACATCATTGAATCCTGTAACGCATCTCTGAAGCGCTTACAGACCGACCACATTGATTTGTATCAGATGCATCGATTCGATCACGAGACTCCACTTGAAGAATCCCTGAGTGCCTTTGATGATCTGATTCGCGCCGGAAAAGTTCACTACATTGGTTTTTCTGAATGGGATGCTTCGCAGATCAAATCAGCGTTGGCGATTCAAGATGCTCGCGGGTACAACCGTTTTGTTTCTAGTCAGCCTCAGTACTCGGCGCTCTGGCGAGTCATCGAAGCTGAAGTAGTTCCGCTTTCCGAGAAAGAGGGGATTGGCCAGATTGTTTGGTCGCCGATGGCTCAAGGTGTTTTAACTGGAAAGTATTTGCCAGGCAAAAAAGCACCAGCCGGATCTCGAGCGACAGATAAAGGCAGTGGCGCAAACATGATTAAGGGCTGGTTGCGTGAAGAGGTTTTGGAAGCAGTTCAGAATCTCAAGCCAATTGCAGATCAAGCCGGATTAACAATGTCCCAATTGGCTATTGCGTGGGTACTACAAAATCCAAATGTCTCATGCGCAATCATGGGTGCGACAAAGCCAAAGCAGGTCAAAGAAAATGTGAAGGCAGCAGGTGTAAAACTTGATGCTGATGTCATGAAAGCAATCGATAAAGCTCTAGAAAATCTTCCTGAGCGAGATGCAGCTAAGACAGTAAGCCCTAATCCTCGGGCTTAATTCTTTTAGTTAATCGAGTCGCCGACCTTTACTTGTGGATGCGGAGCACGCAATCTACGCATCTGAGTCGAACGCAACCATGCGTACATTCCTAGACCCTTTGTAGATGTACCAGGAAACTTTATCGCTATCGCTTTGCGAATCTTTCGTGAAAGAAAGAATCCATCGATTACTGCGAGAACTAGCACGGCATACATCAAAGCAACAGCGCCAATTTGTACAACAGGCAATGGAATAAGAGTAAGAATCAAAACCACAAAGATGATTGGCAAGAAGTACTCACCGGTTGATCTACGTGAATCAACAAAGTTTCGAACATATCGTCTAGCTGGACCGCGGTCACGCGCAGGTAGCGCTGACTCTTCACCACGTAAATATGCAGCACGTTGTGCCACACGGCTCTGTCGAGCTAGCGCTTTTGATGCGCGCTTTTGATCCTTTGTCACGACCGGCGCTAAAGTTGAAACTTTGCGCTTTGATTCTGCTTCTTTTCGCGTGGGGGTTGGACGACCCTTGCCTTCATTAGTTGTCATGGGGAAATCATAGAGCCCGACTCTTAAAGCGCTCGACTCGCAGCAGGCCTGGTCGGGGAGTAGGATTAAGGGGTAGTCAATAAAGGGGAGCAATAATGACAACAGAAGCAACAACAACAGGAATTCTTCTAACCGAGGTAGCCGCATCAAAGGTATCCGCGCTTCTTGCGCAAGAGGGTCGCGATGACCTAAATCTTCGTGTTGCTGTTCAACCTGGAGGTTGCTCTGGTCTTAAGTACCAGTTGTACTTTGATGACCGCAATATGGATGGCGACATCATCCGTGAATTCGGCGCAGTAAAGGTGATCACAGACAAGATGTCTGATCCATACCTGTCAGGTGCGACTATCGATTTTGTAGACACAATCGAAAAGCAAGGCTTCACAATTGATAATCCAAACGCAGCGGGATCTTGTGCCTGCGGCGATTCATTCAACTAACCATCTGCCTGCAACGCATTAGTATCCCTACATGAAAATTGGTGTAGCGGGTTCGGTGGGTCTTGACCATTTAATGACTTTCTCCGGAAAGTTCACCGACTCACTGGTTGCCGGATCCCTTGAAAAAGTTTCGCTCAGTTTCCTTGTTGATAGTTTGGATGTACGCCGCGGCGGCTGTGCAGCAAACATTGCATATGGGATGGGCGTACTTGGATTAAATCCAATTTTAATCGCTGCCGTTGGTAAAGACTGGGCTGATTATGAAGCTTGGCTTTCTCGACATGGTGTTGATACTTCACATGCTTTAGTGTCGACAACCCTTCACACCGCGCACTTTGTAGTAACAACGGATCAGGATCTCAATCAGATCGCATCATTTTTTCCAGGTGCAATGTCTGAAGCTCGCAATATTGAATTAAGTCCCATCATGGAAAAAACAGGTCGCCTAGACATGATGGTTATTTCACCTGATGACCCCGAGGCGATGCTTCGTCATTCCGATGTCTGCCGCCAGTTAGGAATACCTTTTGCTGCAGACCCTTCACAGCAGATGGCACGTATGTCAGGTGATGAAATCAAGTTGTTAATTGAAGGTGCCTCGTACCTGTTTCTGAACGAGTACGAACTCGCCCTTGCCATGCAAAAGACTGGGTGGAGCGATAGCGAAATCTTAGAACGAGTGAAATACAGAGTTGTGACGCTTGGTTCCAAGGGCGCGAAAGTAGAAAGTGCAGCAGGGGAGTTTGTTCAAGTTACCTGTCCGCAAGAGAACTCAAAAACAGATCCCACTGGCGTAGGTGACTCATTTCGCTCTGGGTTTATTGCAGGTCTGGCTTGGGGAGTTTCGCATGAACGATGCGCTCAATTGGGCGCGCTCATCGCGACCTACGTCATCGAGACTCTGGGAACTCAGGAATATCGATTTACCAATGCGCAGTTTGTCGAACGATTTGCAGAGGCCTATGGGCGGTCGGCAGCTGATGAGATTGCAGTACATCTTAAGTAATGTGAGCAGTGCCACCCCTCGCCGAGAATAGGCTCGTGTCACGCTTGGGGGGTTTTCAAACTATCCTTACCCCATGTCCCAACGCACAGTTTTGAGCCGCATTAAGGCCTTGCTTCTCCTGGCCCCAATTTTGTTTTTAACTGGTTGCTCACAAGTGTCAGGCTTGGGTTTTGAAGAGGGCGTTACTAGTGTCAATGACCAATCTTTGTCGCTGTGGCAAGGCGCATGGATCGCTGGTGGCGTAGTTGGTGTCTTTACATTAATCCTAATTTTATGGCCAGCAATTTTTCACCGTGGGAAAAAAGATGATCCGTCTTTTCCTAAGCAAACGCAATACAACGTTCCAGTTGAAGTTGCTTACACAATTATTCCATTTATTATCGTTGCCGTTCTTTTCTACTACACGGCTCAGAAGCAAACTGTTATTACGGAAAAGACAACAACGTACGCGCATGAAATTACTGTTGAAGGCATTCAGTGGTCTTGGCAGTTTGGATACCCAGAAGCTGGACCAAACGCGGTTGTAACTGGAACTCCAGAACAAACACCAACTCTTGTTGTTCCACTAGGCGAGCGAGTTCGCTACACACTTACAGCTAACGATGTTGTCCATGGTTTCTGGATTCCGGCGTTCATGATTCAGATGCAAAATCTGCCTGGAGTGACGAATCATCTCGAATTCACTGCAAACAAATTGGGCGAGTTCCCTGGCCGTTGCAATATTTTGTGTGGACGTAACCACTCTCAGATGTTGTTTAAAGTAAAGGTAGTTACGCCAGCAGAATTTGATGCATATCTTGAAACACTTAAGGGAGGCCAAGCATGACAACTTATGCTGAAAGACCAACGATGACCGAGAGTCGACCAATGCCGACCCCCAAAGGCAAGTCATTTGTAAAGTGGATTACATCAACTGATCACAAGACCATCGGTTATTTGTATCTGATCACATCTTTTGCTTGGTTCCTTATTGGTGGCGTCCTAGCCCTTGCCTTGCGTGCAGAGTTAGCTCGACCAGGAATGCAGTTCCTCAGCAATGAGCAGTACAACCAAATTTTCACAATGCACGGAACGATTATGTTGCTTATGTTTGCAACGCCGCTGTTTGTTGGTTTTGCCAATGTAATCATGCCGCTTCAGATCGGTGCAGCAGATGTGGCTTTCCCACGACTAAACATGTTGTCATATTGGTTGTATTTATTTGGCTCGCTCATGGCATTTGGCGGATTCCTTTCACCAGGTGGAGCCGCGTCATTTGGTTGGACGGTTTACGCACCACTTTCTAACGCACAATATTCGCCCGGTATTGGTTCTGATCTTTGGCTGATTGGTCTAGCGATCAGCGGTGTGGGAACAATTCTTGGTGGCGTTAACTTCATTACGACAATTTTCACAATGCGCGCACCAGGTATGACGATGTTCCGTATGTCGATCTTTTCTTGGAACGTATTGCTGACAGCAATTTTGGTGTTACTTGCATTCCCTCCACTCGCTGCGGCTTTGTTGGGATTGGAAGCAGACCGTCTCTATGGAACACATCTGTTTGACCCTGCAAATGGTGGAGTCATGTTGTTCCAACACTTGTTCTGGTTCTTTGGACACCCCGAGGTTTATATCTTGGCTTTGCCATTCTTTGGAATTGCAACAGAAATTTTGCCAGTATTTAGCCGTAAGCCAATCTTTGGTTACCTTGGATTGATCGCAGCAACTATTGCGATTTCAGCGCTTTCAGTTTCTGTATGGGCGCACCATATGTTTGCAAGCGGTCAAGTTTTATTGCCGTTCTTCTCATTCATGACATTCCTTATCGGAGTTCCAACAGGTGTGAAGTTCTTCAACTGGATCGGAACAATGTGGCGAGGCCACGTTACTTTTGAAACACCTATGTTGTGGGTTATGGGTTTTTTGGTGACATTCCTATTCGGTGGAATCACCGGAATCATTTTGGCGTCACCTCCACTAGATTTCGCAGTGTCAGCTAGCTATTTCGTAGTCGCCCACTTCCATTATGTGCTCTTTGGAACAGTGGTATTTGCGATGTTCGGCGGCTTCTATTTCTGGTGGCCTAAGTTCACTGGACGCATGCTTAATGAAACTCTAGGAAAGATTCACTTCTGGACGCTTTTCTTTGGCTTCCACCTAACCTTCTTGATTCAGCACTGGCTAGGCATTAAGGGCTTCCCACGTCGTTACGCCGATTACTTGCCAACAGATGGTTTCACTTTCATGAACACCGTTTCAACGGTTGGCTCATTCCTATTGGCGCTTTCTATGATTCCTTTTGCGATAAACATCTGGATTACACGCAAGGCACCAATGGTCGGAGTAGATGATCCATGGGGTTATGGATCATCGCTGGAATGGGCGACTTCATGTCCACCTCCTCGTCACAACTTCTTATCCATGCCTCGCATTTCATCAGAGCGTCCAGCTTTTGATCTGCATCATCCTCATGTGAAGACTGAAGGGCACCAATAAGTCATGAAAGCATCGTGGAAGTTATTTGGTGGTTTGAGTGTTTTCTATGTAATCATGACAGTGATTTACTGGCAGGTTGGCGGGGAAGAAGTTGGTATTGCAGGAATGCTGTTAGCGGCATGTTTGGCTGGAATGGTGGGCTTTTATGTTTGGTTTACGCAAAAGCGCATCGGAGTAACACTTCCTGAAGACAACTTAACTGCAGAGATTTCAGATGGTGCGGGCGAGCTTGGTTTTTATAGTCCGCATTCTTGGTGGCCGCTTCCGGTTGCCTTAAGTGCATGCACTTTTGCTCTTGGTCTGATTATTGGTTGGTGGCTTTCACTTATCGGTTTAGGTGCTTTGGTAATTTCGATCATCGGAATGGTTACCGAGTATGAAAAACCAGAGATTGCATCGGCTCACTAATGAGTTCAGCGCGTGCTGAAATACTGCCGGTAGATTTTCCAAATACCGCTGCAGCACGAATAACTATTAATGCTCCGGCATCAGACATTTTTGATTTACTTGCAAGCCCAGCAGCACATCAACGCTTCGATGGTTCTGGTTCAGTGAAGGATGCAATTTCAGGACCTGACCGTCTCTTTTTAGGCGCAACATTTGGCATGGCAATGAAGATTAAAGTGCCATATCGAATCAAGAACACTGTTGTTGAATTTGAAGATAACAAGAAGATCACTTGGTGCCATCTAATGAAATGGACTTGGTGTTACGAGCTCCAGGCGGTATCACCCAATCAAACAATCGTTACTGAGTCATTTGATGCCAGCAAAATTCCAGCCTTTTCGAAGTGGTGGTTAAAGCGCACAGGAGCGTTAGCGCATAACCCAAAGTGGATGGCTAAATCTTTGGTTGCCCTGAAGGCGATCTGCGAAGGTTGACCTTAGAAAGATTTGCTCCAGCGCTCTTTGTTCTTTTGTGGAGCACCGGCTTTGTAGGTGCTAAATACGGATTACCGTATGCAGATCCCTTTGTTTTCTTATCTATTCGTATTTTGATCGCATCGATTCTTTTGTTCGCATTAGCTAAAGCGATGAGAATGCCTGTGCGTATTGGTCGCGGAGCTATAGTCCGCGCTGGTCTGATCGGATTCTTTTTACACGCTTGTTATTTAGGTGGAGTCTTTTATTCAATTTCACAAGGTTTACCGGCAGGTGTAGCTGCAGTTGTTACAAGTCTTCAACCAGTCTTAGTTTCTATCGTTGCCGTAAAAGTCCTGGGAGAGCAGCTTCGTATTCGACAAGTGGCTGGCTTACTTATTGGATTGGTAGGCGTCATTTTGGTTCTAGGGCCATCGATTGATGCACAGATTCCAACGCCGGCAATCATCGCGATCCTGGTGGCATTGATTGGAAGTACTACTGCCACCCTGCTTCAAAAGAAAATGGGCTCTGACATTCCATTGCTCAGTGGAACCGCTTATCAATATCTTTTCAGCGGTTGCATTCTTGGCATAGTTGCCCTTGCAACTCAAGAAACCTCGATCAATTGGACTCTACGTTTTACGGCAGCCTTTATTTGGTTGATTTTAGTTCTCTCAGTCGGAGCAATTTTATTGCTTCTGTGGCTCCTAAATTCTGGAACCGCAGCCAAGGTTTCTTCCCTCTTCTATCTCGTTCCACCTGCAACAGCGATCGAAGCATTTTTTCTATTTGGAGAAAAAGTAAACACCCAAGGCTTCCTAGGTATAGGAATTACCGCCCTGGGTGTTTGGCTTGTAATGCGAAGTTAGACCCAATTAATGGCTTTCGATCTCCTTGAGATCGGTAGCTGTTGCTTTTGGAACTGACTCAGAATGTGCAACGCTCAACCGTGAGCGGATCTTGTTTCTGATTGTACCAACGCGCTTCACGCCGCGGGAATCTGTCGCGGGAAGTTCTAACGCTGGAGCTTGCTCATGTGATGTGAGCACCCACGCCTTTTCTGGCGAAATTGGCTCGTGGACTTCTACAAACTCACCACTAGGCAAACGCAGCAAGCGACCAGTCTCGCGACCATGCAAGACGAGTTCACGGTCTGCTCTTTGTAGAGACAAACATAAACGCTTTGTGATTATGAATGCGAGGGGAGGGAGAATGAAGATTCCAAATCGGGTTCCCCACATAATCTGATTAATGGACAAATCAAAGTGCGTGGCGATCAAATCGTTACCACCGTTGATCAAAGCAACGATCATGAAAGTAATCGACATTGCACCGAGTGCTGTTCGGTTTGGCGCATTTCGTGGGCGATCTAGCAAGTGATGCTCACGCTTGTCCCCAGTAATCCAACTTTCGATGAAGGGATACAGGGCCATACCCGTGAACAGAATTCCAGGAACAATTAGTCCTGGAATCAAAATGTTCCATGAAACGGTGTAACCAAACAGATATGTTTCAATTGGTGGAGCCATTCGAACTAAACCATCGAGCCAACCCATATACCAATCGGGCTGAGATCCGGCTGATACTTGACCTGGTGTGTACGGTCCATAAAGCCACAGAGGATTAATTGACGCCACAGCTCCTAAGAAAGCTGTAACACCAAAGACAATGAAGAAGAATCCGCCAGCCTTTGCCATGTAAACCGGCATAAGTGGGTAACCAACAACATTCTTTTCTGTGCGTCCTGGACCTGGGTACTGAGTGTGCTTCTGGTACCACACCATCATTAAGTGCACAGTAATCAGTGCAAGGAATGCACCCGGTAAGAGAAGTACGTGCACTATATAAATTCTTGGGATAAATGCTTCTCCAGGGAAGGCTCCGCCAAATGCAAAGTAAGACAGGTACGAACCGACTACAGGTATCGCTTGAATGATTGCCTCAGCAATTCTGATACCAGTTCCGGAAAGTAGATCATCTGGAAGTGAGTAACCAAGGAAGCCTTCAACAATTCCCAAGGTAAGAAGGCCGACTCCGATGATCCAGTTTGCTTCGCGAGGTTTGCGGAAAGCTCCGGTAAAGAAAATTCGGAACAAGTGCGCAACCATTGCTGCCATAAAAATAAGTGCAGCCCAATGGTGGATCTGTCGCATTAATAGTCCACCACGAACTTCAAAAGAAATATTCAGAGTCGAAGCGTAGGCCGCTGACATTTTTACACCTTCAAGTGGAGCGTAAGAGCCCTCGTAGATAACTTCACGGGCTGACGCGTCGTACCAGAAAGTTAAATAAGTTCCAGACAAGAGGAGAATTATGAATGAGTAGAGAACGATTTCACCAAGTAAGAATGACCAGTGATCAGGGAATACTTTTTGAAGATTCTTTTTCATCCATGCAGCAGCGCCGGTGCGCTCATCTACATAGTTAGCAACTTGTCCTAAACGCGCTTCAGTTGTCATGAAGAGATCCTTCCCCAAAAGCTAGGTCCGACTGGTTCGGTAAATGGTGCTCCTGCTACCAAGAATCCCTCGTTATCCACTGTCACATTTAACTGCGGAAGTGGTCTGGCCGCAGGTCCAAAAATGACCTTTGCGGCACGTGTCACATCGAAGGTGGATTGGTGGCACGGGCACAAAAGATGCTTAGTGGTCTGCTCGTAAAGAGCCACAGCGCAGCCCATATGAGAACAGATTTTGGAGAAAGCGATGATGCCTTCATGGGTCCAGCTCAGGCGCTCAGCATCCAAGTTGAATTCGTCAGGACGCAAGCGAATAAGAAGAACTGCATCCTTAGCAATGTCATTGAGTTTTCTATGTTCTGGATCATCGGTCTCTGGAAGAACCTGAGCCACTGCGCCAACCTCAAGATCTGATGCACGAATTCTGCGATCACCCGGGTCTGTTACTAGGTAGGTTCCTTTTTTCCAAGAAGTCTCTTTTAGGTCATTTCCTGGAAGAGGGCCTAAATCTCGAAGAAGCAAAATAGGTGAAAGTGCGGAAAGACCTACTGCTGCACCCAGCGTTCTCTTAATGAGTGAACGTCGTCCTAGACCTGATGCTTGCGCACCATCTTTTACTGTTTGAACAAATTCTTTTCGATCTTGATCAGTTGATTTGAATTCATGACGCTGCATGACTACTTCCTGGTCAGGCATTAACGTCTTAGCCCAATGAATCGCTCCCATACCGATAAAAAATAATGAAGTCGCAAGTCCAACGCCGATACCTAACTGATGGGCATTTTGACTACCCATGACAGGAAGGAAAATGAATACGTCTTCTGGAATAAAAAAAGATCCAATAAACAACAGCGTTCCTAGGGCTGAAATACCAAACATTGCAGCCACTTGTCGCTCTGCGCGACGTGCAGCGATTGGGTCGTGATCAGCTTTGCGATGAACGTGAGCAGGAAGACCTGGATCTTTTATTGCTTCAATTTCATTAGACATTTCTTACTTCGCTTTCATTGCTAGCCACACGGCAACACCGATAAGGATTCCCAGACCAAATGTCCACACAAGGAGACCTTCAGTTACTGGTCCAACGCGACCAAGGGATGCGCCACCAAGATTTGGCTCAGCCTCAGCAGCCTTGAGCCACTTTGTGATCGACATTTTTTCTTTTGGAGTAATTGTTTTGTCACTAAATACTGGCATCGCTTGTGGGCCGGTGACCATAGCTTCGTAAATATATTTAGCGTCTACTCCCATCAAAGTCGGAGCGTATTTCCCTTGCGTCAGTGCGCCACCTTGTCCAGCAAAGTTATGGCACATGGCGCAGTTAGTGCGGAAAAGTTCTCCACCTTCTGCAGTGCTTCCGTCACGTTCGTAATTCAATTGTGCCTCAGTAGGAATTTCAGGACCAGGAGCAAGGGATGCGACATATGCGGCGAGAGCTGCTGTTTCTGCTGGGGTATAGAGAGGATCTTTACGCATGGCTTGCTGGCTCATGTCCGCAAGTGGCATGCGACCAGTTCCTACTTGAAAATCAACAGATGCAGCACCAACGCCGACTAGAGAGGGAGCAATCCCACCACCTTCTAGGTTGAGTCCGTGACAAGAAGAGCAGCCCTTCAAGAAGATTTGACGACCCTCTTCGATGAGCGCAGAACGATCAGCAGTTGTTGTTTGCGCAGTTGTTGATGCGCTTGCGATGTTAAAAGTTGTTCCAATCGCAAGCAGTGCAAAAATCAACAACGCTGGACCAGCTGCCTTATGGCGACGGTAGCGAGATAAACGCTTCACTTATATTCCTTACTACTTAATCAGGTAAATCGCAGCAAATAGTGCGATCCAAACGACGTCTACAAAGTGCCAGTAATACGAAACAACAATTGCAGTTGTTGCTTGTTGATGTGTAAATCGACGAGCTTTCGACACGCGGATCATCACGATGAGGAATGCGATTAATCCACCAGTTACGTGAAGCCCATGGAAACCTGTTGTTATGTAAAAAACTGAACTGTAGGCATTTGTTGAAAACGATAATCCTTCTGAAACCAATAATGCATATTCATAAATTTGACCGGAGATGAAGAATGAACCCATCAAGAAAGTTAAAGAGAACCATTCACGCATTCCCCACTTATTGATTTGGTACAGCTTGCCTGTGCGACGATTTTGAAAACGTTCAGCTGCAAAGACGCCAAACTGACAGGTCACAGATGAGAGAACCAGAATCGTTGTGTTAAATGCGGCGAAAGGAATGCTCAGTAATTCTGTGGACTCTGCCCAAATAGCTGGCCCTTGAACCGCTCTGATCGTGAAGTACATCGCAAATAGCGCGGCAAAAAACATTAACTCGCTGGAAAGCCAGACAATCGTTCCCACCGCCACTGCATTAGGGCGAGAGATTTTGTGGTGTGACACGGCGCTAGTCATGAGGGAGATTATTCCCGAAAACATGCTCGCCGTCTGCCTGGGGGGCGTCTAGAACCCCTCATTTTTACCGCCAAAGAGGTGAAACGGATCACCTCAAAAACCATGCTTCTGGGAGCAGGCGGCGGGAGGAAGCGGAGCTATTTTTCATTAGAATAAAACCATGTCCGAGACTAAAAAACAGATCATTGTGTACTCCGATGACTCTTCAGTTCGAGCCTCCATCGCCTCGGCATTAGGTGTTCGTGTTGCTAAGGATTTAGCAGAACATGAAATTCATGAGTTTGCTACGGGGTCGGCGCTGCGTGCTTATGTGGACACTAAAAATCTTGCTGGTGGCTTTCGTGCAGATCTTTTCATCTTAGATGGCGAGGCAGCCCAAGAAGGCGGAATGGGTATGGCTCGTCAGCTAAAGGATGAGGTATTTAATTGCCCGCCGATAGTTGTAATCACTGGTCGCAAGGAAGATAAGTGGCTTGCAGCCTGGTCACTTGCAGAGGCATCTGTTGTTCACCCGATCGATCCCTTCACCTTGGCTAAGACTGTAGCGGAATTGTTGCGCGGCACCGCAGTAGTTTCTGCTTAACTTTTCTCATGAGCCAGTTGCTGTGGAATGAAAACATAGCGATTGTCGATTCAGGTTTAGATCTTGATATAGATCGCGTTCAGTGGTGCATGAATGAGATACTCAATGGTGTAACAGATAATTCCACGATAAAAAAATTTCTTCTTGCCCTAAAGAATAAGGGTGAAAGCCCAGAAGAAGTCGGTGCGCTAGTTGCGCAAATGTATGAACATTGCGCACCAATCTCGATTTCAGAACGTGCGGTAGACACAGTCGGAACTGGTGGCGATGGCGCACACACAATCAATATTTCAACTACTTCAGCAATAATTGCAGCAGCAGCCGGTGCGAAAGTAATCAAGCATGGCAATCGCGCCGCCTCGTCAAAGTCTGGTTCTGCGGATTTGCTTGAAAACTTAGGCATCAACATCAATCTCAACGGGCAGGCAGTTGAAGAAAGCTTTGCGACTTTGGGTATTGGTTTTTGCTTTGCTCCAATTTTTCATCCAGCCATGAAACATGCGGCAGTTGCAAGAAAAGAGTTAGGCGTTCCGACTGTATTCAATATTTTGGGACCATTAGCTAACCCTGCTAAGCCGAAGGCAGCTGCGATTGGTGTGGCCAGCGAACGTATGCATCTAGTGATGGCCCAAGTGTTGGGATCTCGAGGAGTAGATGGCCTTGTGTTTCGAGGCGATGATGGTCTTGATGAAATAACACTTGCAACAACGACATCGGTGTTAAGTATTGGCACTGATGAAATCACAAGCGGCCTCATTGATCCTGCCGAATTTGGAATCGCTGTCGCTCCAGTTTCCGCTTTAGTTGGAGGAGATGGCGCGGAAAATGCGCGGATCACTAGCTCTATTTTTGCCGGTGACAAGGGTGCGCATCGCGATGCCTGCGTACTCAATGCAGCTGCGGCTATTGCTGCCTACGAGGGAAGAACCGAACTTTCTTTACATGAGCGAATCTCATCAGGGGTAGAAGCAGCCATTGGAGCAATTGATTCAGGAGCTGCACAAGAGTTAGTAAGCAATTGGGCGATACTTACTCAGAAATTGGGCGCTTAACTCTTTTCTTTCGTGAAGGAAAGTTCCGCATCTGTTCAAAGATATGCACATCAAAGCCAGCCAGTCGTTCAATTAATCCATGTAAAACATCAACTGTAGCCAACGCATCATCTAGCGCACGGTGATTTGGCGAAGTTGTTGCCCCAAAGAATTCGGCTAATGTAGAAAGTTTGCAATTAATTACCTCGTCACGATCTAGAACTGCTCGGGCTAGACGAGCGGTATCTACAGTTAAATACTCTGGCCAATCGATCTCATGAGCTTTGGAGGCGGCTTTCAAAAAACTTAGGTCAAATGGAGAGTTATGGGCCACGATAACGGTTTCATCGCTACTACCTAGAAATTCAAATAAGGTAGGAAGAATCTCATCTACATACGGCGCTGAAATCAGCATCTCATCTGTAATACCCGTTAATTGCGTTATGAAAGTCGGAAGAGAATGACCTGGGTCAACAAAACTTTGAAAGGTTCCTAAAATTTCCCCGCCTCTGACTTTAACTACACCGATTTCTGTTATTCCAGCGCCTAGTCGAGGAGAGCCACCAGATGTTTCTAGATCTAGAACGGCAAAGGTAGTTTCTGCGAGAGTTTTCTCTTCGACCTTTTGCATGTGTTCAATCGTATGTCATTGATCTGACAATGATTAAGTCGTACCCTTCAACTATGTCAGTTCATGGAGCACCAGTAGGTTGGATGCAGGATTGGGCCGCTTTAGGTTCAGGAAAAAACGCCCATGTGGGAGTTTTGTTAGTTCACGGTTTTACCGGATCACCTGCATCAATGCGACCTTGGGGAGAGTTTTTGCACTCAAAGGGTTACACAGTTCGCGTGCCACTTTTGCCAGGACATGGAACGCAACCAGAAGATTTGAACAAGGTTAAATGGCAAGAATGGCCGGCCAAGGTTCAATTTGAATTAAACGAACTACGCAAAAGCTGCGATGTGATTTTTCTAGTTGGACTATCAATGGGTGGTGGAACGGTCCTCAATGTGGCCGCCTCCGTTAACAATGAATTAGCTGGAGTAATTTTGGTTAATCCAATGATCCATGTGAAGGGCATTCCAGTAGAGCTTGCCTTCTTTCTTTCAAGATTCCAGAAAATGCGCACCAGCGTTGGCGATGACATCAAACGTCCTGGAATAACTGAATGGGGATATGACGCCTTGCCTACGCGGGGTATCCATCAACTTCTGAAGATGCTTCGAATAACTCGTCGCAATTTGAGCACGATTACCGTGCCAGTTCAGTTGTTCCACTCTGTTGATGATCACACTCTTCCAGTAACTAACACTGAGATCATCTTGGCTGAGCTGGGTTCTGCCAATAAGAGTCGAATTGAATTAGTTAACAGTTATCACGTAGCGACTATGGATTATGACCAGGAACTTATCTTTCAGAACTCGCTTACTTTTATCGAAGCCAACACTAAATAGCTTTACGAAAGCGCCAGGCCAACCGCGATACCCAAAATTCCTATTGCAGAGATTGCCGTCAGCACTCTACGCACTGAAGGTTTTTGAATATACGAAGATGACCTCTTTACCATCCAAATTAAACCTATGTTCCAAATTATCGAAATAAAGGCCCAGACTGCACCCAGGGCGATGATTCCAAATCCCAACGAGGCTTCCTTAGGGATAAATGCGGGAATGAAAGCAACGGCGTAAACCGCCGCTTTGGCATTAGTCAGGTTAGTGATTAATCCCAATCTGAAAGAAGCCCATGTCGAAGTCACTTTATTGCTGTCTAAATCAAATTTTCCAAACTCCTTGCGAAGCGATAGGAACGTCTGTGCAGAAATGAAAGTTAAGAACAAAACACCAGACCATTTTAGAATTGAATATGCAGTATCTGAACGGCTGAAAATTGCAGACAGTCCGATTGCGCTAGATAAGCTCCAGGTCAAGATACCGAGACAGTTTCCAAGAGATGAGAGAAAAGCGGCTTTTGGTCCACCAATAATTGATTGGCGCAAAACCATAGCAACTCCCTGGCCAGGGATCATGACCAACAAAGTTGTGGCAAAAATGAAGGATGGAAGATTTTCTAAAAGCGCAGCCACAATCACTTACTCCGTGGTTTGAGAGTCAGATCCTCTACATCTATGCGATTGGCTTTGAAATCATTAATGGGTGAATCACTTGGGTAACCCAAAGCAATTCCACACAGCAATCGATACTCCTTAGGTACTTCAAACTCCTTTCGCACAACATCTTCCCAAACACCAACCGCACCTTGTGCGCAGGTTCCGAGACCATGAGCTTGCGCAGAAAGAATCAGATTCTGCATCATTAATCCTGCATCCGATGCGGCGTAAATGTTTAGACCTTTATGAATGAAGATGAACAGTTCAACGGGTGCGCCGAAAAAGCTGTAGTTCTTAGCCCACTGTTGGTCTCGCCCGTCGCGATCGCCTCTTTGGACACCGAATGTCTCGTACATTTCACGCCCTAGTCGTTCGGCCCTAGGTTTCAATTCGGCGGGATAAGGTTTTGCGATTCGTCGATTGCTCGTGGGAAGACCGTATCGTGAGAAGATAATTCGTAACTTGTTAAGAATTCCTTTTCGCATAATTTTTGAGAGAACGCTCCAACGAGATAGGAATTCGGTACTGATTCGATCGCGAAGGTCGCCGGTGGCTACCGCAACTTTAAAAGGACGAGTGTTAGACCAACTAGGTGCTGTAAGGCTGTCTCTTAAAATTTGGTCAATGACCTCTTGAGGTACCGGTTTAGAAAGAAAATCACGAGCACTTCTGCGAGAAGCTAAAAATTGGGAGAACTCTTTACTGAGCATGGTCTAGGCGCCCGCCTTCTGAACTTTGGACATAATTTTTCCTTCCAACTTAAGCATTCCGTAGGCAAGTGCTATTAAAGCAGCAGTAACGATCAAATAGATGAAGTATTGATTGGTTGGGGTTCCGTATCTGGCGATGACCAAACTGCCAATCCGATTATGAATCAAAAAAAGTGGGTAAGTGATAGCGGCAGCTGTTGCTATGCCACCAATCTGAATCTTTGCAACATTCGGATTTAAAACAGCCAACATCAAGAGGTACATCACAGTGACGACACTGCCAATCACCAGCGCAGAGTGATTTGGACCCCGGTTTGCATCTAACCAGGGTACGTAATCGATTCTCGAAGATAGCGCCCACAGATATGAGGCGATGAGACCAACCATTCGAAATTGATTCAGACCCCACTGACCAATTGAATAGATTATTGCACCACCAGCGATAAGAGCGAAGAATCCATTGAAGTACCAGATTTCAAACTGTTCCAGCCCAAAAGCGTTCCAGATCAAACCTATGAGTGACCACCATACGAAGATGTGCGGCAAGAAACGCCCCAAGCGAAAAAGCAAGATGACAAAGATGAAAACATAGAACTGCAACAACCGTTTCAAAAACCAGTGAGATGGATCGAGCCATGAATGGCTAAAGGCCGTTGGGGCCATAGTCAAGGCGTAATAAAAATCCTCAGCCTTTTGTCCTGGTCGATTCCAAATACCAAATTGTGAAATCAAAAAAATGAGAATTAACGCTAACCAATAGAGCGGAAACAACCTAAAAAATCGTTTACTTAAGAATTTAGTTGCTGAAATGTTTTGTGTAGAAGCAATCATGACAAAACCTGTGATCATGAAGAAAAGTTCAACACCCAGATAACCGTACTGGGCCCATCCCATCACAGGGGACTCTGAAACGTTCGGTGTCCGACCACGAGCTATCGCGCTGTACAGATAGTGAAATGCGATAACAGAACCGAGCGCTAGTACCCGCAGTAGGTCTATGTAGTCGAGTCTCTTTGCTACCCCGGTTGGCATAATGCGAGAATCTACTAGAAAAGAATATGTAGCCAGATACTTTACGTGGACGATACTGGGATCGAACCAGTGACCCCCACAATGTCAATGTGGTGCTCTACCGCTGAGCCAATCGTCCTTAGGTAGCAGAACTATACATGAGCCTATTGGCGGGAAAAGTCATCCTCTATACGCTCAATATCATCCTCACCGAAGTACGTTCCTGTTTGAACTTCAATGAAAATTAGCTCATCCGATCCGTTGTTACCGATTCGGTGGAGTTGGCCGATTTCAATGTCTACAGTTTCACCAGCGACTCGTGTAAAAGTATTTCCATCCAAAACAACTGTGCCAACTCCAGAGACGATAAACCAATGTTCCGCTCTTTTTTCATGACGTTGATATGAAAGACGAAAGCCAGGAGTGACGTAGATGCACTTAACTTTATGTTGATCACTTTCTTGCAGAACTTCGTATCGACCCCAAGGGCGTACTGATTCATCTGCAGACATTGCCAACAGCCTCCGTTATGTTTAGACGTTTAGTCTTTCACCAATAATGGAGGTCGGGACGGGATTTGAACCCGTGTAGAGGGATTTGCAGTCCCTTGCCTCGCCTCTCGGCCACCCGACCATATAAATATCGCCGTTAGATTTACATCTTCGAAAAGAGCTCAATCTAAACGGCGATTATCAGAGCGGACGACCGGGTTCGAACCGGCGACCTGAACCTTGGCAAGGTTCCGCGCTACCAACTGCGCTACGTCCGCGAGGGAGGCAAATCTAGCGTAGGAGAGCCGTAAGCGCCAAAGTGAGGGGGATTGGTTAGCGTTATCCCGTGGCAAACCCAGAGGATCAACCCATGTTTTGGATGGGAGGACGACTAGCGACTGATCTGATTGAGATCTCAGATGATCCGTCCTGCTTAGATGATGGAAAGTTCTGGGCGGTGTCTACAACCTTTGAAGGAGCTTTCACTGCTACGAAATTCGCAACAGTTGTCGAGGCTGAATTTCCTGGCGGCACATGGGAACCCATCGATTCACAATGGCAAAGCGATCCCAACAAAGAGGAGTACATCAGTTACGTCGAGCGAATTCGAGAATTAATCGCGCAAGGTTGGGTGTATCAAGTCAATGCGTGCAGGCTGTTAACAACCGAATGCAGTAACAATAATTTGCGGGGTCTGTTTAATGGGATTCTCAAAAACAATCCTGCACCATATGCAAGCTATCTTGAGATTCCAGATTTGAATATCGCATCAGCATCGCCCGAATTGTTTCTCGAAAGATCAGGTTCTAGAGTAAAAACATCGCCCATAAAAGGCACCCAGGTGTTGGGTTCGCCAGATTTCGGACTCAAGGACCAATCTGAGAACATCATGATTGTGGACCTCATGCGCAATGATCTAGGAATGATTTGCCAAAGCGGTTCAATAGAAGTCACGCAACTTCTTTACAGTCAGGATCATCCAGGGTTGCAGCATTTGGTTTCTGATGTCGAAGGGGATTTGAAGCAAGGGGTTGGTTGGAAAGAAATTTTGAATGCGGTTTCCCCACCTGGTTCCGTAAGCGGTGCACCTAAGTCATCTGCACTTTCAGTTATCGCAGAACATGAGAAACCACGCGGCCCGTACTGCGGAATTTTAGGGTGGGTAGAAGGCGACCAAGCACAGCTATCTGTTGCGATTCGCGTGTTCTGGAAAGATGAAAAAATTAATTTCGGAACTGGCGCAGGCATTACTTTTAGCAGTCAATCGGCAGCTGAATGGGATGAAACCGAACTAAAAGCATCGCGTTTAATGAGAATTGCAGCTGGGCAAATCGCATGAGAGTTATACAAAATGGCGATCTCATTACGCTGGAAGAAAGTGATTGCGACGCAAAGGGCTGGATGAACGGGAATGGCGTTTTTGAAACTATAAGAACAGTTGATAACAAGCCATGGGCAATGTCGCGACATATGCGTCGAGCAGTTTCGAGCGCTCAGCAGAGCGGATTTAGAATTCCATCGGAAGATTTGATTCGAAGCGCAGTGGAAGAGCTATGCCAAAGTGAAAAACATCCGCATGGTTTATTGCGCCTTTCTTTTGGCCAGCAAGGCAATTGGAGTGCGGTTCACCTTCCTTATGAACCTGTAACACACGGTGCAAAATTGCTTACTTATGACAAAGAGATCGCAGTTCACGGCATGCCCGTAAAGAGTTACCCGTATGGCCATCGTCTTGAAATCCTTGAGGCTGTAAAAGCGTTGGGCGCAGATGAAGCTCTCGTTTGCAATGACAAAGGAAAGGTCTGCGAAGGATCAGTAACTAATCTCCTTCTGCGGATTGATGGCAAATGGGTTACGCCTCCAATCAGCGATGGAGTTTTGGCTGGCGTCATGCGCGCCCTTGTAATTGAATACTGCGGGGTTTCAGTCAGAAGCGTCGACAGATCAGAAATTCCACTGGTTCAGTCAGCATTTTTGTTGAGTAGTTTACGAATAGCACAACCTGTTACCTCAATAGATGGAAGAGAATTAAAGCAATCTCCGGATTTCTTATCGGAAATTGAAGCGATGGCCCTAAGGACTTCGGTAGGCTAATCACATGGCCCAGATTTCGATCACAGTTGATGGTGCTGCCCTAAAGCTCGAGGCAGATCAACGCCCAACCCATATTTTTGCCGACAACAAAGAAGTTGTTGTCTGTCGAGTAAACGGTGCCTTGAAGGATTTGTGGACCGAACTTTCAGAGGGCGATGTTGTTGAATCAGTTTTGATTTCTTCAGCTGATGGTTTGGCAGTTTTGCGCCACTCAACAGCGCATGTGATGGCTCAAGCGGTGCAAGAGGTTTATGCAAACACTCGTCTTGGTATTGGACCACCAATTAAAGATGGTTTTTATTATGACTTTGATCCAGTCAATACTTTTAATCCGGACGACTTAGTAAAGATCGAAAGCGCAATGCGCAAGATTGTTAAAGAGGGGCAAAGATTTCGTCGACGTGTTACAACCGAAGCTGATGCACTGAAAGAGTTAGCCCACGAGCCCTACAAATGCGAACTCATCGGAATTAAGGGACCGGCCGGGGAAGAGGCATCTGTCGAAGTTGGAGGCTCTGAACTTACGATTTACGACAATTTGGGCAGAGATGGAAATCCGGTGTGGAGTGATTTGTGTCGGGGCCCGCATTTGCCATCCACAAAACACATTCCTGCTTTCAAACTAATGCGCACAGCTGCGGCATATTGGCGTGGATCCGAAAAGAATCCAATGCTGCAGAGAGTTTATGGAACTGCCTGGCCTTCTCAGGATGAACTGAATGCATATCTAGAACTTCTCGCTGAAGCTGAAAAGCGAGACCACCGACGTTTAGGAACTGAACTTGATCTATTTTCCTTTCCAGAAGAAATCGGTTCTGGTCTTGCAGTGTTTCACCCCAAGGGCGGAATCGTTCGTCGAGCGATGGAGGATTACTCACGTATCCGACATGAAGAAGAGAATTACGAGTTTGTTTATTCACCACATTTAACCAAAGCAGCATTGTTTGAAACCTCGGGTCACTTGCAGTGGTATGCCGATGGCATGTATCCACCGATGATTCTGGATGAAGAGCTCAATCCTGACGGCACCGTCAAGAAGGCCGGCCAGCACTACTACATGAAGCCTATGAACTGCCCTTTCCACAATTTGATCTATAAATCACGTGGCCGTTCTTATCGTGAACTTCCATTGCG
The DNA here is from genome assembly GCA_046051985.1 of Actinomycetota bacterium. Lineage (GTDB taxonomy): Bacteria > Actinomycetota > Actinomycetes > Nanopelagicales > Nanopelagicaceae > Planktophila. The sequence continues at coordinate 143,069 of JBJONF010000001.1, forward strand.
ACTTTTTGAATTTGGAACTGTGTACCGCTACGAAAAATCAGGTGTTCTTCACGGAATTACACGTGCACGCGGTTTCACTCAGGATGATGCGCACATTTATTGCACCAAAGAACAAATGGTGGGGGAGCTCGATTCACTTCTGACATTTGTTTTGAATTTGCTGCGTGATTATGGATTGAATGAGTTTTATCTTGAGCTATCAACCAAGAATGAAGAAAAATTTGTGGGAGAAGATGCTGATTGGGCTGAAGCAACTGACGCACTTCGAAAAGCAGCAACTGCTCAAAATCTAGAATTAGTTTTGGATGAAGGCGGCGCAGCTTTTTACGGACCAAAAATTTCCGTACAAGCAAAGGATGCAATTGGTCGCACTTGGCAGATGTCAACGATTCAAGTCGACTTCCAACTGCCGCAACGTTTCGAACTTGAATACTCGGCAACAGATGGAACACGTCAACGACCTGTAATGATTCATAGAGCGTTGTTTGGATCTATTGAGCGATTCTTCGGAGTTTTGACTGAGCACTACAGCGGAGCTTTTCCACCGTGGCTAGCACCGGTCCAAGCAATTGGTATTCCAGTTGCTGATACTTTCTCTGATTATCTGGGCGATGTCATTATGGCGATGCGCAAAGCAGGGATTCGCGCAGAACTAGATGCTTCAGATGATCGAATGCAGAAGAAGGTGCGAAATGCACAGATGCAGAAGATTCCATTTATGGTGATTGCTGGTGAAGAAGATCAAAAGGCAGGCGCTGTTTCATTCCGTTATCGCAATGGCGAACAGAAGAATGGGATCCCGATTGCCGATGCAATTGCTGAGATCAAAAAGGTTGTCACCGAACGAACACAGGTGTAATCGGTGAACCATGAAATAAATGGTGTTGGCATGCCTGATAGCTGGCAACGTTTATGGGCACCGCATCGTCTTGATTACTTGCGTGGTGAAAATAGACCATTAGATGGCAATGACATCCCATGCCCATTTTGTGCAATCCCTGAAATGAGTGATGAAGCGGGATTGATCGTTCACCGAGGCATAAACGCCTACGTTGTTATGAATCTTTATCCTTACAATCCAGGTCATCTTTTGGTGTGTGCATATCGCCACGTTGCGGATCTGACGGATTTAACGCAAGATGAACGCAACGAAATTTCGGCCCTTACCGCACATGCGATGAAGACAGTTCGTAAAGTTTCAGCTCCTGAAGGATTTAACTTGGGAATGAATCAAGGCGCGATTTCAGGCGCAGGAGTTGCTGCTCATATTCATCAACATGTTGTACCTCGGTGGAGCGGTGATGCAAATTTCATGCCGATTATTGGTCAAACTAAGGTTCTTCCACAGTTGTTACACCTGACGCGAGAAGAGCTATCAGCGGCCTGGTAGTTAAGGGTGCAACTCCTGAATATATGTATTTACGATGTCAACACCAATTCCTCTTTCAAGCCATAGTGGAATTGCGGGAAAAAGTAATCCAGCAGCAAATGCTTGATCACCACTAGCCTGAAGTAACTCTAGATATTCATCTCGAAACTCCTGAACCAGTGTTTGATGTTCTGGATCACTCATTCGCACTGTGGATGGACGTGTTGAGTAATCAATAATGTTCAAGTCCGTAAGGGAAATCAGCGCGACTGGCAAACCTGCTTCGTCGTGTAAAACCAAATACGGAGTTGCCATCGGAGAGAAAACACGATTGGCAATCATTACAGCGTCATCAAAATCTGCTTCCAACAGTTCCAGATGTGTCACCACAACTAATCGTGGAATCTGAAATTCATCAAGTTCGGCCCATTGTTCGATTGTCTGCTGATCTATGCCGGCTGAGGGGTTAATGGCAAAGATCGCAAGATCGCTATCACTGTGAACCTGTTGTGCAACCGTTGCGCCGAAGGCTTCGGCCACTTGCTCTGGCTCAGCGCTGGCATGACCATAGACATGAATTAAGCCTTTGGTGATTTGTGTTTGCACTGGGTCAGCCTACGATGGTCCTTGATGTTAAGCGCACGTTTGAAGCCAGCGGTCACCCGGGTAATTACCCCAGTGGCAGCCTTTGCTTTGCGCCGAGGAGTTACCCCAAATGCGGTCACATGGATCGGCGCAACAGGGGTCGTCATTTGTTCGCTTTATTTCTACCCGCGGGGCGAATTCTTTGTTGGGACCCTAGCCATTTGCATTTTAGCGCTGAGCGATCTTTTTGATGGAACGATGGCCCGCTTATCAAGTGCGGGCTCAAGTCGTTGGGGTGGTTTTCTAGATTCCACGATTGATCGAATAACAGATTCGGCAATTCTAATCGGTGTGACAATTTTTCTGATTAATGAGAATGATTCACTTGCTTATGTTGCTCTGGCAACACTGGTGACTGGGCTACTTGTTCCTTACATCCGTGCAAAAGCGGAAAGCTTTGGGATTGCCTGCTCTGGAGGAATTGCAGAGCGCACAGAACGTCTGATTATTTCTTTGGCAGCCATCGGGTTTGATGGATTGGGAGTTCCTTATGTTCTTTCAATCGGAATGTGGTTGCTAGCTATTCTTGGCTCTTTCACTGTGTTGCAACGTATGCTGATTGTAAAGCGAGCAAATAGAAGTGAAGGATAATTTGTCTGCTTATGTCTATTTTGCGGGCTGGCGAATCGTCAGATGGTTACCTGAAAACACTGCATACAAACTGGCGTATCGAGTTTCTGATTTTTTAGTCAAAAGAAATGGCAAGAGTGTTCAAAGATTGCGTTCTAATCTTTCAAGAACTCAACCCGGAATAACGGCGTTAAATTTAGATCTCTTGGTGATTGAAGCAATGCGTTCGTACATGCGCTATTGGTGCGACACATTTAGATTGCCGGACTGGAGCGATGAGCGAATCATCCAGACGGTGACCGTTACCAATGAGCATTTATTAACCGATGCGATTGCAGCTAAAACTGGTGTGATAGTTGCAGTTCCTCATGCGGGAAATTGGGATCACGCAGGTGCGTATTTCTGCGCTAAAGGTATTCGTCTGGTGACAGTTGCAGAGCGATTAAAACCGGAAAAGTTGTTCTTAAAGTTTTTGGCATACCGACAAGCCATGGGGATGGAAGTGCTGCCTTTGGATGGTCGAGTACTCAATACCTTGCAAGATCGACTCAATGAAGGCGCTTTAGTTGCACTGGTGTCAGATAGAGATCTTTCGCGCTCGGGTATCGAAGTTGATTTCTTTGGCGGTAAAGCTCGGATGCCTGCAGGCCCGGCATTGCTAGCACTTCGAACAAAGGCGCCGTTGATTACCGCTTTTGTTACCTACACAGACAACGGAGTTCATATTGAATTTCGTAATGTTGTTTTGCCCAGTGGGGGAGATGAAAGCAGCAAGGTGAAAGAAATTGTTCAAATGACTGCGCGGTATTTTGAGGATGGCATTTCCGAAAACCCACAAGACTGGCACATGTTGCAGCGGATCTGGGTTGATGGCGATTTCAAGGAACGTACATAGTGCTTAGTCGCTCACTAAAGATTGGAATCGTTTGTCCGTACAGCTGGGATACACCAGGCGGAGTACAAAATCATATTCGTGATCTGGCTGAATTCTTAATTGCATCAGGACATGATGTTTCTGTTTTAGCTCCGGCAATTGATGAATCAAAATTGCCGGATTATGTTGTTAATGCCGGTAAGCCAATTTCAATCCCGTACAACGGCGCAGTCGCGCGTGTTTTGTTTGGTCCCGTTGCCTTCGCTCGTGTTCGGCAATGGATTTCGCACGGTGATTTCGATTTGTTGCACCTTCACGAGCCAGCAATTCCATCGATCTCGCTTTTGGCGTGCTGGGCAGCAGATGGACCAATGGTTGGAACATTTCACGCCGCTGCAAAACGCCAGAAAATCATTTTTGCTATCGGACCAATACTTGAACCAGCCATCGAGAAATTGTCAGCCAGGATTGCCGTTTCTGAAGCGGCTCGATTAACTCTTACAGATCATTTAGATACAGACGCGGTAATCATCCCGAATGGAATTTATGCCAATCGATATACCGATGGACATCCCCAAGAAAAATGGTCTGGAAATACAATTGGTTTTATCGGTAGATTTGAAGAGCCTCGTAAAGGTTTAAGTGTTCTTGTTGATGCTCTTCCGGTCATTTCGCGTTTTGCACCCGATGTAAAGGTATTTGTGGCAGGTCCTGGTAATCCTGAAGAAGTTATCGAAAGCATTGATCCTCAACTGCGTCAGCGTTTTGAATTTTTAGGCAAGATTTCCGAATCTGATAAGGCTGATTTCATGTCTTCTATTGCGGTCTACGTCGCACCCAATACGGGTGGTGAATCATTCGGCATCATTTTGGCAGAAGCCCTGGCAGGCGGGGCGTGCGTTGTGGCTAGTGACATTCCAGCTTTCGATGATTTATTAGGTCATGGTGAATTCGGTGCGTTATTTGAGTCAGAAAGCTCCACTGAATTAGCAAAGGTTGTTTTAGATCTCCTGCGCGATGAAAACAAAAGAAAAGAGCTTTCGAGTCGCGGCAAAGAGCGCGCAAAGATGTTTGATTGGACAGTCGTGGCAGAACAAATCTATTCTGTTTACGAAATGTCTATTGTTGGTAGTCAGAAAGTCCGTTTGGCATCGGATACCCGTCCCTGGAATCGATTCCTAGGTAAAGAGGACAAGCAATGACACGTTGGCTTCTTTCTGCGCTGCTGATCCTGCTGATCCTTTGGTATTTATCATTTACTGCAACTCGGTTGGACAGGTTGCATCATCGTGTAGAAACGAGCTGGGCAAATCTGGATGTACTGCTGCAAAAACGCGCTGCTGTCGCACTCGAAATTGCACATAGCGACATTGCAGACCCAGCTTCTTCGATGTTACTGACCGCGGCTTCATATCAAGCCCGTGATGCAAATATACAAAATCGCTCACAGGCCGAAAGTGGATTATCAGGTGCGTTGGGCTTGCTGCTAGAGGATTCGCAGCATTTGGCAACGGCAGCAGATAGCGCCTTACTCACTGAATTATCTGGTTTAACTGACAAAATTAGAGTCGCAATAGCGCTCCACACAGATGCTGTTGCCAGAACACAAATGGTTCGCAGCAAATTCATTGTTCGACTTTTCCGGCTAGCAGGCACAGCGCCTTTGCCAATCACATACGAATTCGAATCTGATGTTCTCTAAAAAAGCGCTTGGCTTGCTGCTCACATCTGTATTAATTCTTACTGGGTGTGCAGCCGTCTCAGACCTATTGCCGGAAGAGAAGGCAACTAGTGTTCTCAGTGGAAGAGAAGGAGTTGATGGATTAGTTCTTGCGGTAAAAATAGATGATACGAACGCAGCACATCCGCAGATTGGCCTAGAGGATGCCGAAATTGTTTACATCGAACAGGTGGAGGCTGGATTAACTAGATTGGCTGCCATTTTTTCAACTGTAATACCGCAGCGAGTTGGGCCTGTACGAAGTGCGCGCATTTCAGACATTGATCTCTTGAACCAATTTGGGCGCGTTGCCTTTGCATACAGTGGAGCCCAGCGAAAATTATTACCAGTAATCGCGGCCGCGAACCTTCAAGATATGGGAGCTCAGCGCCAAAGCCCCACCATTTACACAACCGACCCAAACAGGGTGTCTCCTGTTGCCATGGTCCTTCGGGCAGATTTGTTAATGCAAAGAATTAAGGAGAAAAAACTTACAGTTGATAATGCTAAGAGTGTTGGTTTTGTTTTTGGTGATTCACCGAAAGGTGGAAAATCGATAGAAAAAGTTGTCATGAATTGGCCTTCAGCAACGTATTCGGCAACTTGGTCGGCAGCGGAGTCTCGTTGGCATTTGTCGCACAACGGTAAGTTAAACCTTGCAGACAGTGGTGTCGTGCTTGGTCCAACAACACTTGTTATCCAAATGGTAAAGATTTCGCCATCGGAGTACGGCGACAAATTTGGCGGGATAACTCCTTTCTCTGAAACTATCGGCACTGGAAGGGCTTACGTACTTCGAGATGGTGAGGTATTTACCACCACATGGAATCGAGCTTTTCTCGACTCAGGTACAACCTTCTCCTTAGCCGATGGCTCTGAAATGAACTTTGCAGCGGGCCAGATCTGGGTTGCATTAACCGATCGTGAGCCTGAATTCACGTGGCGCGTAGCGGATAAGTAGAAGTAAGATTCAGGCCTATCTTTCGATTGAAGCGGAGTACTAAATCATGGCTGAAGTAACTGGCACCGGCCGCGTAAAGCGCGGAATGGCTGAAATGCTCAAGGGTGGCGTCATCATGGATGTCGTCAACGCCGAACAAGCAAAGATTGCCGAAGATGCTGGTGCGGTTGCAGTGATGGCGCTAGAGCGCGTGCCTGCAGATATTCGTGCTCAAGGTGGAGTCGCTCGCATGTCCGATCCTGACATGATCGAAAAAATCCAAGCTGCGGTTTCAATTCCCGTCATGGCGAAAGCGCGTATTGGACACTTTGTGGAAGCACGAGTTCTTGAATCACTGGGTGTTGACTACATCGATGAATCAGAAGTTTTGACTCCGGCAGATTATGTAAACCATATTGATAAGTTTGATTTCACTGTGCCTTTTGTTTGCGGTGCAACCAATCTTGGCGAAGCACTTCGCCGCATCAATGAAGGCGCAGCGATGATTCGCTCCAAGGGCGAGGCCGGCACTGGTGATGTTTCAAATGCCATGCAGCACATGCGAATGATTGGTGGCGAAATACGTCGACTTTCATCACTTCGTGAAGATGAGCTTTATGTTGCAGCTAAGGAACTTCAAGCTCCATACGATTTGGTAAAAGAAGTTGCCCAAACTGGAAAACTTCCTGTCGTGCTTTTCACAGCTGGCGGTATCGCAACTCCGGCTGATGCAGCTTTGATGATGAGCATGGGCGCAGATGGCGTATTCATTGGCTCAGGTATTTTCAAATCCGGAAATCCTGCCCAACGTGCTGCGGCATGTGTAAAGGCGACAACATTTTGGGATGACGCAAAGGTTGTTGCTGATGCATCACGTGGTCTTGGTGAAGCAATGGTTGGAATTAACGTTGCAGATCTACCAGCTCCGCACCGTCTTTCAGAACGCGGTTGGTAACGACGGCTGTAAATGAAGGTTGGAGTTTTAGCTCTTCAAGGGGATGTGCGTGAGCACATTCAGGCGCTACAGGCGTGTGGCGTTGTAGCCGTAGCTGTTAGACGCGCAGAAGAAATTGAAAGCGTGGATGCTTTGGTTTTACCTGGGGGAGAGTCAACGACTATTGCTCAATTGGCTGAAGTATTTGGCATCTTTGACCTGATCAAAAATAAGATCAAAAACGGCATGCCGGTATACGGATCATGTGCTGGAATGATCTTGTTGGCGGATGAAATTTTAGACTCGAAAGAGGGTCAAAAAAGTTTTGGTGGATTAGATATCACTGTTAGACGAAATGCATTCGGACGCCAGGTAGATTCATTTGAATCAGATATTGCATTCAATGATGGTTCAGGGCAATTGATCCGGGCCGTTTTCATCCGTGCCCCATGGGTTGAAAAAGTCTCTGATTCGGTTGAAGTTTTAGCATCAGTAGATAAACACCCGGTGGCTGTTCGCTCAAAAACCGCACTTGCAACATCATTCCACCCTGAATTAACTGGTGATCACCGAATCCATCGTTATTTTATTGAGCAGGTAGCCCGCCCAGCACTTCTGAAGGTAAAGTAACCCAATAATTAAAAGTGTGAACTTTAGCTAGGTGAGGTGAAGCCATGTCAGGCCATTCCAAGTGGGCTACGACTAAGCACAAGAAGGCGATTATCGACAGCCGTCGTGCGAAAGTATTTGCAAAGCAGATTCGTGCAATAGAAGTTGCTGCACGAAATGGTGGCGCTGATATGGATGGAAACCCAACATTATTTGATGCAGTCGCTAAGGCAAAGAAATCTTCTATGCCGGCAGACAATATTGACCGCGCAATCAAACGTGGAGCGGGTTTAGAGGCTGGTGCCAAAGACTGGATCACCATCATGTATGAGGGCTATGGTCCAAATGGCGTGGCAATCATGATCGAATGTTTATCAGATAACCGAAATCGATCAGCATCTGAAGTTAAAGTTGCAGTTACCCGAAACGGTGGCTCGATGGCAGATCTTGGATCTGTTTCCTACCTTTTCAATCGCAAAGGTGTTGTCATCGTCAAGAAGGATGGTTCACTTACAGAAGATTCAATCCTAGAAGCGGTTCTAGAGGCTGGTGCTGAAGAGGTCAACGATCTTGGAGAAGCCTTTGAGATCGTGAGCGAGCCAGTGGATTTGGTCCCAGTTCGAACCGCCCTGCAAAGCGCTGGTATTGATTACGAATCAGCTGATTCTTCATTCCTTCCATCGATGTCTATTCCGTTAGATGCCGATGGAGCAAAGAAGGTTTTTGAATTGATCGATGCAATTGAAGAGCTTGATGATGTGCAGAATGTTTATAGTAATTTTGATGTTTCTGATGAAGTTATGGCGAGCCTCGAGTAGAGCCTTGCGCAATAACCTTAGGCTTTAACTTTGACTTATTGAGAAAGCACGAGGACGGCGATGAGAGTTTTGGGTGTTGATCCAGGTCTAACTCGTTGCGGTGTGGGCATTGTTGACGGCGCAGTTGGTTCGCCTCTTTCACTGGTAGAAGTAGGCGTCATCCTTACCCCAGTTGAAGCGGCTTTAGAGCAACGTTTGCTGGATCTGGATCAGCAGTTATCTCAATGGATAAACATGTGGAAGCCAGATGTCATCGCGGTCGAACGTGTTTTTTCTCAACACAATGTGCGAACGGTTATGGGCACTGGCCAAGCCGCCGGTGTTGCTTTGTTATTGGCAGCAAAAGCCGGAATCCCAGTGATGATGCATACGCCATCTGAGGTTAAGGCTTCGGTTACAGGTAATGGTCGTGCAAACAAAGGCCAAGTGGCGATGATGGTCCAGAAGATTCTTAACCTTGATTCGATTCCAAAGCCAGTTGATGCCACCGATGCTTTAGCCCTTGCAATTTGTAATATTTGGCGAGGTGCGGGAAATGCGCGATTAGCGCAAGCGGTAGCGGCAGAACAGTCACGTCTGAAGAAGTTGAGGTCACAATGATCTCCCTTTTAAGCGGGACCGTTAGATCAATTCAAAGTGATCGTTTGGTTGTCGAAGTAGGTGGCTTTGGTCTTAGTGTCTTAGTGTCACCTGCTACAACGATGCAAGTAACTCTTGGCTCTCAAGTTCAACTTTTTACTTCACTTGTCGTGCGTGAGGATTCCTTAACCCTTTTTGGTTTTTTAAATGAAGAGTCACGCACTTTGTTTGAACTCGTTCAAACAGTTTCAGGCATTGGCCCAAAGGTGGCGCTATCTATCTTGGGAGCTCTTACTCCCGAAGATTTAGGTCGCGCCATTTCGCAAGAAGATGTTGGAGCCATAGAAAAAGTTCCAGGAATCGGACGCAAAGGCGCGCAGCGCATGATTTTGGAGCTCAAGGGAAAATTGAGCGATCTTTCCCATGTCCAGCAGTACAAGGGACATCAGCCAGCATGGAGAGAACAGTTATCAAGTGCACTTGTTTCTCTAGGTTTTTCACCAAAAGAGTCCGATAACGCGATTTCTGCGGTCGTTTCCGAGCTACAAGCAGATGGTGTCGAAGCATCAGGAGTTGAACTTAGTGAGTTGCTGAAGCGAACACTAGCTAGTGGAAAGAGTTCTCGTGGCTGATGATCGTTTAGTTACTCCGCAGATAAAAAGTGAAGAGTCCGCGCTAGAGCATGCATTGCGGCCAAAGAGTTTGTCGGATTTCATCGGACAACACCGCGTGCGTGAACAGATTGATGTTTTGCTGACCGCTGCGCGTAATCGTAATTCTCCTGCCGACCATATTTTACTTTCCGGTCCACCTGGTTTAGGAAAAACAACGCTTGCACTAATCCTTGCCAGTGAAATGAATGCTCCGATTCGAATTACTAGTGGTCCAGCAATTACTCACGCTGGTGATTTGGCTGCGATTCTTTCTTCATTGGTTGAAGGAGAAATCCTTTTTCTTGATGAGATTCACAGATTGCCTCGTCCAGCCGAAGAGCTTTTGTATTTGGCGATGGAGGACTTTCGAGTAGATGTCATAGTTGGAAAGGGCCCAGGTGCAACAGCTATCCCTTTGCAACTTCCACATTTCACCTTGGTTGGTGCAACTACGAGAGCTGGTCTTTTGCCAAGTCCGCTGCGCGATCGTTTTGGCTTTACGGCGCACTTAGATTTCTATGAGGAAAAAGATATTGCCCATGTAATTTCGCGTAGCTCTGAACTACTTAAAATTTCAATTGATAATGACGCGGTTATAGAAGTTGCAGGAAGATCTCGGGGGACTCCTCGAATCGCCAATCGGCTTTTACGTCGCGTTCGTGACTATGCCCAGGTGCAAGGTGTCTCAACAATTTCTTTGGCCGAAGCGAGGGCGGCATTAGAGATGTACGAGGTTGATCAACTTGGACTTGATCGTTTAGACCGTGCGGTTTTAGTCGCCTTAATTGAACGCTTTAATGGCGGGCCTGTTGGGCTTTCAACCTTGGCAATTGCTGTGGGCGAAGAGACCGAAACCGTCGAATCAGTCGCCGAGCCATTCTTGGTGCGTAATGGTTTTATGGCCAGAACCCCGCGTGGACGGGTGGCCACCGCTCAAGGTTGGCGTCACATAGGACGAACACCACCCGCTGAAATCTCCACGCTTTTCGACTTACCCGCATCTGACGCCTAGACTCTGCGCCTATGTCTACAACTAATAAACCAATCAAGACGACTTCGCGTCCTGGGCGTACTTTGGCCATTCTTGGTCTCGTACTTGTCGCCATGGTCAGCCTCGTCTTCATCCAAGGCTCAACCCAAGTTCGTTTAGGTCTTGATCTTCGCGGTGGAACCTCTGTCACTTTGCAACCTCGAATTGCACCAGGTGATGAAGGAAAGGTAACTAGTGAAGCTATCGATCAGGCGGTTTCAATTATTCGCCAACGTGTTAACTCACTTGGAGTTGCTGAATCAGAGGTTGCGGCTCAGGGAAGTGGAACAAATCGTCAGATCGTGATTTCAGTTCCAGGAGATACGGGTCGTCGAGTAGTTGAGTTAGTTGGACAGACTGCAGAACTTCGTTTCCGTCAGGTGCTTGCATCTGGTTCAGGGATTCCAACAACAGCTGATGCTGCAGCCACCCCAGCAGCTGGAGTAAGCGCTGAAGTAAATGCAAAGTTTGCAGCACTTGATTGCACCAAGCCAGAGAATCTCCAGGGAACTGGCGCGGATGCACCGACTGACACTTTGGTTGCATGTGATCGTGCCGGCGGAACCAAGTACATCTTGGCACCAGCAGAAGTACTTGGTCGTCAGATTTCAAAAGCTTCAGCTGGTTTAGATGCTCAAGCAGGAAGTGCTTGGTTCGTGAGTCTCACATTTAACAACGAAGGAACTTCAGCTTTCGGTGCGTTAACTTCACGAGTTACATCACTGCCTGAACCAACTAATCAAGTTGCGATTGTTCTTGATGGACTAGTTGTTTCTTCACCACGAATTACCGAAGCGATTCCTTCAGGTAACGCTCAAATTACCGGAAGCTTCACACAACTTGAAGCCCAAGATCTTGCAAATGTTTTGAAGTACGGAGCGCTTCCACTGGCATTTGACCGTGGCGAAGTACAGCAAGTTTCTCCAACTCTAGGTGCAGATCAGCTCAACGCTGGTTTGCTGGCTGGAGGCCTTGGACTTCTTCTGGTAGTGATTTTCACTTTGTTGTATTACCGAGCACTTGGTTTTGTAACTGTTGGGTCACTGGCTATTGCAGGGCTGATGCTTTACACGCTCTTCCTATTAATGGGTGAGTGGATTGGCTTCACTTTGACGCTGGCGGGTATTGCGGGCGCAATTGTCGCAATTGGTGTTACCGCTGACTCATTTATTGTTTACTTCGAACGTGTCCGAGATGAAATGCGCGAGGGAAGATCTTTGCGAACCGCAGCTGAAACCGGCTGGGTCCGAGCACGTCGCACAATCTTGGTTGCAGACTTTGTTTCAATGATCGCAGCGGTTCTGCTCTACGTGTTCTCAGTCGGTGGAGTGCGCGGTTTCGCGTTCACTCTGGGTCTGACAACAATCATCGACTTGATCGTTATCTTCTGGTTCACAAAGCCTGCATTGGTTCTTGTATCTAGAAGTAAGTTCTTTAACTCAGGACATCCATTGTCAGGTTTCTCACCAAAGAGCCTAGGCTTGTCCGTTGCGAAGGAGGCATAACATGTCAAAGCTATCTGGTTTAGGTGGTCGTCTTTATCGTGGAGAAACTTCGGTTAACTTCATTGGTAACCGTCGTCGCTGGTACATGATTTCCTCTATCTTTGTTTTGCTCTCAATCGGTGCGTTATCGATTCAAGGTCTGCATCTTGGAATTGAGTTCAAGGGTGGTTCTTCTTTCACCGTAACTACTCAGAATCCATCTGTAACTGAAGCACGTGCAGCTGTTGAAGAAGCAGGCGTAACGAGCGAGGCGATTGTTCAACTAGTTGGAAATAACAAGGTCCGAGTTCAGACAGGTTCTTTAGAGCAAGCACAGAACAACGCAGTGCAAGATGCATTAGCTGCCAAGTTTTCAGTTAGTGCTGCGACAATTGACACCCAAATAATTGGCCCATCGTGGGGTAAGGAAATTACCCGTAAAGCACTCTACGGTCTCTTTGGCTTCTTGCTGGTTGTAATGATTTACCTTGCCATGGCACTAGAACCGAAGATGGCAATTGCCGCAATCGTTGCGGTCATTCACGATGTGTTTATTACAGTTGGTATCTATGCACTTGTTGGCTTTGATGTTACGCCGGCGACAATTATTGGTTTCTTAACCATTCTTGGTTATTCCTTATATGACACGGTGGTTGTATTCGACAAGGTTCGCGAGAATACGAAATCGATAACTTCCTCTTCGACAAAGACATATTCACAGGCAGTAAACCTTGCGGTTAACCAGACAATTGTTCGTTCGACAAACACTTCGATCGTAGCTTTGCTTCCAGTGGCAGCAATCCTCTTCGTAGGTGCGGGCCTCTTGGGTGCTGGAACCTTGAAAGATCTTTCTCTTGCGCTCTTCATTGGTTTGCTTGTTGGAACATACTCTTCGATTTTCATTGCACCGCCTGTCCTTGCACAACTTCGCGAAAAGGAGCCTGCAATGCAAGCTCTTGCTAAACGAGTTAACGCACGTGGAGGTACTGCGGTAGAGGCGTCTTCAGCTCCTATTGCTGCTGTTAATGGGCGCGGTCCACGCAACCAACCAAAGCGCAAAGGTCGTAAGTAGGGTCTTTTGTGGATACTTTGATAGCACCACTAATCAGTGCTCTCAAAGAAAACCATGCCTCTGCAAATGATGCCGAGGTAACTCGTGCATTTGAAGTTGCACGGGATGCTCACGCAGGTCAATTGCGTAAATCAGGTGAGCCTTACATAACTCATCCGGTTGCTGTCGCGGAAATTCTGGCTCACCTTGGCCTGAATCCGGCAACAATTATTGCTGCACTACTTCACGACACCGTTGAAGATACCCAATACTCATCAACGCAGCTTCGCCAAGATTTTGGTGACGAGATCGCCAACTTGGTGGATGGCGTTACAAAGTTGGACAAGTTGTCGTACGGACCAACCGCCGAAGCTGAAACTGTACGCAAGATGGTCATTGCAATGTCTCGTGACATTCGTGTTTTGGTTATTAAATTAGCTGATCGATTGCACAATGCACGAACCTGGAAGTACGTTTCTGAAGAAAGCGCACTCCGTAAAGCTCGTGAAACTCTAGATATCTACGCACCTTTGGCGCACCGTCTCGGAATGAATGCCATGAAGTGGGAGCTCGAAGATCTCTCTTTTGAAGTTTTAGAGCCAAAGAAGTTTGAGGAAATCTCACGTTTGGTCGCTGAGCGTTCGCCATCCCGTGACAAATTAACAGAAGAGGTTGTTTCTTCAGTTAAAGAGGATCTGGTGCGAGATGCGATAGATGCAACTGTCACAGGCAGAAAGAAACACTTCTTCTCGGTGTATCAAAAGATGGTTGTGCGAGGCCGCGATTTCAATGACATCTATGATTTAGTTGGAATTCGAGTATTGGTCAATGATGTTCGTGATTGTTACGGCGTTCTTGGATCAATCCATGCACGTTGGAGCCCGGTACCAGGACGCTTTAAAGATTACATCGCAATGCCAAAGTTCAATCTTTATCAATCGCTGCATACGACGGTGATTGGACCAAACGGAAAAGCAATTGAGATACAGATTCGTACCTACGATATGCATGCACGTGCTGAATTTGGTATTGCAGCTCACTGGAAATACAAACAAGGTCCTGAGAATACGCAGTCATCACCTGAGATGTTATGGCTACGCCAACTCCATGAATGGCAAAAAGAGACGGAAGATCCTTCAGAATTCTTAGAAGCTTTGCGATTTGATTTAGGTTCGCCAGAAGTTTTCGTTTTTACGCCAAAGGGGAGCGTTGTGGCTTTGCCAGGTGGTTCGACACCTGTTGACTTCGCTTTTTCAGTGCACACCGATGTTGGCCTCAGATGTGCTGGAGCGAAAGTAAATGGTCGCTTAGTTCCACTTGAATCCCGGCTAAACAACGGTGATGTCGTAGAGATTGTCACTAACAAGAGCGAGAACGCGGGGCCAAGTAGGGATTGGCTTAACTTTGTTAAGAGTCCGCGTGCTCGTTCAAAAATCAAAGCATGGTTTAGCAAGGAGCGTCGCGAAGAAGCCGTTGATGCGGGCCGAGAATCAATAGCTCGACAAATGAGAAAGGCGGGATTGCCTCTTCAAAAGATCTTTGCTGGTCATGCGTTATTGGAACTTGCTCATGATCTTCGTTATTCAGATATCGACGGTTTGTATTCTGCGGTAGGTGATGGACATGTCTCAGCGGCCTCGATCATTGACAAACTTGTTGCATCAATGGGTGCAGAGGATTCACATCCAGAACCAACGATGGATGTTCTACCCAACCGTGCTCCGACAACTAGACGTTCGAGTAATGCAGTTGACGTTGAAGGAACAGATGATGTTCTAGTAAAACTTGCTCGTTGCTGCACACCGGTTCCGGGTGATTCAATCATGGGATTTATTACAAAGGGGAGCGGAGTTTCTATTCATCGCTCCGATTGCACTAACGCTTCAGATCTACAAAGCCATCAGGCCGATCGAGTCGTGAAAGTTAAATGGAGAACTGGCGCGGCATCAATTTTCTTGGTAAATATTCAGGTCGAGGCGTTGGATCGTGCTTCCTTGTTGGCCGATGTAACCAGAACTTTGTCTGAACAGCATGTAAATATTTTGAGTGCTGCCGTAAGTACATCTAAAGATCGCACAGCCTTTTCGCGATTTACCTTTGAAATGGCAGATGCAACACATCTAGATGCTGTCTTGGCAGCGGTGCGTGGCATTGAAGGCGTGTATGACGTTTATAGAACAACTAACAACTAATACAAGTTATTAGTTGAACTCTGAAAGACCCTTTTCCGCCTCGGCTAACCACACCTTACGTGCAGCTGCAGATTCAGCCGCTTCAGTTGCCTTCTTAGTGTTACCAGTTGCAGCAAACTTAGCTGCAGCCTTTTCATAGTTAGCAATAGATTCTGTCAGCTGTGCAACAACTTCTTGCGCACGCTTCTTAGCCGCTGGATCTGTCTTGCGCCAGATTTCAGCTTCTGCTTCCTTAATTGTGGTTTCAACCTTTGCTACACGAGCATCAAGGGCTGCGCGCTTATCGCGATGGGTCATACCGATCTTTTCCCATGAGCGAAGAAGTTCATTGAGCGCTTTGCGAGCCTCCTTCACATCTGTGACGGGCAGTAGTGCCTCGATAGCTGGTAGCAGCTCTTCACGCTTGGCAAGGTTTGTAGCCATGGTTACATCGCGCTTTTCTAGATCGGCATTCTTAGCTGTAAAGAATTGATCCTGAGCAGCCTTGAATTTTGCCCAAAGCTTTGCATCGTCACTCTTCTTGCCGCGACCAGAAGCTTTCCACTGATCCATGAGCACCTTAAAGCGCTTAGCAGTTGGTACCCATTCAGTAGATATCGCAAGCTTTTCAGCCTCTTCGACAATCTTCTTCTTTGCATCTGAGACAACTGATTGTGTCGCCTCAAGTGAGGCAAAGTGCGTGCGGCGTCGCTTATCAAACTTATTTCTAGATGATGAGAAGCGCTTCCAGAGATCAGCATCTGCCTTTTTCTCTAAACGTGGCGCAGCTTTCCATTCATCAAGCAAAACCTTTAAGCGATCACCAGTTGATTTCCAACTTTCAGAAAGTGCAAGGCTTTCAGCCTCTGCAACAATTTTCTCTTTCTCTACAAGAATCTGTTCGCGACGAGCGGCCTTGGCTGCTGTTTCTGCCGCTTTCTTAGCTTCATACGCTTCGCGATGACCCTCGATAAGTGGCTCAATTTGCTCAACCGATGAAGCCAATGCCTCAAGATCGCCGACACCGTTCAACTCTTTAACTTGCTCGCGCAGTTTCTTTACCGCTGCATATGCATCAGATGGAACCATTGCTCCACTTTTGATTCGCGCTGCGAGCAATGCAACTTCTGCGGCCAAAACTTCAAACTTTCGAACAAAGTATGCGAGCGCTTCTTCAGCACTCTTCCCTGGATATGAGCCAACAGCTTTTTCTCCGTGCGGTGTTCTTACGAAAACTGTTCCATCTTCTGCTACTCGACCAAATGCCGAAGGATCTCCGATTAACGCACTTGCAGCGCTAGCCTGTGGTGGGAAATTCATATCTGTCATGAGAGTGATCCTTTCAGCGCGTTACCTTGTATAAGGCTCGCTATGTGTGGGTGCGATGCTTAGAAGATTTGGGCCTTCTAAGCGTGGGTCGAGTGTGGATTGGTATAGCAAAAGGTACCCTGTCCCATGGTGTGAGCGTCAATCGCGCCGAAATTGAGCGTGAATGAGGGGGTGATGAGTTTGTTAATTGACTCATTTGCCGCCCCAATGTTTGCCACAAACTGCTGGGTTTTGGCCTCATCACCGGGAAGCGAATGCGTCGTCATTGACCCGGGCATGCCAGATGTGAGCGCAGCGTTAGATGAGATTCTGCAACGCCATAACCTGAAACCAGTTGCTGTCATTGCAACTCATGGACATCTTGACCACACATTTTCTATTCAACCAATAGCTGATGGTTATGCAATCCCTACCTATATTCATAGCGAGGATCGCGCTTATCTATCCGCGCCCGAAAAACTGCTGAGCGAAGAGTTCGCTTCAACGGTTGCAGAGATGAACTTTGTCGAGCCGTCGCAGGTGCGGGAACTTCGAAATGGTGAAGTAATCGATCTAGTAGGACTTTCTTTCCGTGCCATCCACGCTCCGGGTCATACGCGAGGCTCATTAATGTTTGAAGTCTCAGATCAAGTATTGGTCAGCGGGGATGTGCTCTTTGCTGGTTCTATTGGACGTACGGATTTGCCCATGGGTTCAGCAAAAGATATGGAAGAAACATTGCGCAAGAAAGTGATTCCTTTATCAGATCATCTTGAAGTCTTGCCAGGCCATGGCCCTAGAACTTCGATGGCGCACGAGAAAAAAAGTAATCCGTACCTCAAAAGTCTGGTGGGAAGATACTGATGGCTCAGCAAAAGATTTCAGCTCCGAAAGGCGTTAGTGAGTACACGCCACCTCGTTCTAGTTCTTTTGAATTTGTTCGAGAGTCCTTGATTGCACCTGCTCGGAGCGCGGGGTATCAATTAATTGAGCTTCCGGTTTTCGAAGATACAGATTTGTTTAAGCGCGGAGTTGGTGAATCAACCGATGTCGTATCTAAAGAGATGTACACATTTGAAGATCGTGGTGGACGTTCAATTACATTGCGCCCTGAAGGAACCGCAGGCGTAATGCGCTCAGTTATCGAGCATGGTTTAGATCGCGGACAGCTTCCAGTAAAAGTTTGGTACTCGGGTCAATTTTTCAGAGCAGAACGCCCTCAAGCTGGTCGCTATCGCCAGTTCTATCAAGTTGGAATAGAAGCGATTGGACTAGATGACCCAGCAATTGATGCAGAGGTAATTGCTATTGCAGATGCTGGATTTAAAGCTCTTGGCTTAAAACAATATCGCCTGGAAATCACATCATTGGGTGATGCCGAATCTCGAGCCGCACACAGGGTCGAATTGCTGAAGTTCATTGCAACACTTGATTTAGATGAGGCCACAGCAGAACGAGCAACAATTAATCCATTGCGTCTATTTGATGACAAACGTGATGAAATGAAGAAGGCCATGGCTGATGCGCCTCTGCTCATCAATTATTTGAGCGATTCATCTCGCGCACATTTTGAACAAGTAATCGCTTATTTAGAGGCCTTGCATGTTTCGTACACCTTGAATCCACGAATGGTTCGAGGTTTGGATTACTACACGGGAACAACTTTTGAGTTCGTTCATGAATTACTGGGCGCGCAATCTGGCATCGGCGGCGGCGGTCGCTATGACGGCCTTATGGAGCAATTGGGCGGTCAATCTCTGTCAGGTATTGGTTTTGGTTTAGGTGTTGATCGCGCCTTGTTAGCTGCAGAAGCCGAGGGAGTCATCGGACCCGATGCTTTTGTTTCCGATTTGTTTATAATTCCATTAGGTGAAAATGCAAAACTGCACGCACTCACCATCGCAACATCACTACGCGCTCGAGGAAAGAGAGTGGAAATCGCCTTTGGTGATCGAGCCCTCAAAGGTGCCATGAAAGGCGCGGACAAGAGTGGGGCCATGCATGTAATTGTCCTTGGCGAATCCGAGATCTCAAGCGGAATGGTTGAGTTGAAAGAGATGAAATCTGGCTCTGAAACCTCGGTTAAGATTGACTCATTGTTCGAAGCTCTCGAAAAGTAGAATCAGGAAGCAAAATGTTGCGTTCACATGAAGCTGGGTCATTGCGTAAATCCAACGCAGGGCAGACCGTCACGCTGGCTGGATGGGTTTCACGCCGTCGAGATCATGGCGGAGTAGCTTTCATTGATTTACGCGATGCATCAGGTTCGGTTCAGGTAGTTATTCGCGACGAAAAAGTTGCGGGCTCACTTCGTGCTGAATGGTGCTTATTGATTACTGGCGAAGTTGTCGCCCGTCCAGCAGGAAACGAAAATACAAATATTCCAACCGGTGAAATCGAAGTTATGGGTGACACAGTGGTGGTTCTTTCAGAGGCCGCACCACTTCCATTCCCGGTCGATAGTGGAGATGACACCGACATTAATGAAGAAGTTCGCTTGCGCTACCGTTATTTGGATTTACGACGTGAAAAGCCAGCACAGAATTTACGACTTCGATCCAAGGTCACATCAACCATTCGCCGTGTCATGGAGGATGAAAAGTTTCTTGAAATCGAAACTCCATATCTGACCCGCTCTACTCCAGAGGGTGCGCGAGATTTCCTTGTTCCAGTAAGACTTCAACCTGGATCTTGGTACGCACTTCCTCAATCACCTCAGTTGTTTAAGCAGTTGTTGATGGTGGCGGGAATGGAGAAGTATTACCAGATCGCACGTTGCTTCCGCGATGAAGACTTCCGCGCAGATCGTCAGCCAGAGTTCACTCAATTAGATATTGAGATGTCATTTATTGATCAAGAAGATATTTTGGCAGTTGCTGAAAAGATTGTTGCGCGAGTATGGAAAGAGGCGGTCAATTACGACATTCCTCTTCCGCTAAAGCGAATGACATATGCAGATGCGATGTCAGATTATGGATCAGATAAACCTGATCTTCGTTTCGGAAACAAACTTGTTGATCTCACCTCGTTTTTCGCGAAGACTCCGTTCCGCGTTTTCCAAGCGCCTTATGTTGGCGCAGTTGTTATGCCTGGGGGAGCATCATCTGCTCGTCGCGAGCTGGATGCTTGGCAGGATTGGGCAAAGGCACGCGGGGCAAAAGGGCTGGCATACATTCTTGTCAATGAGGATGGAACGCTCGGTGGCCCTGTTTCTAAGAATATTTCTGAACAAGAAACTGCAGGAATAGTTGCAGCATCTGGAGCAAAACTCGGAGATGCAATTTTCTTCGCTGCAGGTGAGCGCTCTGCCTCTTTGAATCTTTTGGGCGCAGTTCGTTTAGAGATTGGTAAGCGTTGCAATCTGATTCCCGATGGACAATGGGAATTCTTGTGGGTTGTCGATGCACCTATGTTTGAACCTACTGATAATGGTGGTTGGACCGCGGTTCACCACCCCTTTACCGGGCCAAAGCCTGAATTTGCTGCGACCTTTAAATCAGATCCTGCATCTGCCTTGGCATATGCATACGACATTGTTCTCAATGGAACTGAACTTGGTGGCGGATCTATCCGTATTCATGATCGTAATATTCAGAAAGATGTTTTCTCTGTTATTGGATTAAGTGATGAAGAAGCAACAAGTAAATTTGGATTCTTGCTGGAAGCTTTTAATTATGGCCCACCTCCACATGGTGGTATCGCACTAGGTCTAGATCGCGTGTGCGCATTGCTAACCGGTTCAGACTCGATTAGAGAAGTGATTGCCTTTCCAAAGACAGCAAGTGGTGGAGATCCATTAACTGGCGCTCCAACACCAATTACTCCTGCTCAGCGAAAAGAGAGCGGAATTGATTGGGTGCCACAGCCTAAAAACCCGCAGGGTAGTTAAGGGTTCAGGTAGGCTAACAACATGGGTCCAGGTGGAATTGCAACAATAATCGCGGCGTCTTCGCTAGCTGTCATTGCTATAGCTATTGCCTATGTCGTTGTTCGAGTAGGTCGCTTAGTCGATGAAGCTAAGGCTTCGCTGAAGGTTTTGACGGACGAGACCGCGCCTTTGATCGATGAGCTTAATACGACGGTGACCTTGGTAAATGGTCCGCTGCACAGCATCAATCGTGTAAGCAAAAATATTGAAGAGATGAGCGAGAAAGTTTCTGAGGCGACTCAAGGTTTCATGAACAAGAACGGTTCTGCCGTGAAGGTTGCAGGGGCTCTTCTCTCTGCAGCTACGTTGAATAAAGATCGTTCCAAGAAAAAGAAGAAGGCTGAGTGATCTTAACTAGTGGAATCCGCCGAGATCCGTTCGCGCTGGCTGCGCTTCTTTGAATCTGACAACCGTCAAGGGTTAACCCATACCGTTGTTCCGTCCGCATCGCTGATTGCTGATGATCCAAATCTCTTGCTCGTAAATGCAGGTATGGTTCCCTTCAAGCCATTCTTTTTAGGTGAAGTAACGGCACCTTACAAGCGTGCTACCTCAGTTCAAAAATGTGTGCGTACTTTGGATATCGACGAGGTTGGCAAGACAACTCGACATGCATCGTTTTTTCAAATGTGTGGCAATTTTTCTTTTGGTGATTACTTTAAAGAAGGTGCGATTGCTCTTGCGTGGGAGCTTTTGACTAGACCAATCGCCGATGGTGGTTATGGTTTTCCGGAAGAAAAATTATGGGTAACTGTGTATCTCGATGATGATGAGGCCGCCGACATCTGGCATAAGCAGATTGGTGTACCAAAAGAACGTATTCAGCGTCGCGATATGGCGGACAATTTTTGGTCGATGGGTGTTCCTGGACCTTGTGGTCCTTGTTCAGAGATTTATTACGACCGTGGTCCTGCCTATGGCGTTGAAGGTGGACCGATCGCAGATGAGAATCGTTACCTTGAAGTGTGGAACTTGGTTTTCATGCAAAACGAACGTGGCGCAGGCGGCGGAAAAGATAGCTATCCAATTCTGGGTGAACTACCTGCGAAAAGTATAGATACTGGTTTAGGTTTAGAACGAACTGCAGCGCTGTTGCAGGGTGTAGAAAACATTTATGAAATCGACACCACAATCCAAATTCTTAACCGTGCTGTTGAGTTAACTGGAGTTAAGTACGGCGCTTCTGAAAAATCAGATGTTTCGCTCCGCGTGATTGCAGACCATGCACGAACATCGGCGATGCTTATTGGTGATGGGGTTACTCCAGGTAATGAAGGCCGCGGTTATGTCCTGCGCCGAATGATGAGACGCACAATTCGTAACATGCGTCTGCTTGGTTCTATGGACCCAATCATGTCCGAATTAACCGTGGCAGCCATTGGAGCTATGGGACCTCAGTACCCAGAGTTGATTTCCGATAAGAATAGAATTTTGTCGGTTAGTGCTTCGGAAGAGGAAAGCTTCTTGCAAACCTTGAAGAGCGGAACTCAGATTTTTGATGTCTCATCCGCTGCGTTGAAGAAGAGCAAGAGTTCGGTCTTGCCTGGTGAAGATGTATTCAAGCTTCATGATACCTATGGCTTTCCCTTTGATTTAACTTTGGAAATGGCTAGAGAAGAAGGTTTAAGCGTTGACGAGGATGGCTTCCGCCGTCTAATGAAGGAGCAAAAGGATCGCGCAAAGGCGGATGCGAAGTCGAAGAAATCTGGTCATACGGATGTGTCGGTGTATCGATCAATTGCGGATAAGAGTGGCAAGACAGAGTTCCTTGGCTATTCAGATATTAGTTCTGAATCTACATTGACTGGAATTTTGGTTGATGGTGTCGCAGTAGCGTCAGCAACAGAGGGCGATGATGTAGAGATCATTCTCAATCGAACACCGTTCTACGCCGAAGGCGGAGGTCAGTTAGCCGACGGTGGCAGAATTACTCTGTCCTCAGGTGCGGTCGTTGAAATTGAAGATGTGCAATCGCCAGTACCAGGCGTATCAGTTCACCGCGGTCGCGTAATCAATGGAAGTGTTGAAGTTGGGGCTGATGCTCTTGCAGAGATTGATTCCGAAAGACGAGCTGCAATTTCAAGAGCACATACTGCAACGCACATGGTTCATAAAGCATTCAGAGAAGTACTTGGTGAGACTGCAACGCAAGCTGGATCTGAAAACTCACCCGGTCGTTTTCGCTTTGATTTTCCGGCAACTGGTGCGGTCTCTGCCTCGGTATTAAATGATGTCGAATCACGCGTTAATACTTTGTTGTTAGAGAATTTAGAGGTCACCGCAGAGAGCATGTCCCAAGCTAAGGCGAAAGAAATCGGCGCCATGGCTTTGTTTGGCGAAAAGTACGGTGATGTTGTGCGAGTAGTAAGCGTTGGTGATTGGGCACGTGAACTCTGCGGTGGAACACACGTCTCACGATCTGGCCAACTAGGTGTTGTAAAATTACTTGGCGAATCATCGATCGGTGCCGGAGTTCGACGCGTTGAAGCGCTAGTAGGCGTCGATGCTTACAAGTTCCTGGCCCGTGAACACATCTTGCTCAACTCGCTTACAGATTTAATTAAAGGTTCCAGGGCAGAGGAACTGCCGGAACGAATTTCCGATATGTTGAATAAAATGAAGGAGATCGAAAAAGAGTTAGCATCAATACGTTCTGCGCAGGCTCTTTCACAGGTTGGCGATCTTGCTAAATCAGCCACCGTAATTAATGGACACACCTTTATTGGTACGGTGATGTCTGACGGTGTTTCAGGGGATGACCTACGAAAGATAGCAATTGACCTTCGATCACAAAGCGTCAATTCTGTAGTGGCACTTCTGAGCAATAATGATGGAAAGCCCGTACTTGTTGTGGCGGTCAGTGATCAATCTCGCGCAGCTGGTGTCAAAGCTGGTGCATTGGTAAAAATCGGCTCGACCGTTCTCGGTGGTGGCGGTGGAGGCAAGGATGACTTTGCTCAGGGTGGCGGCACTGATCCAAGCAAATCGCTAGAAGCCATTGCCGCGATCTCTCAATCACTTATTGGATAGATGATGCAACGAGGACGTCGGATCGCCTTTGATTATGGTGATGTCCGCATTGGAGTTGCGACAAGTGATGCCGATTCGATTATTTGTTCACCTTTAATCACATTGAAAGCTAACGATAACTCTTTGCTAAAAAGTATTTCAGAGATATTGCTTGAAATTGAACCGGTCCAAATTTTCGTGGGAAAGCCAGCGCTATTGAGTGGCAAAGAGGGTGTTGCAGCAGATAAGGCCGTGCATTTCGCAGACCTCCTGCGGGGTATAACAGATGTTGAAATCATCATGATCGACGAACGCTTATCGACCGTCACAGCGGCTAGAAATTTGCGAGAATCGGGTAGAAACGCAAAAGAGTCAAAAGATTCGATAGATATGGCGGCAGCGATAGGCATTCTTGAGTTCGCTATTGATCTTGAGAAGAGAAAGTAATGGGTGCCTTAAAAAGAGTAATTGGTGCAGGCTTGGTTGTAGTGCTCTTTACCTTCTCACTATTTCTTGTACGTTCTCAATCAAGCAGTTCACCTGATTTTGACACCGTGGAATCTGTTCAAGAGTTGCCAGAAGTTACAATTGAGATCCCACAGGGAGCAACAGGATCACAGATAGCTGCAATCCTTTACGAATCTGGGGTTGTTAAATCTTCACAGGCCTACTTTCGCGTGGCGGTAGGGGATCCTCGTTCGCAAAAGGTTGCACCTGGCAGTCATCGACTAACTCTCAAGATTTCAGCTCGCCAGGCACTGGATCAACTATTGGATCCAGAACGTATTCCTAATCTAATCCGAGTTGCAGAAGGTGCATGGAAGAGTGAGGTACAAAAGGCTTTTATTGATTACGGTTTTACTAAGTCAGAAGTTAACAGCGCTTTCTCTTCGCTTAAACTTCCTAAAGGGTTTTCTGATAGCGAAGGTTTGATATTTCCTGCTCAATACTCTTTCCCAGAAGGAACTTCTGCGAAGTCAGCGGCCCAAGCCACAATAGATAGATTTAGTGCTGATCCATATGGCCGCAAGTTGCTTCAAGGCAATAAGGAGTTTTCTGCTCGGCAGCTTCTTACTATTGCATCGATTGTGCAGGCTGAAAGTACTAATGAAGATTTCACTAAGGTTTCAAGGGTTGTCTACAATCGTTTGAAACTAGGCATGCCACTGCAAATGGATTCAACTGTTCACTTCATCATGCAAGCACGCGGAGATATCTTTTTAAGTCGAAAATCTACAATGTTGAACTCTCCATACAACACCTACCGAAAATATGGTTTACCACCGGGTCCAATATGTAGTCCGAGCAGCGATGCGGTCAAGGCAACTCTTGAACCTATGGAAGGGGATTGGTTGTATTTCATCACAGTTGCCCCAGGTGACACCCGATTCACATCAAGTTTCGATGAGTTTAATAAATGGAAGATTGAATACGCAAAGAATCGAAAGGCTGGACTCTTTAAATGATTAATGCAGCGGTTCTTGGTTCACCTATTGCACATTCCTTAAGCCCGCTTTTGCATTCGTTGGCCTATGAATATCTAGGGGTAGCGGCGCGCTATGAAGCGATAGAGGTCAAAGCTGGAGCACTTTCAGATTTTTTATCCACGACTGATCGAAATTATCTTTCGCTAACCATGCCGCTTAAGGAAGAAGCGCTGAAGGTTGCTGATGTGGTCTCCGATATTGCAACGCGAATCTCTTGTGGAAATACTTTGTCCCTAAGTGATGGTATTTGGAAACTGACCAGCACTGATGTCTTAGGCTTTGATTTCTCTTTGAAGATGCATCGTTTAAATCAGATTGATTCGGTTTTAATCATTGGGGCGGGTGCAACAGCCCGAGCGGCAGCTGCCTCTGTCTCGCAGATTGCCAAGAGTGTCTGCGTCATTAGCCGTAACCCTGATCGGGAACCCGCGATGAATCAAGCTAGCTTGGTTGATGTAACTTACCTGCCTTGGAAACTCACCGATCAAATCAACACTGTAGATCTTGTAATCAACACCACCCCGAATCGAACAGCGGAGTACTTTGTGCCATCCATAGAAAATCCAAAAGGAACTTTTTTTGAAGTTTTATATAATCCTTGGCCAACGGTGATATCGAAGGCGTGGTCAGAAACAAATAGCAAGGTAATTGATGGCTTAGACCTATTGATCCATCAAGGAATTTCTCAGGTCGAAATCTTCACTGGCCTTTCGGTAGATAGAGAGTTCTTATACGCAAAAATGCGAGAAATGGCATTGTTAAAACTGGCGTAATCCACAACCTGTTTCGATTCAAATAATATTTATTACAGTGGCTGCATGTGGCTACCATTCTTAATCGCAGCGCTCCCAATTTCATTGGCGGACTTTAGAACCTTCACGATTCCTAATATCTACCTTTGGTGGTTGAGTTTTCTTTGTGTGCCCCATCTGTTGCTTGATGGCTTCGGTCCGGTTTTAAATCTTTTTCTTGTAGTACTGATTCTTATTTTTTTGCATTTAGTTGGACTAGGGATGGGTGATGTGAAACTTATAGCCATCATGTCTCTATCCTTGAACTCAGATATTCAGACCAATCTTTCTTTTTTGGCTTTATTGATGCTGTTCAGCGCTAGTAGCTATGTAATCTTGAAAACCCTTTGGAATCACGAATTATCCCGTAGAATCCCGTTAGCACCAAGTATCTTTATGGGTCTGGCACTTTATTTGGCAACAAGTTAGGCCCCCGATCTGTCACAATAGGAACATGCGTTGGCTAACTGCGGGTGAATCACATGGGCAAGCGCTCAGTGCGATTGTTGAGGGAATTCCGGCATCTGTCGCCGTAACAACGGCCGATATCGATTACCACTTGCAACGACGACGCTTAGGTGTTGGGCGCGGAGCTCGTCAGAATTTTGAGGCGGACAAAGTCACGATTCTTGGTGGCGTGCGGTTAGGACTAACTCAAGGTGGGCCGATCGCGATTCAGGTTGGAAACTCTGAATGGCCTAAGTGGGAAAAGGTTATGTCGGCAGATCCTGTTCCTGAAGATGAGATCAAAGATCTTGCTCGAAATGCACCATTAACCAGACCACGTCCAGGTCATGCAGACCTTGTAGGAATGCAAAAATACAATTTTGATGATGCACGACCAATTTTAGAACGAGCCAGTGCTCGCGAAACTGCAGCTCGCGTTGCATTAGGTGCCGTTGCTCGCAACTTCCTCGAACAAAGCGTCGGAATTACTATCTTGAGTCACGTTCTTTCAATTGGCTCTGTTCGGGTGCCTGACGAGACACAATTACCTAACGCCGCAGATATGAAGCTCATTGACGAAGATCCAGTCAGGTGTGCAGATGCCGAATCAAGTAAAGCGATGATCGCTGAGATCGAAAAAGCACATCGTGATGGTGACACTTTAGGTGGAGTAGTAGAGGTTCTGGCCTTTAATATGCCGCCAGGGTTGGGCTCGCATGTTCATTGGGACCGGCGCCTGGATTCTAAATTAGCTGGAGCTGTTATGGGTATTCAAGCCATTAAAGGTGTTGAAATTGGAGACGGTTTCCAAACTGCAACTCGTCGCGGATCAGTTGCACATGATGAGATTGAAAAGAATTCCAAGGGTGCAATTGTTCGTCGCACCGATAGAGCTGGTGGCACCGAAGGCGGAATGTCAAACGGTGAAATTCTAAGAGTTAGAGCGGCCATGAAGCCGATTTCAACTGTTCCTAAAGCCTTAGATACGATCGATGTATCAACCGGTGAAGCAGCTAAGGCGATCAATCAACGTTCTGATGTTTGCGCCGTACCAGCAGCGGGCGTAGTAGCAGAAGCAATGGTCGCACTTGTTTTAGCCGAAGCTGTTTTAGAAAAGTTCGGGGGAGACTCAGTGACTGAGACTCGTCGCAACTTTGAATCATATATGTCGAGCTTAAACTTCAAATAAATAGCCATGAGCCGAATACTTTTAATTGGCCCACCTGGAGCAGGCAAAAGCACAGTAGGTGCGGCATTGGCTAAGGAACTGGGTGTGCAGTTTGTAGATACCGATCAGTTAATCGAGAAAGAAACTGGTAAGTCAATCACGGACATTTTTGTCGTTGACGGAGAACCCCATTTTCGAGCACTTGAAGTAGAGGTTCTCAAAACTGTTCTGACTCTTGAAACTGGTGTTGTTAGTCTTGGCGGGGGAGCTCCCATTTCTGAAGAGGCACAACGATTGATTGAGAGTTCAAAATCGCACGTCCTCTTTTTAGATGTCTCTCTGGCAACAGCTGCTCCTCGGGTCGGCTTTAATCGAGATCGTCCGTTGCTGTTGGGAAATCCACGCGCCCAATGGCAGGCGTTAAGTGATAAACGGCGTCCAATTTACGAGATGCTCGCAGATGAGTGCATTAAGGTTGATGACATGAGTGTTGTTCAGGTTGTTGCTGAGATTAAAGAGAAATTGCAATGAAGAGTATTTCAATCACAGCAGAGCGTGATTACACCGTTTCGATTGGAACTCAATGGATGACTTCATTACTTCCGCTGATCCAATCCAGAACACGTGTAGCGGTGATCGTCTCGTCAGGCTTTTCGCCAGATCTAAGCACGATGCAAGAACTTGATTGCGATGTTCATGTTTTTACAGTTGCAGATGGCGAAGATGCGAAGAACCCTTCAACGCTGCTCACATTGTGGAATTGGCTTGGCGCAGCTGGTTTTACTCGCTCGGATGTAATCGTTGGTATAGGCGGAGGCGCAATTACTGATTTATCAGGCTTCGCCGCAGCTACATGGTTACGCGGAATGGATTGGATTGCGGTTCCAACTTCACTGGCTGGGATGGTGGATGCATCCGTTGGCGGTAAGACCGGCATTAACTCTGATTATGGGAAGAATTTAATCGGTGCTTTTCACTCTCCGATTTCAGTAATTATTGATGTCGATTTTCTGCAGACGCTGTCTCTTCGAGATACCTCTGCCGGGATGGCCGAGGTCATCAAATGTGGATTTATCGCTGATCCTGAAATTTTGAAATTGTCCTCTGGTTGCACTGCGCAAACTCTGCTTTCAGATCGAGATCGACTAATAGATCTGATCTATCGAGCGGTAATGGTTAAGGCAACAGTTGTTTCGAATGACTTCAAGGAAAGCTTTGCTCGCGAGGCATTGAACTATGGTCACACATTGGGCCATGCCATCGAAATACATGCAAAATACCAATTGCGCCACGGTGAGGCGGTGTCAATTGGAATGGTCTTTGTCGCGGAGTTAGCAGCTGCCCGAGGATTAATTGATACTTCTGCCGTTGCACTCCATAGAGATCTTCTAAGCAGATTTGGTTTGCCAACAACATTTGAACGAGGGGCTTGGTCGAAATTAGCTCCGCTGCTTGCCTTGGACAAAAAATCGCGAGGAAGAACCTTACGTTTTGTTGTTCTGGATTCGATCGGTTCAACTGTACGTCTTGAGGATGTATCTTCCGCCGAACTTGATGCGGCTTATGAGAGGATTGCCTCATGAAGATCCTGGTAATCAACGGACCTAATCTGTCGCGCTTGGATATTCGAGATTCTTCTATTTACGGCGATCTCAATTATGCAGAGTTAAAGAGCCTGATTGAGATCGCAGCAACAAAACATGGATTCGAAGCTGATGTACGACAAAGTGATGATGAAGCAACAATTATTGGCTGGTTACATGAGGCCGCTGACAACAAGACCCCTGTGATTATCAACCCTGCGGCCTTTACTCATTATTCATATGCGATTCGCGATGCTGCAGAACTGGTCACAGCTCCGCTTATCGAAGTTCATTTATCAAACCCATTAAGCAGGGAAGAGTTCCGACATACATCAGTGATTTCAGGTGTAGCAAACGGAACTATCGGAGGATTCGGTCCAAATTCCTATGTTTTGGCCATCATTGCGCTAGCAAATCTTCTTTCAAAGTAACAAACCATACCCACGGAGCGGGTATCCTTTGATCTTCGTAAAAGTAAACACAATCGATATAGAGCGGGTGGATTAGCTGTGGCAACAACAAATGATTTGAAAAATGGAATGACCTTGGACATTGAAGGCCAATTGTGGACGGTAGTTGAGTTCCAACATGTAAAGCCAGGTAAGGGTCCAGCATTTGTGCGCACAAAGCTAAAGTCAGTGCTTAGCGGAAAGGTTGTGGACAAAACTTACAACGCTGGCGTAAAGGTAGATATTGCCATCCTTGAAAAGCGCGAAATGCAGTACCTCTACAAAGAGGGTGATGATTTTGTATTCATGGATACTAAGACTTATGACCAGATGACAATTAGCGCCGCCACAGTAGGCGATGCGGCTAATTACATGTTGGAAAATACCGAAGCAATCGTTGCTGTCAACGAGGGTAATCCTTTGTATATTGAACTTGCAGCCTCAGTACCTTTGAAAATTACATACACCGAACCAGGTATTCAGGGTGACCGATCTTCAGGTGGTACAAAGCCCGCAACGGTTGAAACTGGAATTGAAATTCAGGTCCCATTGTTCATCAAGCAGGACGAAGTTGTTATGGTTGATACACGCGATGGGTCTTATCAGGGTCGCGCTAGCTAGTGTCCGCCCGTAGCAAGGCGCGTAAACAAGCGCTGGATCTTTTGTACGAAAGCGATATCCGTGGAACTGATCTTGTTGCCACGCTGCAATCACGAGATGTTGTTGAAGAAGGTCCGGATGCGCGTCCTATTCGTGAATATACAAAAGAGCTAGTTCATGGTGTTGCAGATAATCGTCGAAAGATCGATGAATTGATTACCACTTATGCCCAAGGCTGGGATATGGATCGCCTTCCTGCGGTTGATCGAAACATTTTGCGACTAGGCATCTATGAAATTCTATGGGCTAGTGACGTTCCAATTAGCGTTGCTATTGATGAGTCACTAGCACTTGCCAAGGAGCTTTCAAGTGATGACTCTTCAAAATATATTCACGGGGTCTTGGGCCGTATAGCAAGCATAAAAGACACTATTTCAATTTAGTGAGTGCAAAGTTTTCAAGAAATATGTTCGTTTCATCATCTGAATAATTTGCGAAAATCTTGAGCAAGGCGATATCGCTGCTTCTTAGTGAGATAACCTCTCCATTCCAATCGTGACGCATGTGAGCGATCCGCTGAACAATCTTTAAAGCTGCTTCATTTGAACTGTCAGAACTCGTCGAAAGTTTTCTCACATCGATAATGACCCGACCTGAATTAATGCCCTTTTGCGTTGGTGAAATAAGTTCAGCCACGGGTATCTGATATATCTGCGCGATCTCAATGAGTTTTTCTGTGCTCAGCGATCTATCGCCCCGTTCATACGAACCCAGCGCTATGGCTGAAATCCTGCCTTTACTCAGTGCCGACACCTGATTCAGGGTTAAGCCTTTGGAGATTCTCGTGGCGCGTAGTCGTGACCGAAGTTCTGCTAATTGGTTTTCTATGCTCATTGGGGCAGGGTATTAAAGCTCGACTCGAACCAATTTAGATATCCACAGGTACGAGTGATCGGTGCTAGTATCGCGCCTGCATCCTTTAACGACCCATCCAGAGAGGTGGGAAAGGAGATTTACATGAGCGTAGCCCTGTCCGCACCTGACATTAAACGTGCGTTGACCCGTATTTCACATGAAATCCTTGAAAAAAATCAAGGAGCAAAATCGATAGTTCTTCTGGGGATCCCTACTCGAGGAGCACATCTTGCGCAGCGGATCGCAGCGATCATTTCGGAAATTGAAGGTGCAGAGGTCCCTTGTGGAACGCTCGATATAACTTTGTTTCGTGATGACCTAAGGCTGCGTGCACCTAAAGCCATCATGCCAACCAATATTCCAACCAATGGAATTGAAGGTCGAGATGTGATTCTTGTTGATGATGTTCTCTTTTCGGGACGAACTATTCGCGCAGCGTTAGATGCACTTGGTGAAATCGGCCGTCCGCGAACAGTTCAACTGGCCGCTTTAGTCGACCGAGGCCATCGCGAACTTCCAATAAAGGCGGATTTTGTAGGCAAGAACCTACCTACATCGAAGAATCAATCAGTTCGTGTTTTGCTAGGTGAGATCGACGGAAGAGATGAAGTAAGTATTGAAGGAGTTGAGCAATAATGCGCCACCTCTTATCTATTGCTGATGTCAGCAAAGCCGAAGCAATATCAATTTTGGACACCGCTAACGAGCTAGCGCGAGTAAGTGAAGGTGCGGTAAAAAAACTTCCAACTTTGCGCGGGCGTACCATCGTTAACCTGTTTGCCGAGGACTCAACCCGTACCCGCATTTCTTTTGAAGCAGCAGCCAAAAGACTTTCAGCTGATGTGATCAATTTTTCCGCTAAAGGTTCCAGCGTCAGCAAGGGCGAATCCTTGAAAGACACGGCGATGACGCTCCAGGCGATGGGCGCAGATGCAGTGGTCATTCGACATTCGGCATCCGGGGCTGCTCAACGTTTGGCCGATTCTCAGTGGATGTCTGGAAGCGTTGTCAACGCGGGGGACGGAACGCATGAACATCCAAGTCAGGCGTTGTTGGATGCATTTACTATCCGTAAGCACTTAAGTTTAGGAAAAAGTGATTTAGAAGGAATCAGTGTTGCAATCGTTGGCGATGTACTGCATTCCAGAGTTGCACGGTCGAATGTGTTGTTACTTTCCAAGTTAGGTGCCAAAGTAACTTTGGTAGCTCCGCCAACCCTACTTCCGGTCGGAGTTGAAACCTGGCCCTGCACTGTGTCATATGATCTTGACGCAGTGGTTCCTTTTGTTGATGTTGTCATGATGTTACGAGTGCAACAAGAGCGCATGACCGATTTTTATTTCCCCAATGCGCGTGAATACTCAAGGTACTTTGGTTTAAATACTGATCGGATGAAGGTTATGAAGACTGGTTCAATAGTTATGCACCCAGGACCCATGAATAGAGGATTGGAAATTTCAGCTGAAGTGGCTGATAGTGCTCGCTCGGTCATCACGGAGCAGGTTACAAATGGAGTAAGTGTCAGAATGGCGATTTTGTACGTCCTTCTAACCGGCGGAGCGTTGGAAGCGGGGATGAATTAAGTGAGCACAGTAGATCTTGTTATCAAGGGCGGGCAGCTTTCCGACGGTAGAAAAGTTGACCTTTGTATTTCAGGCGAAGAGATTGTTGATGTCACGTCTAAATTTACCGGCCAAGCTATAAAAACGGTCGATGCTCAGGGTTGCATCATCTTGCCTGGGTTAGTTGATTTGCACACTCACTTACGTGAACCAGGTCGCGAAGATGCTGAGACAGTTCTAAGCGGAAGTCGTGCGGGTGCTAAAGGTGGATTTACCGCGTTGTCAGCGATGGCAAATACATCACCAGTTGCAGACACTGCAGGCGTGGTTGAACAGGTGTATCGATTGGGACAGGCAGCAGGTCTACTAGATGTTTTTCCAATCGGTGCGGTAACACAGGGATTAAAGGGGCAAACTCTTTCGGAAATCGGGGCGATGGCGGATTCAGTTGCCCAAGTAAGAGTATTTAGTGATGACGGAAACTGTGTATCCGATCCATTAGTTATGCGCCGAGCATTGGAGTACATCAAGAAGTTCGGCGGAGTTATCGCCCAACATGCACAAGACCCACGCATGACTGTTGGATCACAGATGAATGAAGGCGCTGTATCTTCGCGTCTTGGTTTAAAGGGTTGGCCTGCAGTGGCTGAGGAAGCAATTATCGCGCGAGATGTTCTACTTGCAGATCATGTTAAGTCCAGACTTCACATCTGCCATCTAACGACTGCCGGAGGAGTCGAGATAATTCGTTGGGCCAAAGCTCGCGGTATCAATGTAACGGCAGAGGTAACTCCGCATCATTTACTGCTTACTGATGATTTAGCATCATCATATGATCCGATCTATAAAGTTAATCCACCGCTTAGAACGCAAGCAGATGTTCACGCTCTTCGTGAAGCTTTAGCTGATGGAACGATTGATATTGTGGCAACTGATCACGCACCTCATCCACTGGAAGATAAGGAATGCGAGTGGCAAGAGGCGGCCTTTGGAATGTTGGGATTAGAAACGGCGCTTTCAATTGTGCAAAAAACGATGATCGATACATCTTTGATGAGCTGGGATCTTGTCGCAGAACGTATGAGTCACGCACCCGCTCGCATCGGTGGATATGTTAAGCAAGGTCAGAGAATAGCTGTCGGAAGCACTGCGAACCTGACTGTGATTAACCCAACGCAAAGTTGGAGGGTAGATCGAGACTTAGTTCTCTCTAACTCATCAAATACTCCCTACCATGGGCACGAACTTCCGGGAGTAGTACTGCATACCTTCTTTAAAGGTAAGCAAACCTTGAATAATGGAGCTGTGACGGATAAGGAGAGCATGTAATGGCAAGTGCTTACCTAGTCCTAGATGATGGGCGAATTTTTGAGGGTTCGTCTTGGGCATGCACCGGAAAAACTTTCGGTGAAGCGGTCTTCCAAACAGGAATGACTGGATACCAAGAAACCCTTACCGACCCTTCTTATCACAAACAGATCGTTGTTATGACTGCGCCGCATATTGGTAATACTGGCGTGAATGATTTTGATAATGAATCAGAAAAAATTTGGGTTGCAGGTTTTGTTGTTCGCAACCCTTCCTCTTTGACCTCTAATTGGCGAGCACAAAATGATCTTGAAGCTGAGCTTGTGAGTCAAGGAATCGTAGGCATTCAGGGTGTGGACACCCGAGCAATCACAAGACACTTACGTGATCGCGGAGCGATGCGAGTAGGAATTTTTTCGGGTCTAGATCTTTCCCGTGAAGAAATGGTTGTTGAAGTTCGAAAAGCCGATGCTATGGCCGGTGCCTTTCTTGTAAAAGATGTATCAACCCCACAAAGCTATGTTGTTCCAGCTGTTGGAAAGAAAAGATTTACAATCGCAGCCATTGATTTGGGTATAAAAGCAGCGACACCTCGTGCCTTAGCAGAGCGCGGTGTCGAGGTTCATGTGATGCCTTTTGATTCAATTGTAGAACAAATTATGGCAATCAAGCCTGATGGAGTTTTTCTTTCAAATGGTCCGGGTGACCCTTCAACTATGACAGATGTAATTGAAGTTGTTCGTGAACTTTTGCTTTCTGAAATTCCTATTTTTGGCATTTGCTTTGGACATCAAATTTTAGGTCGCGCACTAGGTTTTGAAACATATAAATTGCAATTTGGTCACAGAGGAATCAATCAGCCAGTGATAGATAAGAACACTGGTAAGGTCGAAATCACCGCACACAATCACGGTTTTGCCGTGAAAGCACCAACAGATTCTGAGTTTTCAACGGTATACGGGCGCGGTGAGGTTACACATACCTGTTTAAATGACGGAGTTGTTGAAGGTTTAGCTTTGTTGGATCGTCCTGCTTTTTCAGTTCAGTATCACCCAGAAGCAGCAGCTGGCCCTCATGATGCTTCCTATCTCTTTGACCGCTTCGTGGACTTGATGTCAAAAAAGGTGGTCGCATAATGCCGCTAGATACATCGATTAAAAGCGTTTTAGTAATCGGCAGTGGACCGATCGTTATTGGTCAAGCATGTGAATTCGATTATTCTGGAACGCAGGCTTGTCGAGTACTTCGCGCAGAAGGAATCAGAGTGATTCTGGTTAATTCAAACCCCGCCACGATTATGACCGACCCAGAGTTTGCCGACGCTACTTATGTTGAACCAATCACTCCAGAAATTATCGAACGAATTATTGCTCATGAAAAACCAGATGCGGTTTTAGCGACATTAGGTGGTCAAACTGCACTTAATGCCGCGATTGGTCTGTATGAGCGTGGAACTTTAGCCAAGTATGGAGTTCGATTAATTGGCGCGGATGTGGATGCGATCAATCGTGGAGAAAATCGCGAATTGTTTCGGGGGATCGTTGAAAAAGTTGGAGGCGAGTCTGCAAAATCTCGTATCTGCCACACCATGGAGGAGATTCTTGGTGCTGTAGTTGAACTCAACTATCCAGTTGTCGTGCGTCCATCTTTCACAATGGGAGGCTTGGGCTCAGGTATTGCCTTTGATGAAGCAGAACTTCGCCAAATTGCTGGTGCAGGTCTGCGCCACAGTCCAACCTCCGAAGTTCTTCTTGAAGAATCAATTATTGGTTGGAAAGAGTATGAACTTGAAGTAATGCGGGACAACAAAGATAACGTAGTCATTGTCTGTTCAATTGAGAATCTTGATCCAATGGGTGTTCATACTGGAGACTCAATTACCGTAGCTCCGGCAATGACCCTGACAGATGTTGAGTACCAAAAACTTCGCGACTTATCGATGGACATCATTCGTGAAGTGGGCGTAGACACTGGTGGCTGTAATATCCAATTCGCGGTTAATCCAGCCAATGGACGCATAATCGTAATTGAAATGAATCCCAGAGTTTCTCGATCAAGTGCGCTTGCATCTAAGGCGACGGGTTTTCCTATCGCAAAGATTGCAACAAAATTAGCTATTGGATACACGTTAGATGAGATTACAAATGACATCACCAAGGTAACTCCCGCCTCATTCGAGCCCACTTTGGATTATGTAGTGGTGAAGCTGCCTCGTTTTGCTTTCGAGAAGTTCGCGGATGCTGACCCACGTTTGACGACCACGATGAAGAGCGTCGGTGAAGCAATGGCTATTGGTCGCTCTTTTTCAGAGGCCCTCATGAAAGCCTTGCGCTCCTTAGAACGAAAAGAGGCGATTTTTTCTTGGCCGGTTGTGTCACCAGTTGAACTCGAACAACTTATGCAGTCCATGAAGACTCCAACTGAGTATCGATTGCAACAAGTCCAAAAGGCGATGTGGGCGGGTGCGAGCATTGAAGAAGTATTTGCTGCAACCAAGATCGATCCTTGGTATTTGCGACAGATCGAACTAATAAACGCCCAAGCAATCGTTATTGCCCAGCCTGGTGAATTAAACTCTGAATTACTTCGCACCGCAAAGAGTCAAGGATTCTCCGATTCGCAGATAGCAATACTTCGTGGCGTTAGCGAAGATGAGGTTCGCAAAGCTCGTCAACATCTTGGAATAAGACCGGTCTATAAAACAGTAGATACCTGCGCTGCAGAGTTCGAAGCTTTTACCCCGTATTACTATTCAAGTTACGAAGAGGAAACCGAGGTTGGTCCTCGTACGACACCTGCAGTAATCATTCTTGGAAGCGGACCAAACCGTATTGGTCAAGGCATCGAGTTTGATTATTCCTGCGTCCATGCATCATTCACGCTTCGTGAAGCGGGCTATGAAACGATCATGATCAATTGCAATCCTGAAACCGTTTCCACAGATTACGACACAAGTAATCGTTTGTATTTTGAACCGCTAACCCTTGAAGATGTCCTGGAAGTTGTCCATGCAGAAACCTTGGCGGGACCAGTGCTAGGCGTCATAACTCAACTAGGCGGTCAAACACCGCTGGGATTAGCAGCTGGACTAAAGGCCAACGGAGTTACGATTTTGGGAACATCCCCAGACTCAATTAACTTGGCCGAAGAGCGTGGAGCTTTTGGAAATATTTTGGCCGAACAAGGTTTAAGAGCACCAGAATTTGGAATGGCATCATCGCAATTGGAGGCAACAAAGATTGCACAGTCGATTGGCTACCCGGTATTGGTACGACCATCATTTGTTCTGGGTGGACGCGGTATGGAGATCGTTTATGACGATGTGGCACTGGGCGGTTTCATCACACGAGCAACTGATATAACACCAGATCATCCTGTACTAGTCGATCGTTTTCTGGATAATGCAATCGAAATCGATGTGGATGCTCTTTTTGACGGTCATGAACTCTTCTTAGGAGGAGTAATGGAACACATCGAAGAGGCCGGTATCCATAGTGGAGATAGTGCCTGTGTGCTGCCTTCAATGACCGTTACTGATGAACAAAGAGCTGAGATACGTATTGCAACTGAAAAGATCGCTCGGGGTGTAGATGTTCGTGGTTTAATTAATATTCAATTCGCTATTGCGGAAGAAACTTTGTATGTACTTGAGGCTAATCCACGTGCATCCCGAACCGTGCCATTTGTCAGCAAAGCAACGGGAGTGCCATTAGCAAAAGCTGCGGCGCGTATTTCAGTAGGCCACACAATTGAACAACTGCGAGGCGAAGGACTTCTTCCGCCGCAAGGAGATGGTCAACCTCGAGGCGTTTCGGTGAAAGAAGCAGTTCTTCCATGGAACCGCTTCCGTAGAACTGATGGTCGCGGAGTTGATGCAGTTCTTGGTCCCGAGATGCGCTCAACCGGTGAGGTAATGGGAATTTCACCAACCTTTGGTGAAAGTTACGCCAAGAGTCAGATTGCTGCTTTTGGACCGTTACCTAAGTCCGGCACAGTGTTTATTTCACTGGCTGATAAAGATAAAGCAACTGGCATCGAGCCGGCTCTAGGCTTCTCAGAGCTTGGGTTCCATATACTTGCAACCGAAGGAACAGCTGAATTTTTACGAACCAAGGGCATTGAGTGCACAACGGTAAGAAAACATTCAGATGGAACAGGCAATTTAGGTGAAAAAACAATCGTAGACATTATTAATGCGGGGGAGATCGACCTAGTGATCAACACACCTGTAGGTCGAGGAACGCGCGCAGATGGCTGGGCTATTAGAACTGCCGCTGTCCAGCGATCGATTCCGTGCATTACGACCACTGCGGGATTTAGTGCAGCCGTTGATGCAATTACTTTCTTGCAATCAAGCCCATTGAGCATCAAGTCGCTGCAGGAATGGCTCGCATAAATGTCTCAAATCAACAAGAACGCTAGACAGATAATTGCACCAATTCTTAGCAATAAACGAGTTGGTCAGTACCACCAGATAATTATTAGCGTCGGCGATATAGCAGCACAATGCAAGCCAGGTAACTTTGTTGCAATCAGCGTTGGGGGAGATTCCTCACGGATGGTTCTTCGGCGCGCATTTGCAATTTCTCGCGTTTCAACAAGTTCAGCCGTTGGTGGGACGATGGAGTTAATAGTTGCACCGCATGGACAGGGAAGTAAATGGTTATGCGCGCAAACTGAAGGTGATGTCTTGGATTTAGTTGCACCTCTAGGAACCGCTTTCGGTATTCCAACTGAACCTGTACCGGTGCTTTTGGTTGGCGGCGGTTATGGATCTGCACCATTGTTTGGTTTGGCAGAGATTCTCAATTCTCGTGGCTGCAGAGTCGACATGATTCTGGGTGCTAGTACGGGTTCAAAGATTTATGCCCCGATGGAAGGCAAGCGTTCGGTTAACTCGATGCGTATCTACACTGAAGATGGATCAATGGGTACGGCAGGTCGAGTAACAGATCCGATCGCCGAAATCATCAAGGATCTCAACGTCGGAGTTATTTATTCTTGTGGACCAATGCCGATGCTGGCAGCGATTACGAAGATCACCAACGAACTTGATGTCGTTCATCAATGCGCAGTTGAAGAGGCGATGGCCTGTGGAATTGGAATCTGCATGACGTGCGTGCTGCCAGTTGCAAATGATGATGGATCGGTTTCAATGCTTCGCTCCTGCATCGATGGACCAGTAATGGATGGTTCTAAGGTTCAATGGCAGCAAGTGGGTACTCAACTATGAGTTCCCTAGATTTCTCAACAACAATTGGTAACGCCTGGTTCCCGGCACCTACATTTACAGCTAGCGGTTGTGCTAGTTCGGGTCGTGAGCTTGCTCAATTTTTCCCATTGAAAGATATGGGGGGAGTCGTTACTAAATCTGTGATGTCTAAGCCTCGCCCGGGTCGTCCCACACCACGAATGGCCGAGACTCCTAGCGGAATGCTCAATTCGATTGGCCTGCAAGGCCCAGGAATAGATGCGTTCTTGAGCAAAGATGTTCCATATTTAGTAGAACAAAAGGCTCGAATAATTGTTTCAATTGCCGGAGAAACAGTTGAAGAGTATTCAACTTTGGCGCGCAAACTTCGTTCTGTATCTGGAATTAGTGCAATTGAAGTAAATATATCCTGTCCAAATGTTGAAAATCGAGGCCTTGTGTTCGCCTGCGATCCCGAAGCATCACGAAGAGTTATTGACGGAGTTCGTAGAACTATCGGTGGAGAGCTTCCGATCATCGCCAAGTTGTCTCCAGATGTAACTGATTTAGTATCAATTGCAAAAGGGGTTGTCGACGCTGGCGCTGATGGTCTGGCTTTAATCAACACTGTTCTTGGAATGGTTATTAACCTGGACACGATGCGACCACATCTGGGTGGAAAGACAGGCGGTTTGTCCGGTCCTGCTATTCGCCCGATCGCGGTTCGTGCGGTGTATCAAGTTCATGCAGCTTTGCCTAACACTCCAATACTTGGAATGGGCGGAATCGCATCGGGTAGAGATGCTCTTGAAATGATTCTTGCAGGCGCAAGTGGAGTATCGATCGGTACAGCTAGTTTTGGAAATCCAACCGCAATTATGTCGATTCAAACTGAACTAAAGCAGCTGTTATTGGATAGAGGATTTACTTCATTGAAACAAGCTGTTGGGTTTGCACATCGTCTAACAGAGGGAGAGTAAATGAGTAAAGCTCCTATCGTCTTGGCTGTAGACACACCTGATTTAACAACGGCTATAGCCTGGGTCAAAGCTACTCAAGAGCATGTGAGCGTTTTCAAATTAGGTCTTGAATTTTTTCTCACCTTTGGTTCAGAAGGGGTAAAAGCAGTTCAGGCCCAGACAGATTCCGACATATTTTTGGATTTAAAACTGCACGACATTCCTCACACCGTCAGTGGTGCTGCGAAAGCGGTGGCACACCTTGCTCCGAAATTCCTCACAGTTCATGCATCAGGTGGCAAGTCATTGGTTAAGGCTGCAGTCGATGCAATGCCACATACCAACATCACGGGTGTAACTATTCTGACCTCTCTATCTGAAGCAGATGTGGCTGAGGTTGGATTCAAGTTTGCAGCACTTGATTCTGCAGTGGCCTTAGCTAAGGTCGCAGTCAATGGTGGTGCTAGAGCGATTGTTTGTTCGCCTTTGGAAATTTCTGCGATCCGTTCGGCGATCGGAGCACAGCCGATCATCATCACGCCAGGCGTTCGCCCACTGGACATGGTGGGAAGTGATGATCAGCAAAGAACCATGACTCCAGAGGATGCAATCTCCGCCGGTGCGAATTTGGTTGTAATCGGCCGTCCTATTACACAGAGTTGGGCACAGGGTGCTTCAGCAATGAAGGAGCGCGCACAAGAAATTGGCTCACGATTAATTTAATCTCCACTAGATTTATCCCATGGGAACGCCGCCACAATTAACAGCTGAACAACGGGTAGCAGCGTTAGCTAAGGCCTCTGCTTCAAGAAAAAGGCGTGCTGAAGTTAAAAATCAAATTAAGAATGGTGAATTAAGCATTGATGACGTTCTCTCTTTAGCATTAACTGATGAAGCTATAGGAAAGATGCGGGTTAAGGAACTGCTTGAATCTTTAGCGGGAGTTGGAAAGATCCGCGTGATCTCCTTAATGGAGCGTTTGAATATTTCACCCACCCGCAGGATTCAAGGGCTTGGACGTCACCAACTCAAGGAACTTCGTAATGAGTTCGTCAAAACAGATGCAGCGATAAAACCTGGCAGATTATTGGTTTTGTCTGGGCCTGGCGGAGTGGGTAAGAGCACCGTGGCCAAGAAGCTTCGTGAGGCAGGTGATTTTTGGGTAAGCGTTAGTTTCACTACTCGAGCCCCGCGCGTCAATGAGATTGAAGGTCGAGATTATTTCTTTGTGAGCAATGAAGTTTTCTCGCAAATGATCTCAGATGATCGGTTTTTGGAATGGGCGGAGTTCGCAGGTAATCGCTACGGAACGCCACAACAACAGGTAGAGGATGCTTTGCGTCAGGGCAAAAATGTTCTTCTCGAAATTGAAATTGCTGGTGCAAAACAAGTGAAGGCTCACTTGCCACAATCTGTGTTGGTATTCCTCGAGCCCCCTACATGGGAAGAGTTAGTTTCACGTCTTGAGGGTCGTGGCACCGATGGTGAGCAGAGAAGGGCGGAAAGGTTAGAACTAGCCCAAGAAGAGCTGGCAGCAGCGGCATTTTTCGATGTGGTCCTCGTAAATGACCAGGTCGAGAGCGTTGTCCGAAAACTGATAGAGTTAGCCCAGAATTAAGAGCAGTACAACGACACAGGATTGATCACAGAAGCGGGGATAACCATGGATGGAATTACCAATCCACCTATTGATGAACTTCTAGACAAGAGCGGCTCAAAGTACAGCCTAGTTTTGTACGCAGCTAAGCGCGCTCGTCAGATCAATGCTTATTACTCACAACTTGGCGAAGGACTTCTTGAGTACGTAGGTCCACTTGT
Organism: Actinomycetota bacterium; assembly: GCA_046051985.1. Taxonomy (GTDB): domain Bacteria; phylum Actinomycetota; class Actinomycetes; order Nanopelagicales; family Nanopelagicaceae; genus Planktophila. The sequence continues at coordinate 185,039 of JBJONF010000001.1, forward strand.
TGAAACACATGTTCATGAGAAGCCACTTTCAATCGCTCTCCGCGAAATCAACGAAGGTCTTCTAACGATCGAAAACCTCGAGCCAACAGCGTAGTTTTTTATGACACTCCAAGGCCGCGAGGTTATTCTCGGAGTTGGTGGTGGAATTGCCGCCTACAAATCCTGTGAACTTTTACGTCGATTACAGGACCGCGGTTATGTAATCACAGTTGTACCGACCCCAGCGTCTCTTAACTTCGTTGGTGCTGCAACATGGGAAGCACTTTCCTCTCGTCCCGTACATACCCAAGTGTGGGAGAGCGTCCACACAGTTCCACACATTGCATTAGCTGAAAGAGCTGACTTCTTTTTAATTGCTCCAGCGACGGCAGATTTAATCGCTCGATTGGCAATGGGTAGAGCCGATGACTTGCTCACTAATTTGGTTTTAGCATCTGATGTTCCAAAGATGATTGTGCCTGCAATGCACCCTTCAATGTGGCTGGATCCTGCAACCGTTGCAAATGTGAAGACACTCAAGCAGCGTGGCTTCGTTGTGATGGACCCTGAGGTAGGAAGGCTGACCGGAAAGGATGTTGGTCCCGGAAGATTTCCTGAAACCGCGACAATCATTTCCCGCTTTGATGAAGTAACCGGTCAAATTCAGGACCTTAAGGGTTTGAAAGTTTTAGTTACAGCTGGAGGAACCAGAGAAGCTATCGATCCTGTCCGTTTCATAGGCAATCGATCCTCGGGTAAACAAGGACTAGCAGTGGCAAATGCGGCCAAGAATCGCGGGGCCCAGGTTCAACTTATCGCTGCCAATTGTGATGTGTCTGGTCTTACTGGCGTGGATGTTGTTAAAGTGGAAACAACACTTGAAATGCAGAGCGCGTTACGAAGTTACTTTCCATCATGCAACATCCTTGTAATGAGTGCAGCGGTTGCAGATGCCCGTCCATTACAGGTGTCAGATCAGAAAATAAAGAAATCTTCACTTGAAAGCATCGAGCTACAGCAGAACCCAGACCTACTTGCAGAGCTTTCCCCGAACAAGGGTGATCGAATTTTGGTTGGCTTTGCCGCTGAAACCAAGGAACATGTGCAAGAGGCTCGCAGAAAGTTAGAGGCTAAAGGCCTTGATGTAATTTATGTAAATGATGTTTCGGGCGGGGCTATCTTTGGCCAGGACACAACTATGGGTACCATTCTCTTACGCAATGAAGCGGATATAGCGATCAAGGAAGTCTCCAAAGACGCTCTCAGTAATGTACTTCTTGATCATGCCATTCGGCAGTTAGGTTAAAACTATGTCTAAGCGTCTCTTTACTTCAGAATCAGTTACCGAAGGCCACCCAGACAAGATCGCAGATGCGATTTCCGATGCAGTTTTGGATTCTTTGCTATCGCAAGACATCAAAAGCCGCGTGGCAGTTGAAACACTTATTACTACAGGCCAGGTGCATGTTGCTGGTGAAGTAACAACTAATGGTTATGCAGATGTCATGGGTATTGTCCGAGATACAGTTCTTAATATTGGGTATGACTCTTCCGATAAAGGTTTCGATGGAAATAGTTGTGGCGTATCAATTTCTATTGGTCAACAGTCACAAGATATCGCCCAAGGCGTTGATGATGCTTACGAGCACCGCGTAACTTCTGCGATAGATCCATTAGATTTACAAGGCGCGGGCGATCAAGGCTTGATGTTTGGTTACGCGTGTGATGACACCAAGGAACTAATGCCACTTCCTATTTGGTTGGCACACGCCTTAGCTGCGCAGCTAACCAAGGTGCGCAAATCTGGTGAACTTGCATACCTTCGACCAGATGGAAAAACTCAAGTAACGATCGAATACGAAGGTGATCGTGCAATAGCACTCAACACTGTTGTTATTTCGAGTCAGCATTCAGAGGATGTAGATGTTGTAAAGAAGTTGACACCAGAAATCATCGAATACGTTATTAATCCAATTATTTCTACAATAGATCTTCCTCAGAAAGATCTTCGAACCCTGATCAACCCAACAGGACGTTTTGTTATCGGTGGCCCAATGGGAGATGCTGGCTTGACTGGCCGAAAAATCATTGTCGATACCTACGGCGGAATGGCCCGACACGGCGGGGGGGCGTTCAGCGGAAAAGATCCATCAAAGGTTGATCGCTCTGCGGCGTATGCAATGCGTTGGGTTGCGAAAAATGTTGTTGCAGCCGGTCTTGCGCGTCGTTGTGAAGTTCAAGTTGCGTATGCAATTGGCAAGGCACAACCAGTTGGTGTTTTTGTTGAAACCTTTGGAACTGAAACTGTTCCAGTGGCAAAGATTCAAGAAGCAGTCTTGTCAGTATTTGATCTTCGCCCAGCTGCAATCATTAGAGATCTTGATTTGCTGCGTCCAATTTACTCATTGACAAGTGCATATGGTCACTTCGGTCGCGAATTGCCCGAGTTTGCTTGGGAACGCACAGATCGCACCACAGCACTTCAAAACGCAGTTAAGTAATCGGTGGCAGCGCCTCGGCTATTTCGCTTAAGGGCCGAGGTTGCCGTAGCTCCCTCTGGCCCAGTAGCCGAGCGTCTTCCGATAGCTCGTGTACGAGTTGATACAGGCGTATTCCATTTAGATCAGTTGTACGACTATTCGGTGCCCGAGAAGTTAAGTGAACTCATCGCACCTGGTGTTCGGGTCCAACTTCCTTTTGGAAATCGTGAGACTGAAGGCATCGTTGTATCACGTGTTGCAAACCCTGAAAGAGCGGGAACTTTAAAGGCAATAACCAAGGTGTTGTCACCGCATTATGTTGCAACCACGGCAAGTCTTGCTTTGATTGATAAGGCAGCTGAGTTTTATTGCTGTAATCCATGGGATCTGCTGCGTTCTGCCATACCGCCAAGGGTTGCTAGCGTTGATAAAGAGTTATTAGTCACGCAGACGCCCACGGAGTCAAAGAGTGGCGTCAAGGTTAGGGCGTTCCAGAGTTTTCAACCATTTATTGCATCTGATCAACAGATCACAGAAATAATCGATGGTTTCATCAAATCTGGCTCTGTTTTAATCGTTGCACCCGATGAGAAGGATGTCGATAGATTAATTTCTACTCTCTCGGACAAATTTCAGCACGTATTACGAGTATCAAGTTCCTCAACACGAGAAGAGCGCTATCGCAATTTCCTCCTAGCTATGCGATTGCAATCATCGATAGTGGTTGGAACAAGGAGTGCAGTATTTACTCCAGTTAATAACTTAGCTGCAATAATCATTTACAAAGAGTCGTCACCGGATCATTTCGATTTACGTTCTCCTGGATGGAATTCCTCGACTATCGCCCGAATGCGCTCAGAGCTTGAAGGTATCGGCCTGGTGTTTACCGGATTCACGCCATCAGTTCGCGTGGCATATGAAATTGATCGAAGTACTATCAAGTTCAACAATCAGCGAACACAGGTAAATGTGCAAGCTTTCTCGCCCTCCGATGGAACCTTATTGCCAGGTCGCATTTACTCTGAAATAAAGAAGGCTTTGAAAAAAGGTCCTGTACTTTTTGTCGCTCCTCGTAAGGGGTATGGAAATGCACTTCTATGCGCGCACTGTCGAAATGTTGCCCTGTGTAAGTGTGGCGGACGATTAAGTGTTTCCTCGAAGGGATTGGCTCCAACCTGCGTACATTGCGGAACGGGTTTTCCTACCTGGAAATGTAGCTACTGTAGTCGTGACAAACAGTACTTAGCAGGTCGTGGAATTGAAAGAGCAGCAGAGGAAATATCCAGAGCCTTTCCCGGATTTCCGGTTGTGATTTCTGCTGGTGATGTCATAAAAGAGTCTGTTGAGTCAAAACCAGCACTTGTTTTGGCAACACCGGGTGCACAACCGCCTGCAGAAGGTGGTTACGCAGCGGTGGTAGTACTTGATGCAATTCGATTCTTTTCTCACACCGATATCAATGGACAAGAAAGAGCGCGAGAGCTTCTCTTTGAAACCGCATCTCTAGTTAGTAGTGATGGGCAAGTTCTTCTAGTACTTGATGATTCTCATCCAGTTGTTGCGGCATTAGCAAGGTGGAATATTGCACCTCTATTAAAGAGGGAGCTTGCAGAAAGAGATGAACTCAAGCTTCCACCATCGGTTATCTCAGCAGTTCTGGTTATGGAACAAACGTCAGCCTCGTCGATTTTGTCTGGTTTAAAAAAGGCGCTCGAAGATGGTCGTTTACCATCGAGCACTCGTATATTTGGTGCAACCATTTTGCCTAAGGGACAAGCAAAGATTGTGATGCATGTATCGCATGATCAGAGTTCTTCATTGGGCGTAATGCTCCATGAATTGCAGAGAAAGCGCAGCATCTCGAAAAAGGATTTGTTCACACTTAGAATCGAGCCATATTCCCTCTAAGGAATTGGTAGACTTCTCTCATGTCTATTCAAGAGATTCGCTATTTTGGAGACCCGGTACTGACGACACCTGCCTCTATAGTTGTGGATTTTGATAAAGAGCTGCGAGTCCTGGTCAAGGATTTAACCGACACCATGCTTGATGCGCCCGGTGCAGGTCTAGCAGCCCCGCAAATTGGTGTTCCACTACGAGTTTTCGTCTGGGATGTGGATGAAACTCTAGGTCATTTGATTAATCCAACGTTAACTCTTAGTGAGGAAATGCAGGAAGGCGACGAAGGTTGTTTATCTTTCCCTGAATTAAGGTATGAAACACCACGTGCTATGCGCGCTGTTGCACAAGGTTTTAATATGTATGGCGAACCCGTAACAGTTGAAGGTACCGAATTCTTGGCTCGTGCTCTTCAGCATGAGACAGATCATCTCAACGGAATCCTTTTCATTGACAAACTCTCTCCCGAAGATCGCAAGTTAGCGATGAAGCAGATTCGCGAATCAGAATGGTTTAATTTAGCGGCAGAAAATGGTCAATCGATCCAGGTAAAAGATTCACCGCACTCCATTTTCGGACGGAACACCTAATGCGCATCGGAGTAGCGGCTACTCCGGAGGTTGCAATTCCAACTTTAGATTGGTTAGTTGCTAGTGAGCACGAAGTGGTATTGGTGATTACTCAGCCAGACAAACCAGCAGGGCGTGGGCGCACCATGAAACAAAGTGTTGTCGCCGATTGGGCAGAATCGCGAGACATTCGCGTTGTCAAGCCAACATCTTCAGATGATTTGTTCGGAGTGATCGATGATCTTGATTGTGTCGTCACTATTGGTTATGGCGTTCTTTTGCCCCAGCACATATTGGATTTACCTAAGTTCGGCTTTATTAATCTGCATTTTTCTCTTCTTCCTTCTTACCGAGGCGCAGCTCCGGCGCAAAGAGCTCTACAAAACGGCGAAGTAGTCACGGGTGTTTCGGTTTTCCAATTGGAAAAGGGAATGGATACGGGTCCGATTTATTCTAAGAAATCCGTTGCGATCGAGCCGCACTGGCGAAGTTTTGAACTCTTGCAGGCATTGGCACAGGAAGGACCTTCCGCAGTTCGTGACGCTTTAACGATGATTTCTGCTGGCCAATTACCGTCGGCCCAAGAAGGAGAACCGAGTTTTGCTCCTAAGATCTCAAAACAAGAGGCACAGTTGAACTTTTCTGAAGGTGCACAAACATTGGTCAACAAAGTTCGGGCATTCACTTACGAACCGGGTGCCTGGTGCAACTGGAAGGAGGAATCATTCAAAATTACTTCAGCGATTACAGTTGGAGATCACGTTCTCGATCCTGGTGTCATTGCAATTGAGGGCCAAAGAGTCATAGTCGGTTGTGGTAGCAACACCTCCATTGAATTTCTAACGGTGATTCCCGCTGGAAAGAAGGAGATGAATGCGGCCGATTGGGCGCGTGGGGCGCGATTAGCGGGCGGAGAAAATTTTGGTTGAGGCGCGCAGGAATACCTTTAAATCTCCCAAGCCCGAAGCGTCACGGCTATTGGCTTTTGATTTACTGACTGAGGTCAATCGCAATGAGGGTTACTCAAACCTTTTGCTTCCACAAGCGCTCAATGCCAGCAAGCTCGATGAACGGGACAGGTCTCTGGTTACCGAACTACTGTACGGAACAATACGAATGCAGGGAAAGCATGATTGGGTACTTTCACAAATCAGCGATAGGCCGTGGGCGGAAGTAGATTCCGGAATAGTTGATATTTGTCGTCTAGGTGTTCATCAGTTGCATGAAATGAGAGTGCCGGATCATGCCGCGGTTGCATCAACAGTCGAAGTTGCTCGAAAGAGAATAGGCGAATCTAAAGCAAGCTTTGTGAATGCTTTGCTGCGAAATGTCACGCGAACATCACAAGAAGATTGGTTTGCACCGCTTCAACAGATTTCAGACCCGGTCGAAAGATTATCGATTCAATATTCACATCCAACGTGGATCGTCTCGGCCTACTTTGATTTACTCAAGGATTGGTCAGAGGTCGAACAAGCGCTGGCGATCAACAATGAGCCGGCAACACCCACACTGGTTTGTTGGCCGGGATTATCTAGCCAACAGGATTTGATTGATATTGGGGCAGAGCCAACTACTTATTCTTCATATGGCGGACATTGGAAAGGAAATCCTGGTGTTCTTGATCTAGTGAAGTCACGAAAAATTGGTGTACAGGATGAGGGCTCTCAATTAGTTGCAACAGTGTTTGCAGCGGCCGCTAGTGGTTCAACCTGGCTAGATATGTGCGCAGGTCCCGGTGGTAAAGCCGCTTTGCTTTCAAGCATTGCCCGTCAAAGAGGGATTACCTTTACTGCAAATGAAGTTTCAGCTGTCCGCGCTGATCTTGTTCGCCAAGTAGTCAACGGTGATCGAGTTATGGTTGGAGACGGCCGCGAGATCGGCAACAGCGGCGAAAAATTTGACGCTATTTTGATTGATGCACCATGTACTGGACTAGGTGCGCTTCGACGACGTCCCGAAGTTCGCTGGCGTCGTACACTGCAAGATTTACGAGAGCTCACCGCCTTGCAAAGAGAGCTGATCGAGTCCGCAATATCAGCGCTCAATGTCGGGGGAGTACTCGGATATGCAACCTGCTCACCTCATTTGGCCGAAACTTCAATCCAGGTTGCCGATATAAAGAAGAAGTTTTCAAATGTCGAGCAAACTGCCGTAGGACCTTTTATGCCAGAGAATCTTGAAGGTGGAGTACGAGAAGAAGCCATGTCCCTGTGGACGCACCGGTCAGGCACGGATGCGATGTATTTAGCACTCTTCAAAAAGGTCAGCGAGTAAAGTACGGATATGATCAAGGAAATCAGAATCACTCCGAGCATTCTCAATGCCGATTTTTCCTGCCTCAATGAAGAAATAGATTCCATCGCGCAAGTTTCCGATCTTCTCCATCTAGATGTTATGGATAATGTATTTGTCCCCAATTTCACCTTCGACTTTGAGGCGGCATCTAAAATAATTAGCGAATCTTCTTTAGCCGTTGATGCTCACTTGATGGTTGCAGACGTTGATCTGATTGCAGTTCAGTATGCAGAGCTAGGTTGCGCATCTGTCACGATCCACGCCGAAGCGACCAAGAACATCCCGCAAACGCTAAAAAATATTAGAGCGGCTGGCTCTCGTTCTAGTTTGGGAATTAAACCGAACACTCCGATCGAGCAGTACGCCGATTGCGTAGATTTAGTGGACATGTTTTTGATTATGACTGTCGAACCTGGTTTTGGCGGACAGAAATTCATGGAGAATATGATGGATAAGGTACGCAAAACTCGCACAATGATTGGGGATCGCCCTATCTGGCTTCAGGTGGATGGGGGTATTTCTATGCAGACCATTGAAATGGCCCTCGAGGCTGGAGCAGACACTTTTGTCGTTGGAAGTGCAGTGTTTAATGCTCCTGATCCGGCACAGATGGTTATTGATATCAGAAAATTCGCAACGCGAGATTAACGGCTCGAGTAAACTGATTCTATGAAAACCTTTGATGAGCTATGGCTTGAATTGAGCCAGAAAGTAACCGAGGGAGCTGAAGGTTCCAGCACGGTTGCAGCAGTTGAAGCTGGCGTTCACACAATAGGAAAGAAAATTCTGGAAGAAGCCGGCGAGGTTTGGTTAGCCGCCGAACACGAAAGTGATGAAGCGTTGGCGGAAGAGATCAGTCAGCTTTTGTATCACCTTCAGACCTTGATGCTCGCACGTGGGTTAACAATCAACGACATCTATAAGTACTTATAAGGGGCCACAATGTTAAGAATCGCCGTTCCGAATAAAGGTTCTTTAGCGGAAAGCTCTATCGCAATATTAAAAGAAGCTGGTTATAGGCAACGTACCGATGCGCGTGATTTGGTGTTGATTGATCCTGATAACGAGGTTGAGTTTTATTACTTACGTCCTAGAGATATTGCTGTTTATGTTGGCTCAGGCGAGTTAGAGGCCGGCATAACAGGTCGTGACTTACTGATCGATTCTGCAGCACCTGCCGAAGAGATTTTGGCACTTGATTTTGGAGGATCTACTTTTAGGTTCGCAGCGCCAATCGGAAAAGCGTGGGGGATAAGTGATCTTTCAGGAAAGCGAATTGCTACCGCATATCCAGGGTTAGTTGAGCACAATCTAAAGAGCATGGGAATTCGGGCCCAGATCGTCCGTCTAGATGGCGCAGTCGAAAGTTCGGTGCGTCTTGGTGTCGCAGATGTCATCGCCGATGTTGTCAGTACAGGTAACACTTTGCGTCAAGCTGGTCTGCAGGTATTTGGTGAACCGATTTTGACGAGTGAGGCGATTGTTATCAAGAGAAAAGGTGTGGAGATTCCGGCAGGTTTAGAGGTTCTCATTCGTCGACTGCAAGGAGTTGTGACAGCAAGACGTTACGTGTTGCTTGATTACGATGTTCAGAAGAGTCTTGTTGACCAAGCGTGCGCAATTACACCAGGGTTGGAGTCACCAACCATTTCTCCATTACTAAAAGCTGATTGGGTTGCAGTTAGAGCGATGGTTTTACGAAAAGAAACCAATCGCGTGATGGATGAACTATGGGCACTTGGAGCGCGTGGAATTTTAGTTACTGATATTCACGCTTGCAGGTTGTAACTTATAGATTGATAAGGCTAGGAACTGATCGTAAAGAAGGTTCCTTGATCGAATAATCAGCGGCTGCCTCTACGATTGGTTTTGCATTAAATGCAATACTGATTCCGGCGATCTTCATCATGTCTAGGTCATTTGCCCCGTCACCGATAGCCACAGTGTTGGCCATATCAACAGAGCACCGTTGGGCAAAATCCTTTAATGCCTGCGCTTTTGCAGCACGATCAACTATTGCACCAACAACTTTGCCGGTTAACTTGCCATCTTCAATTTCAAGAGTGTTGGCCAAGTAAAAATCAATCTTAAGTTCATCAACTAAGGGTTGCAGAATGTTGTTGAATCCACCTGAAACCAATGATATGTAATGTCCTTTTTCATGCAAGAGTGAGACCAACTCGGCTGCGCCATCAGTCAGAAGGATATCTTCTTGAACCTGACTGATGGCATCTTCTTCAAGGCCTTGAAGCAGTGCTACACGAGCTATGAGGCTCTGTGCAAAATCCAAATCTCCTCGCATAGCGGCAGCGGTAACTCGAGATACTTCATCTAATACACCAGCTTTGGCCGCCAATAATTCAATAGCCTCTTGTTGAATAAAGGTGGAATCAACATCTAGTTGAACTAACCGCTTTTGAGAACTCATTGTTAGACACCGCTAGTAAGAGAGAAATCTGTTCCAGCATCAATTGTTGCTAGCACGGCCTGTACTTGCTTTTCTGTTGCACCTGAAATTTTGATGGTTACTTCTAAAGGACCAGTGCCAGTTCTTGAAAGATCTTCTATGTTTACCCCTGCGTCAAAAAGTTTCCCAGTGATATGCATCAAATGTTTAGGATGCAATTTCGCAGAGCTCAACTTTAAACTTAAAGTGTCAGGCTCCGTTTGTGGTGTTTTAGAGGTCGAGAACACTGCAGCAATATCTATTCCTAGAGTTGCAGCAAGAGCATTCAGATCCTCTTCAATGGCATCCTGATGCGCCGGGTTTAAGGAAATTTGAACTGTTAAAATCAATCGACCTTTGATAATGATCTGATCTAGATCCATCACCGTGACCGAAAAAGGCGAAAGTGCCTGAAAGAGTGCATGTGCCAAGCCAGGCTTATCCTCGCCGGTAAGAAGGATTAATCCGGAGAACTGCTCTGTCTCGTGGCTAGAAGTTGTCATTATGGGAGAAGGTTATCGTGAATCACTAATGCTTTACGCGAGGTTTGCGCGTGATTAGGCGCTCTAACCAGTATCTTTTGCATCTATGAGTAGCTCAGTTTTAACTCTCAACGAAGTCGCGGTGCGTCGAGGCGATCGTATGATCCTGGGCCCAATTAACTTCTCAATCTCACATGGAGAGCGATGGGTAGTCCTTGGTCCTAACGGGGCTGGCAAATCAACTCTTCTTCAAATCTTGGCTACGAAAATCTTTCCAACTCAGGGAACTGTGTCTGTCCTAGATAAGCAAATGGGCAAGGTTGATCTCTTTGAACTAAGAACCCGAATCGGTTTGTGTGGTTCTGTCATCGCCGAAGATATCCCTCATGATGAAACCGTCAAAGATGTTGTGCTAACCGCGGCTTATGCGATCTTGGGACGCTGGAACGAGAGCTATGATCTTTGGGATGAATCTCGTGCAATGGCACTTTTAACAAATTTTGGAGTTCGCGAATTAGGTGATCGACTCTACGGAACGCTCAGCGAAGGTGAAAAGAAGCGGGTGCAGATCTCACGAGCTTTGATGACCGATCCTGAACTTCTGTTGTTGGATGAACCTGCAGCGGGTCTTGATTTGGGAGGTAGAGAAGATCTCTTGCGACGGTTTGCAAATTTTGCGGCCGATCCGCTAGCGCCTGCCACAATTTTGGTAACCCATCACATCGAGGAAATTCCAGTAGGAACAACACACGCTTTACTTATCAAAGATGGTTTAGTTGCCGTCTCGGGACCAATAGACCGGGTCATTACTTCAGAACACGTCTCTGCGGTTTTCGGAACCTCAATTACGGTGACTCCCGAATCAGGCCGGTTCTTTGCCCGTGCCTCTGTTTGATCAACTCCACCCAGAGTGGCAAAGCGAACTCGAGCGTCATAGAGAATTAATAGAAAGTATTGATCGATTTATCCTGGATCGTGAAATTGCTCCCTCTTATGATCGTGTTTTCAGAGCCCTAAGTGATTGCATAACTTCAACCAAGGTAGTTTTTTTTGGGCAAGATCCTTATCCAACGAAGGGTCATGCTCATGGTTTCGCATTTTCTGTAGATCGATCTGTGTCACCACTTCCAGCCTCGCTTAGAAATATCTATAAAGAGTTACGGGACGATCTTGGTGTGATGCGAACAGATGGTGATTTGAGTGATTGGGTAGATCAAGGAGTCATGCTTATTAATCGTGTGCTCACCACAGAAGTTGGAGAATCGATGGCTCATGACAATTTAGGCTGGCAAGCCGTCACAGAGACAGTTGCACAGATAGTTGGAGGAAGAGATGTGATTGCTGTGCTGTGGGGAAATTCCGCACTGCAACTCAAGAAGTATTTCCCTGAAAAGTCCGTAGTGGCTTCGGTTCATCCGAGCCCTTTATCGGCGTACCGAGGTTTCTTCGGATCCAAACCTTTCTCGCAAATTAACGCAAAATTGAGTTCAAAAGGTTTCAGTGAAATCAACTGGTAAATGAAAAGGCCCCCGGTTTCCCAGGGGCCTTTTCTATAAGAGTACTTATCCGACCCAAGCGTTGATTGGTGAGGATAAGAAGTAGATCATGAACAGACCCGATACTAGGTACATCAAAGGATGAACTTCCTTTGCACGTCCTTGTACAACACGGATCACAACATGCGAGATAAATCCTGCGCCGATACCTACAGAGATGTTGTAAGTAAAGGGCATCAAGATAATTGTAAGGAATGCTGGAACTCCAATACCCATGTCATCCCAATCAATATTCTTGATCTGAGACATCATCAGGAATCCAACGATGATCAAAGCGGGTGTTGCAGCCTCGTAAGGAATGATTGCTACGATCGGTGCTAAGAAAGTAGTAAGCAGGAATGCGATTCCTGTGACGACTGAAGCAAGACCTGTGCGAGCACCTTCACCAACACCGGCTGCTGATTCGATGTAGCTGGTATTTGAAGAAATACCAGCAGCTCCACCTGCAGCAGCTGCTACAGAGTCAACCAAAAGAATCTTTTGGATGTTGTCTACGTTTCCATCTTTATCTGCAAGTCCTGATTCATGACCAATTGCTGTAACAGTTCCGACAGTGTCGAAGAAGTCTGATAGCAAAAGAGTGAATAGAAGAAGGATTGCCGCGATCAATGAAACGTTATCCACGCTGAATGCACCGAACAGATCGAACTGACCAGTGAAATCAAACTTTGGCACAGCAACAACTTCCTTGGGAATAGAAGGAATTCCTAGTTGCCAACCGCCATCAACAATTGTTGGAGGATTGCCAGCTGTGAAGTTTGGCTTGATGTTAAACGCTTGTTGGATACCGATTGCTAAAGCTGTCGCTGCAGAGATTCCAATCAGGATTGCACCCTTAATCTTGCGAACCATGAGTGCAACGATTAGTAGGACACCGAAAACGAAAACAACTGTTGGCCAGCCAACAAGATTTCCATTGACTCCTAGACCTACTGGAACTGGACCACTTGCTGTACGACGTACAAAGCCTGCATCAACAAGTCCGATAAGAGCAATGAAAAGACCGATACCAACTGAGATTGCGATCTTGATCTGTGATGGAACCGCCTTGAACACTGCCACACGGAAACCGGTGAGCACCAATACCAAGATGATTAAACCTTCAAGAACTACAAGTCCCATTGCTGCAGCCCATGACATCTTTGAAGCAATACCAACTGCAACGAAGGTATTGAGACCAAGACCTGTAGCGAGCGCCAATGGATAGTTAGCGATTGATCCCATAAGGATTGTTAATACGCCCGCAACGAGTGCAGTTGTAGCCGCAACCATCGCAGGTGCTGGTGCAGCGCCTCCAAAGAGGAACTGACCATTTGCATCCGGTGAGTACGCCAAAATGATTGGGTTGAGAGCCACGATGTAAGCCATGGTGAAGAAGGTTACGAGTCCGCCTCGAACCTCTTGGGCAATTGATGAGCCCCGCTCAGAGATTTTGAAATATGAATCCAGCATGAAGTCGTGCCTTTCTAATTTTGTTAACGGGGGTGTTTGCGACCCCGTGTGCGTTAGGGCGCACAACCCTTGGGAAGATCTTTATCCTAAGCGTTACCTGTGGGTAATCCGAGAAACGACTCCCAGAGCGATTGCGATGGATTGGCCAATTAACAGAGCGAATAGGAGGGTTCCTAGACCCACGGTGCCGCCCAAAAGCCATCCAACGATTAAAACTGAGCCTTCAATGGCCAATCGGACACGGCCGATGCGGATTCCAGAACGATTATGGAGCGCGGTCATTAACCCATCTCGTGGGCCCGGACCCAGTCCACATGTGATGTAGAGAGCTGAACCAAAACCAACCATCGCAATACCAATCAAACAGTATGCAACTGCGATGAAGAAATTATTTTGCTCAGGAAAAATTGAAACTCCCAATTGAATAGCAGCAGCAATAATTGCAATGTTGGAAAGCGTTCCAAAGCCAGGTTTTTCCTTCAAAGGAATCCACAAAAGTAAAACTAAGGTACTTATGGCAAAGGTGGACCAACCCATAGTTATGTCCAGTTTTCCAGAGATACCTTGTGCTAAAACCGACCAAGGAGCATTTCCAATAGTGCTTTGAATAAGTAGTGAATCTCCAAGACCAAAGATGAATAGTCCAAAAAACAGAACCGACACACGTGGCAGGGACAGGCTCCAGCGAGACGTTGCAGTCCATGGTGTGTGAGGAACAGTTTTATGCGGACGCAAGAACTCTAGAAACGGATTCGACATTCTCAGAGTATACTCAGTAAATGTTTCCAGGTGCTGGCACAGTAATTAACATCATCACGATTATTGCGGGTGCATCTCTTGGTGTTTTGGTTGGCAATAAGATGCCAACACGAACCAGAACTCTTCTTACAGATGTACTTGGTCTTGTAACACTTTTGGGCGCCGCGTCTGCGTTGATCCCATTGTGGTCAACTCGGTATACATCGGCCTTGCCTCAAGGCTGGAGCTTGCTTGTCGTTTTAGGTTCATTATTAGTTGGTGGCCTAATTGGTTCGGCGTTGAAACTGGAAAACAAACTGGATGCACTAGGTGAGAATTTACGCATCCGCTTCAAGGCTTCAAGTGAATCAACCTTTGTAGAAGGCTTTGTCGCGGCATCACTTCTCTTTGCTATAGGACCTTTGGCTATTCTGGGAAGTATTAGCGACGGTATGGCTACTGGCATTGATCAATTGATTTTGAAGAGCACGCTGGACTTCTTTGCCGCGATGGCTTTTGCGACATCATTGGGTTGGGGAGTTGCGGTTTCAGCTTTGCCAGTAGGCATTTACCAGGGGGTATGGACCATCATCGGATTTGGTCTGGGAGAGATTTTAGATGGTTACCAGATTGATGCCATGACGGTAGTTGGCGGCATCATGTTGATTTGCATAGCGCTGAAACTGCTCAACGTTAAAAGCGTTGCGGTCGGCAATTTATTGCCAGCCTTAGCAATCGCTCCAATCTTTGCGTTGATCGTTCACAGCATTTAGAAGGTAGAGGCATCGATGACAAATCGATACTTCACATCACTTGCAACGGTGCGCTTGTAAGCCTCATTAATGTAATCGGCCTTGATAACTTCAACATCACTGACAATCTGATGCTTGGCACAAAAGTCCAACATCTCCTGCGTTTCGGGAATGCCGCCAATCATGGAACCGGACAGCGACCTGCGCCCATTGAGCAAAGTGCCCGCATGAACAGCATATGGTGTGCCAGGCAGGCCAATCACCACAAGGGTTCCGTCTAACTTAAGAAGATTCAAATAATCATTGATATCTAATTCAGCACTTACCGTATTGAGTATTAAATCAAAGCTCTTAGCTAGCGGCTTCAAATTCTCGATATCTTTAGTGCTTACAAAATGATGTGCACCCATAGCGAGTGCATCAGCTTTTTTACCAGGGGAGTGCGATAAGACAGTTACTTCTGCGCCCATTGCTGCAGCAAATTTGACGCCCATATGACCAAGACCGCCCAGGCCCATCACCGCTACCTTGCTACCCGCTTGAACTTTCCAATGCTTGATAGGTGAGTACAGCGTGATTCCCGCGCATAGCAAAGGAGCAACGCCTTCTAAAGCAAGGTTACTTGGAATTCGAACAGCGTAATCTTCATTAATCACGAAGTTATTTGAATAGCCGCCCATCGCAACGGTGACACCATCACGCTCTAAACCATTGTAAGTTCCAGTCATTCCTTCTACACAGTACTGCTGTAATCCCTTTACGCAGCTGGTGCACTTTCGGCATGAATCAACAAAAACACCAACGCCAATCTTGTCTCCAACTGAAAACTTGGACACTTTGCTGCCGATGGATGTAACAACACCGGCAATTTCATGACCAGGTACCATGGGAAAAATGGCAGGACCCCATTCTTCAGCGACCTGATGAATATCGCTGTGACAGATGCCTGCGTAGGAAATATCCAAGGCGACGTCATGATCTCCTAAATCACGACGGTCGAAATCGTAAGAAGTTAGGTTTGATTTAGCTGACAGAGCTGCATAACCGCGAGATTTCATTTTTACTCGTTGAAAGGTAGTGGGAGAGATGATGTATGGGCTGCACGCGAAGTTCGCGCAGTAACTTGTCGCATGTGGTGTCTGCGACACAAAACTTCGTAAGCAACTTCAGCACCTGGTGCCACGTCACCAACAACTACTTGTTCGCCTTCAACGACCATGACGCCACCAACGGTTCTTGCATTGTGTGTAGCGCGTGAACCACACCAGCACAAGGCTTCAACTTGCAGGGTGTTGACGCGATCGGCTAATTCAACCAATCTGGCAGAACCAGGGAAAAGCTTGGTTCTAAAATCAGCAAGAATCCCGAAGGCAAATACATCTATCCCTAAACCATCTACTACGCGAGCCAATTGATCAATTTGCATGCTTTCGTAGAACTGGGCCTCATCACAAATGATGTAGTCAACGCGCTCACCCATAGATAATTTATCGACTACCAATTTATGAATATCTAGCTCTGGCGAAACCTCAATCGCGGGACTAGAAAGTCCCAAACGTGATGAAATAACTCCAGATCCAGCACGATCTTTGTTTGTGAAAATTAAACCGGTACGACCTCGACTTTGATGATTGTGCGCCGTTTGTAGAGCGAGAGTCGACTTTCCGCTATCCATCGTTCCGCAGTAGTAAATCAATTCAGCCATATTGCGCATCCTGCCATAGAGTTAAGAAACAAGCAGCGAGGTGACCTGAATTTCAGGATATTTCTCATTGAGCTTCGAGCGACCAGGTAGTCCGCTAATTTCAAGAAGAGCCAGAACATGAGTTACTTGTCCGCCCAATCGTTGAATCAATTCTATTGCTGCGCCGATTGTTCCCCCCGTGGCAAGGACATCATCGATCAGTAGAACTTTCGAACCCGGAGCAATAGCATCAATGTGGAGCTCCAATGTGTCCACACCATATTCGAGTCCGTAACTTTCGGAGATTGTTAGGTGTGGCAGTTTTCCAGCCTTTCTAATTGGAACAAAGCCACTTCTTAATTGATTAGCAACGGCTGATGCGAAAATAAAGCCACGAGCCTCGATACCTGCAACCAGAGTTGAAGAATCGGCAAAGGTTGCAAACTTTTCAGTTATTGATATGAAGGCTTCACCGTGTGCCAACAAAGGCGTGATGTCTTGAAAACGAATACCCGGTTTTGGGTAATCTGGAATTTCGCGGATGAGCGATAGAGCGTCATCTATTTTCATGTGTCCGAGAGGGGACTTGAACCCCTAATCCCTTGCGGGAACTAACACCTCAAGCTAGCGCGTCTGCCAATTCCGCCACCCGGACTAAGTGATACCAAAGAATAGCAATTGGGTGCAAGAATAGCGAAATGAGCACAACACACAGCGAACTTGAACTAGAAGCCATCCGAATTTGCCAGGAATTGATTCGTATTCCAAGTGTTAATTTTGGTGATGGAAAGGGAGATGAAAAAGCGGTTGCTGATTACATCGCTGCGTTGTTAACTGAGGTTGGGATTGAGCCAACTATCTACGAATCCGCACCTGGTCGCTGTAACGTTATTGCACGAATAAAAGGAAGCAATTCAAATCGTCCTGGTTTAGTAGTGCATGGACACATCGATGTTGTTCCTGCAAATGCGGATGATTGGTCGGTTGATCCATTTTCTGGCGTCATTAAAGATGGTTTCATTTGGGGTCGTGGCGCAGTAGATATGAAGAATATGGATGCAATGATTCTTGCAACCGTCAGAGATTGGAAACGCACTGGTTATGTTCCGGAGCGAGATATTGTCTTAGCTTTCTTTGCCGATGAAGAAGCTGGAAGCATTTTTGGTTCTCATTACATGGTCAAAAATCATCCTGAAGTTTTCGCAGGTTGCACCGAAGCAGTTTCTGAAGTTGGTGGTTTCTCAGTCACCGTTACAGGTGGCAAACGTCTTTATTTGATTGAAACCGCTGAAAAGGGTATCCATTGGATGCGTCTTACCGCGCATGGTCGTGCAGGTCATGGATCAATGATGAATGATGACAATGCAATCACTCGTCTTTCCGAAGCTGTAGCAAAGATCGGCCGCTTCGAATGGCCACAGCGTTATAGCAAGACGGTAAAGGCGTTCTTCAAACGAATTGCAGAGGAAACAGGAATGCCATACAACGAAGAAGATCTTCGCCCATTGCTAAGAGAAATCGGCTTTGCTTCGACGATGATCGGTGCGACTCTTCAAAACACCACAAATCCAACAATGCTCGATGCTGGTTACAAAGCAAATGTGATTCCAGGATCTGCCAGTGCAACTGTGGATGGTCGCTTTATTCCGGGTTTCGAAGATGAAATGAACGAAACAATCAAGAGTTTGATCGGTGAGAACATCACTGTGGAAACGATTACTCGTGACAAAGCTCTAGAAGTTCCCTTTGAAGGCGATCTTGTAGAAGCAATGTGCAACGCACTTATCAAAGAAGACTCAGTTGCAATTCCAGTGCCGTATGTGATGAGCGGCGGTACGGATAACAAGGCTTTGGCAGACCTTGGAATAATTGGTTATGGATTTTCACCTTTGAAACTTGATGCTGACTTTAACTTCATGGCCATGTTCCACGGGGTTGATGAAAGAGTTCCGGTAGAGGGTCTTACTTTTGGCACAAGAGTATTAAAGGATTTTCTAGAACACGCCTAAAGGCGCTAAAACCTCTACAGACTAATTTCATCAAGTGCGGTGCGCACGATGTCTGGAAGTGAGATCTCTTCACTTTTTAGTACGCCACGCAGCTGAGCACCGGTTCTAGCTCCAACAAGCGCACTTGTTACACCTGGCGCATCTCGGACCCAAGCCAAAGAAACCTCTAATGGAGAAAAACCTAAGCCTTCGGCGGCAACAGCTACTGCCTCTACTATCTTCATCGATCGAGCATCAAGGTATGGCTCAATGTGTTTAGCAAAATGTGGTGCCGCACCCCGTGAATCACTAGGGATTCCCTTTCGGTACTTACCCGTTAGAACTCCACGAGCTAATGGCGCCCACGCTAAGAAACCCAAACCGCATTCAAGAGATGCATCTATAAGTTCGTACTCTGCAGATCTGTTCAAAAGTGAGTACTCGCTCTGCACCGTTGTGAGTGGAGCTTTCATTGAATTTGATTGTTGCTTCGTTGCGGCTCGGGCCAATTGCCAGCCTGAAAAATTGCTGATTCCTACATACCGCGCACGACCGGTCGTGTAGGCATAATCAAGTGCGGACAAAGTGTCATCCAATGGAGTCAATTCATCCCAAGTGTGAACCTGCCAAATATCTACAAAATCAGTTCCCAGTCGATTAAGGGAGCGATCAAGATCTGCAATCAAGGTATGTCTCGAAGCATCGACCTTTCTGACGCCATCTGCGAAATGTATTCCTGCCTTAGTGGCGATGATGACTTCATCTCTAGCGAAGAGAGTCCCGATCAACCCACCGATAACGCGTTCACTGTCACCATCACCGTATGTCGCCGCGGTATCCAAGAAATTCCCACCAGCATCCAAGAACGCTCTACATTGATCGGCAGCTTCAATCTCATCGGTATCTCGACCCCACGTCATGGTGCCCAAGCCCAGTCGGGAAAGCGCCAGGCCACTTACACCAGCTCGTCGCTTTTCCATGGCGTGACCTTAGCAAGGCTTACTAGCAAAAGCTGCGATAGCCTTTCATTATGCGCTTAGTTTTAATTCGTCACGCCCACTCAGAATCCAACGCATCCGGAATCTTGTCTGGTCGAATTCCCAATATTCACCTGTCGCAAAAAGGCGTAAAACAGTCTGGGGAACTTGCTACGCGGTTAGGCGCTTTCCCGGTCGCGCAGTTGCGAATTTCACCTATGGAGAGATGTTTTGAAACTATCGCCCCATGGATCAACGAATACCTGCTCAAGACCAATCCAAACTTTGAACCAATGATCGATCCATTGCTAAATGAAGTCGATTATGGACAGTGGAGCGGAAAACGTTTGATGGCCTTGTCTCGCAAAAAAGAATGGAAAACGGTTCAAGAGTCACCCAGCAGAATGTATTTTCCTGGAGGTGAAGGAATTGCGGCTATGCAGGCGCGAGCTATGTCAGTTGTTCATCAGGCGGCATCCTTACCCGATTCAAAGGTAGCGGTCTTTGTGAGCCACGGTGATGTCATTAAATCAATTGTTGCATCAGCTTTGGGTATGCATCTAGATGAGTTTCAACGAATAATTATTGATCCTGCTTCAGTTTCAGTTATTGAATACTCATCCGTTAAGCCGCGCATTTTGTTAGTCAATGACACCCGCGCTGTTGTTACGGATTTGCTTCAAGCTCCAAAACGTTCTAAGAATCTACTTGGTGGAGGATCAGGTAAGTGAGACACGTCTTCACAAATCCTGAACGCTGCGTAGCTGGAACTATAGGTCAACCAGGAGAGCGAGCTTTTTTTATTCAAGCACGCGAAAAAGGCCGAGTTATCAGTGTTGCGATAGAAAAAGCCCAAGTACAGGCAATAGCAAATCGCCTTGAATTGATTGTTTCTGAGGTGAGAAAAAGCAATCCATTGATTTCTGTTCCTTCTTTGCCTGTGGATGATAATCCGCTCGAAACACCCCTTGACGAAGAGTTCCAGGTTGGCGCTATTTCGTTAGCGTGGAACGATGTGGAACAACTCCTCACTTTCGAACTGTATGAATTAGAAGATGATGAGCAAGAAGCCGAAGGGCACGTACTAGAGATCAATTTTCATTTGGGAATGGCCCTAGCTTTTGCCCAACGCTCAAAAGCTCTGGTTAGCGCCGGACGTTTACCCTGCCCATTTTGTGCAATCCCGATCGATCCAAGGGGACATTTGTGTCCTAGGGCTAATGGCTACCGACGATAAGTTATTGAGGTTACGAGATGGCGCGCTAAGGGTCACGGGCCGCTTGGTGGATGCATCTAACGCAACTTTGTATGCAACAGCAGATAAAGATGGCGAAGAGATGGTGTGCATTTACAAGCCGATAGCTGGAGAACGACCACTATGGGATTTTCCTGATGGATGTTTAGCTCATCGCGAATTCGCGGCTTATGTTGTTAGTGAACATCTAGGTTTACATGTTGTTCCATTAACAGTTCTGCGAGATGGTCCGTATGGAGAAGGCATGGCGCAGGAATGGATCACTATCGATGAAAGTATCGATCTGGCTCAGTTTTTTTCAACCGATCATCCTGCACTAAGGACGATGTCTCTCTTTGATGCGATTATTAACAATACGGATCGAAAAATTGGCCACTTGTTACCGATAAATACTGATGTTGTTCATGGCTGCGATCACGGGGTTACCTTCCATGTTGAGGACAAACTGCGCACAGTTTTATGGCAATGGGCTGGCGATACCTTCACTGACAAAGAGATAGCGATCCTTGAGCAAGCCATCAAAGCTCTACAAGGAGATTTACGAACGCAATTGGAACCATTACTGACGAAGGAAGAAATAGATGCAACAGCCTCTCGTGTCGAGAGATTATTGACTGAAGGTTGTTTTCCTCATCCAAACCCGAATTGGCCCGCAGTTCCGTGGCCGGCTTTCTAAGAAGGTAATACGATTACCTCATGAGATCTTGGGCTTCGGTAGCCGTGCCAACGTTAGTCAACATCAAGAGTTTTCCATCCTTGGCATTGACCGATACAGCTACTTCAACAAAAAAAGCGTTGCCGAAGAAAAGTATGTATCGCATGTATGTGTGCGGAATTACTCCATATGATGCAACGCATTTGGGTCATGCTGCAACCTATTTATCTTTTGATCTGATCAACCGGTATTTGCGGGCAACTGGCGCTGAAGTCGCCTACGTTCAGAACATCACAGATATCGATGACCCGCTATTAGAGCGTGCCCATCGAGATGGCATTGAATGGAGCGATCTGGCTGAACAGCAAATCGATTTATTCCGTTCAGACATGGTCAATCTGCGAATTATACCTCCTGCACATTACATCGGAGCGGTAGAAGCGATTCCGCTAGTTATTGATGCAATTTCCGATTTGCGTGAACAGTCCAGCATCTACGCAGTCGAAACTGACTTCTATTTCTCCAACAAAAAAGATGAAAACTTTGGCAGCAGGTCGCATTTATCTGAAGAACAAATGATGCAAATTTTCTCAGAGCGCGGGGGAGACCCTGCTCGCTCTGGAAAAGTAGATCCACTTGATTGCTTGGTGTGGATGTCGCAAAGAGTAAATGAGCCGGGTTGGGATTCTGACCTTGGAAAAGGGCGACCGGGTTGGCACATTGAGTGCACCGCAATAGCTTTGGAGTATCTAGATCCATCGGATGTAGAACCGACATTGATTGATATTCAGGGCGGTGGTAGTGATCTGATATTTCCACATCATGAAATGTGCGCAGCGCAAGCCCATGTAATCACTGGTAAAGAATTGGCGTACTCGTATGTTCACACCGGAATGATCGGTCTTGACGGTGAGAAAATGAGCAAAAGCAAAGGCAATTTAGTATTTGTTTCTCGCCTTGTTGCATCAGATGTTGATCCCATGGTTATTCGATGGGCTTTGATGTCTGATCACTACCGATCAGATCGAATGTGGAGTGATTTGGTTCTTCACAAAGCACAAAATTCGTTTACACAATTAAATGCTGCCCTATCACAAGAAAACTCTGCACCCACCGAGGATTTGATTAATTCGATCGTATTAGCACTTAGTGATGATCTCAACACTCCATTGGTCGTGTCCACAATAAACACGTGGAGCCAAGAAACAATTGCTGGTGCAAAGGGTGGGAACTCTGATGAATTGCGATTGGTTCTAGATGCACTGCTGGGAATTAAGATTTAATCTTCTTGCTGTCTACGCAAGTACCGCTCAAATTCCCGTGCAATAGTGTCACCTGAAACATCTGGCAGCTCAGCGGCATCCTTGCTTTCCTCCAAAGCCTTCACATAATCTGCGATTTCGGAATCATCCGCAGCTAAATCGTTTACTTCACGCTCCCAAGCATCCGCCTTTTCTGGTAAATCTGAGAGAGGTATCTTGACATCCAAAAACTCTTCTAATGTATTGATCAAAGCAAGTGTCGCTTTTGGAGATGGAGCGTTGGAAGCATAATGTGGCACCGCCGCCCACAAAGAAATTGCATCAATTCCTCTGCGCATGCATCCATCTTGAATAATTCCTAAGATGCCGGTTGGTCCCTCGTACTTGGAAACTGAAACACCAAGGCGATGTGCAATAGATGGATGAGCCCCTGTTCCGGTTACTGAAATTGGTCGCGTATGAGGCGTATCGGCTAACAGGGATCCAAGTGAAACGATCAAAGAAACTTCTAAATCATCAGCCAAATCTAAAAGGTCAGCGGTAAAACTCTTCCATTTCATAGATGGTTCAACGCCAGTAACAATCACCAAATCCCGCTTCATCGATGGAATGAGCATTCCAAAGACTTGAGTCGATGGCCATGTAATGCTTCTAATTTCGGATTCATCTATTGATATGACTGGGCGATTGACCTGAAAATCGTAGAAATCCTCAGATTCAACTTCAGCTATCAATTCAGGCAGAACATCATCGTTCTTATCGCGCCAACCTGATAGCAAGTGCTCAACCGCACCAGATGCCGCCTCTGCTGCATCATTCCACCCAGAAAACGCCATAATCATGATGGGTTCTCTTAGTAGAGGAATCTGATGAATCTCCATGAAAGCAACCTTAAGGTAACCTTGGGCAAATGAGTACTCCTACCAAGCGTCCGGGGCTGCTTCGTCAAGCCTTGGTAACGCGGGTAGTTGTTGCAGATGGCGCTATGGGAACCATGCTTCAGGCAGCCAATCCCACTCTTGAAGATTTCCAGAATCATGAAGGTTGCAATGAGATTTTAAATGTTAGTCGACCTGACATTGTCCGCTCGGTTCATAACGAATACCTAGCCGCTGGGGTAGATGCGATAGAGACAAATACCTTTGGTGCTAACTGGTCCAACTTGGCAGATTACGGGATCGAAGATCGTATTTACGAACTTGCCTTCGCAGGCGGAAAAATCGCACGAGAAGCTGCCGATGCTTTTTCTACTGAACAAAAGCCGCGCTTCGTGCTGGGATCTCTGGGACCTGGAACCAAGTTGCCAAGCCTTGGTCACACCACCTATGAAAATTTAAAGATCGCGTACTACACAGCGGCAAAAGGTTTAGCAGATTCGGGCTGTGATGCTTTACTGGTTGAAACTTCGCAAGACTTATTACAAGTTAAAGCAGCAGTAAACGGTTGCCGACAAGCAATAAGTGAAACCGAGCGTGACATTGTTTTGATCGCACAAGTAACTGTTGAAACAACGGGCACGATGCTTTTGGGTTCTGAAATTGGCGCAGCGCTCAACACCTTAGAGCCAATGGGAATTGATTTAATTGGTCTTAACTGTGCAACAGGACCTACAGAAATGTCTGAACATCTTCGCTACCTGAGCAAAAATGCAAAGGTTGCAATCTCGGTCATGCCAAATGCGGGCTTGCCGGTGCTCGGTGCAAATGGTGCTTCCTACCCACTCGGGCCCGATGAATTAGCGGTAGCTCTTGAAGGCTTCGTTGATGATTATGGAATTTCACTAGTTGGTGGTTGCTGTGGAACGACTCCAGAGCATTTAGCAGCGGTTGTAGGAAAAGTTAGCGGTAAAGCGATAACCAGCAGAGTTCCAGAGTTAGATCCTGGTGCTTCTTCTTTGTATCAGTACGTCCCATTCAGACAGGACAAAACATACTTAGCGATTGGCGAACGTACCAACGCCAACGGTTCTCGGGCATTTAGAGATGCGTTACTAGCTGAAGACTGGGAAAAATGTGTAGAGATCGCGCGTGATCAAATCCGAGATGGCGCGCATATGTTGGATCTTTCGGTTGACTATGTTGGACGCGATGGAGCAGCTGACATGAGTCAGTTAGCTTCACGGTTTGCAACTGCAAGCACACTTCCAATCGTTCTAGATTCAACTGAACCTGCCGTACTAAAGGCCGGCTTGGAACATCTCGGTGGTCGTTGCGTTATTAACTCAGTCAACTACGAAGATGGTGATGGCCCAACATCACGCTTTGCCAAGATCATGCCACTTGTCAAAGAGCATGGTGCAAGTGTTGTCGCTCTGACAATTGATGAAGAAGGTCAGGCACGTGATGCCGAATGGAAGCTTCGAATTGCACGCCGTTTAATTGTGGATCTACGCGATAACTGGCAAATGAATGTTGGCGACATTTTGATCGACTGCTTAACTTTCCCTATCGCCACTGGCCAAGAAGAAACACGCAAAGATGGAATTGAGACCATCGATGCGATTCGCCGATTGAAGGCTGAGTTTCCAGAGGTTCAAACCACTCTTGGCGTAAGTAACGTTTCCTTCGGACTAAATCCTGCAGCGCGTGTTGTTCTCAACTCAGTATTCCTTCACGAATGCGTTCAGGCTGGACTTGATTCGGCAATCGTTCATCCTTCAAAGATCACACCAATGGCTCGAATTGATGAGCGTCAAAAGCAGGTTGCTCTGGATCTCATTTATGATCGTCGCACTTTTGATGGTGAGGAATGTACTTATGATCCTCTTCAAGAGTTCTTGCAAATGTTTGATGGTGTTGAGCTAGCCACAAGTAAGAATGCACGCTCTGAAGCCCTAGCCGCCTTGCCTTTGTACGAGCGACTTCAACGCCGCATTATCGATGGTGAAAAAGTTGGACTAGATGATGACCTTAAAGAGGCCATGGCACTTGGCACCCCACCGCTTGAAATCATCAACACACATCTGCTCGAAGGCATGAAGATCGTGGGCGAGCTGTTTGGTAAGGGTGAAATGCAGCTTCCATTCGTGTTGCAAAGTGCTGAAGTAATGAAGACCGCCGTAGCCCAGCTAGAGCCTTTCATGGAAAAGACCGGCGATGAAGGTCGCGGAACTATGTTGCTTGCAACGGTGAAGGGCGATGTACACGATATTGGGAAGAACTTGGTAGACATTATTTTGACTAACAATGGCTATCGCGTCGTAAACATCGGCATCAAGCAGACAGTTAATCAGATCATTGATGGAGCTCTTGAATCAAATGCCGATGCAATTGGCATGAGTGGACTGCTGGTGAAGTCGACGGTCATCATGAAAGAGAATCTGCAAGAAATTACCGCGCGAGGTTTAGATCAAAAGTGGCCAATTGTTCTTGGAGGTGCGGCGCTGACCCGTGCATATGTGGAACAAGATTTAGCGGCGCTGTTTCCAGGTGAGGTTCGCTATGCACGAGATGCTTTCGAAGGATTGCGTTTAATGGATTCGATTATGGCTGTTAAACGTGGTGAACCAGGAGCGGCCCTACCTGCACTTCGTGAACGCAAAGTGGCAAACACTCGTGTTAAAAGTGAAGATCTACCAATCGATACCCGACGCAGTAATGTCGCGATAGATGTAGATATTCCGATCCCACCCTTTTTTGGTTCACGTGTAGTCAAGGGAATCCAACTCAGTGACTATGCAGGAATGTTGGATGAGCGAGCATTGTTCGTCGGTCAATGGGGCCTTAAGGGTAATCGCGGCGATTATGAAAACATGGTCGAGAATGAAGGACGCCCGCGCCTGCGCTCATTGCTCAACGAAGTCCAATCAAGTGGTTGGCTAAACGCAGCCGTTGTTTATGGTTACTTTCCTTGCTACAGCGAAGGCAATGACTTAGTAGTTCTGCACCATGAGGGTGAAAACAAAGGTAAAGAACGAACTCGCTTCACTTTTCCACGACAAACACGTGACCGACGTCTATGCATTAGTGACTTCTTTGCCGCAAAGGATTCGGGCAAAACCGATGTTGTTGCATTCCATGTCGTGACCATGGGTTCAACCGTCAGTGATGCTTCCGCAAAGCTCTTTGCAGCTAACAACTATCGCGAATACTTAGAACTCCATGGTCTCTCAGTTCAGTTGACCGAAAGCCTTGCCGAACACTGGCACGCACGTATTCGTGAAGAGTTATCGGTCAAGAGTGATGATTCAAATGATTTGCAAGGGATTCTGGATCAAGGCTATCGAGGCTCCAGATACTCGTTTGGATATCCAGCATGTCCTGATCTTGAACAACAAGTACAACTGTGTGAACTATTAGACCCTGGACGAATCGGCGTTGAGTTGTCAGAAGAGTTCCAGTTGCATCCTGAACAATCTACCTCCGCCATCATCGTTCATCACCCTGAAGCTAAGTATTTCAACGCAAACTAATGGGTGTGAATTCAACTTTCTTTGATGCGGTTTTCTTCGACATGGATGGTCTCATGGTCGATTCAGAACCAGAATGGTTTCAATCAGAAATCGAAGTAACCCGTCCATTTGGGTACACCTGGACCGAAGCTGATCAAGTTGCATGCTTGGGTGGACCACTATCCCGAGTGGGTAGATACATGCAGGATAAGTGTGGCGGTGTGAAAACTCCCGAATATTTCACGCAAGCATTAATTGAAACACAAGCTCTCAAGATGCGGGGGAATACTCCCACCATGCCGGGTGCGTTAGCTCTTGTTCGTGAACTGCAGGAAAATGGAATCAAGACCGGCTTAGTTTCGGCGAGTCCACGAAACATAGTTGATGCGGTCCTGGATAACTTAGGACATGACTTATTTCCATTTTCTATCAGTTCTGACGATGTAGAAAATACGAAACCTCACCCAGATTGCTATCTAAAAGCGGCCAGCATGACTGAATCTAATATTCACAACTGTCTTATCTTTGAAGATTCACTGACCGGGATGAAGGCAGCTACGTCAAGTGGAGCCTATTTGATCGCAGTTCCACATCTAGTAACGATTGAAGAATCAGCCAAAGTCCGAGTTATTACTTCACTTGAACAGTTAAGTATTGGCAAGTTGCAGCAATTGTTTAATGACTTCTCTATCGCAATTTAATCGTTGTGAGCTGGACAAATCTTCTTGAAATAACACCAATCACATAACCTAGAGGGCTTAGGAGGCCAGTACTCTTTCTCGATTGAAATGAAAATGTCTTTTGCAACGCGGTGCAGTACCTTTTCAACTGACTCAACATCCACCTGAGTGGGATTGCTCTTCACAACTCGACCATCACCAAGGTAGATCAATTGCAGCAATCGGGGGAGTACGCCCGTGTTTTTCCAATACAAAAGTGCGTAAACCCTTAATTGAAATAGCGCTTTTTCTTCCCAACCTGGTTTAGGAGATTTTCCTGTTTTATAATCAACAATTCGGACCTCACCAGTCGGTGCGATATCCAAGCGATCGACATAACCGTGAAGATAGACATTGGTATCAAAATCATTCTCTAAATGCATTTCACGATGTGTGGCTTCAAAGGTTGCTGGATTTTCGAGAGTGAAATATGTAGTGAGCAATGATGAAGCCCGGTCTAGCCATTCTTTCTCATTTGAAACCATCTCCATGAGCTCTGGTTTTGCGGCTAACTGTGCGCTCCATCTAGATGGCAGTAGATCTATTGCAGTCTGTGGCGTTCGCTCAGTACTTGGATACTCAAAGAGATCTTGCAAAACAGTATGCACCAAGGTACCGCGCTCAGCATCTAGTGAAGGAGGTTCAGGTAACTTATCTATCTTGCGGTACTTGTAGAGCTGTGGACAGTTCTCGTACTCGCTAACCGCGCTGGGCGATAGTCGAAGATTATTTGCATCATTCACCTGACCGAAGATACTCGTACTTCGAGCAACATTTTCGCCTAAGATGCTCCCGTGTCTAATCTTGGGTATTTCGGAGCCGGCGATCGCATTCAGTTGACCGATCCAAAGGGAAAGCTCTACAGCTTTACGATCACGCCTGGAAAAGAGTGGCATACACATAAAGGTTGGATTACCCACGATGAATTGATCGGAATGCCGGAAGGATCGGTAGTAAGCACGACCGCTGGACTGAAGTTCACCGCCTTCAAACCGTTGCTTGCAGATTACGTTTTAACGATGCCACGTGGTGCAACTATCGTTTATCCAAAAGATGCGGCGATGATTGTCGGCGTTGCTGATATTTATCCAGGTTCCCGAGTTCTTGAAGCTGGAGTCGGAAGCGGTGCTTTAACGATTTCTCTTTTGCGATCAACTGGGCCAACGGGCGCGGTTCATTCAATCGAGCGAAGACAAGACTTTGCCGATAACGCTCGTTCAAATATAGATAACTACTTTGAAAGCGCACCCGTCAACTGGAAGCTGACCGTTGGCGATTTGCAAGATCAAGAATTTGATTCCGAGTATGACCGGGTTGTGTTAGATATGTTGGCTCCATGGGAATGCATAGACATCTCGGCTCGCGCTTTACGCCCTGGTGGCGTTTTTCTGGCCTACGTTGCAACAACTACTCAGCTGTCTGCAACAGCTGAAGCCTTAAAAGAAGATGGTCGCTTCACTGAACCCGAAAGTTCAGAAACACTTGTTCGCGGTTGGCATCATGAAGGATTGGCTGTTCGTCCTCAACAGAGAATGATTGGACATACTGGATTTTTAATCCAAAGTCGCAGAATGGCTCCCGGAGTTGAAGTTTTAGCACGTCGACGACGTCCAGCGAAGGGTGCATACGGTGTCTCGGAAGATTGAACGATTAATCAATCTAACAATCGCCCTGCTTGCTACTAAAAGATACCTCACGAAATCTGAGATTTTTAACTCAGTCGAAGGATACGAGGGTACGCCAGAAACAAAAGAGCGAATGTTTGAGCGGGATAAAGATGACTTACGTTCACTTGGAATTGAAATTGAAGTCGGAAGTTTTGATCCACTCTTTAATGATGAAGCTGGCTACAAAATCAAACAAGAAAAGTATCAATTTGAACTTGGTGATATCTCATCTACAGAGGTGTCTCTTCTTTCGCTAGCTGCAGAGGCTTGGCAAGAAGCATCATTTGGTGATGTCGCACAAAAAGCCCTTTTGAAGTTGCGTTCAATCGGTATTCCTAGTGATGAACTATCGATTCCTGGAAACGTCCACAAACTCAATGACGGGGGACAGGATCTATCGATGATTACCAAGGCAATAGCCCAAGCCCAGCTTCTGACTTTTGCTTACGTGGATTCGACTATGAGCATCAATATTCGAAACATTGTTCCTATCGCACTCTCAACTCGTAATGGCTTCTGGTATTTGTCGGGTGTAGATCAAGAGATCCAAGAGCTACGCACCTTTCGCGTAGATCGAATTTCTGGCGCCATCGCGTCAAGTGAAGGGCCTGCTGACTTTGAAGCTCCTACTGGATTTGATCCCAGTAAAGCTTTTTCAGAACCACACCACAACGACTTAGCTGTCATTGATGTGCGAGTGGGCAAAGCAGCCTCGCTGCGCGCTTTAGCCATCTCAACCCGATCCCTCGGTGAATGGGATCAAATCAAGATCCCGATAATGAACCTTGACTCGCTGGCATCGCTTGTTTTGTGGCATGGCCCTGATGCTTTCGTACAGGAACCAGTCACCTTGCAAGATCTTGTCATCGAACATCTCGAAGCCTTGGTGAACAATCATGGTTAAGAAGTTTTCAGCACCCCTTGAACGCACTGCACGTCTCTTAGACCTTGTTCCTTACATTAATTCCCATCAAGGAATCTCATTGAAAGAGCTGGCTGGTGTTTTTAATGTGTCTGCAGCTCAGATGACAAGTGACCTAACTACTTTATGGATGTGTGGACTTCCTGGTTACACACCATTAGAACTGATGGATCTAGATTTTGAATCTGGTTTCGTAACTATTCACAATGCAGAAACGCTTTCCAAGCCCCGTTCAGTCACTTTTGATGAAGGGGTTGCCCTGATTCTGGGGTTGGACCTACTGCGTTCAGCTATTTCATCGGATCGTAGTGACCTCTTTGAGAGAATCGATCTATTGTCGAAGCGTCTGGCTGAATTGATCAAACTTCCATCGGCATTATCTGCAACATCAATCATCAATCAGGCAGTCTCTAATGCGATTACTGAAGCGCTCAAATCTAGATCGGGTCTTGAAATCCAATATCACTCACTTTATCGCGATGAGCTTTCTACCAGGATTATTCTGCCAATTGAAATTGTTGAAAGTGATGGTCAGCGTTACTTGAGTTCCTACTGCTATACAGCACAGGACTTTAGGCAGTTTCGCCTAGATCGGATTCAGCGTGCGGATAAGCAATCAGTGTCACGAGAGATTCCGAGTAACCAACGTCAGGCATCAAGTTTCATATCCACAATCAAGGTTCTAATTCCAACCCGAGAGATCGCTGAACGCTTTAAGCAAAGTGAATTAACTAAAGATTTTCAATTCAATTTTGAGAGTTTTTCACACCAGTGGATAGAGCGTTCCATCATGGCCTCAGGCAGCGCTGTGTGCTTGCAGTCACCCCCAGATGTTAGACAAACGATCGCGGTGATGGCTCAATCGATGCTGGATCGTTACAAAGCAGGCTGAGATCGCCTACCCATTCAAAGGGATCTGATGTAACCTAGGCTCAAATATTAGCCAAGGAGTTAACGTTATGAATTTGGGTCCAAGAGAGATCGTCATCCTTCTCATTGTTGTACTTGTCTTGTTCGGTGCGAAGCGTTTACCGGATTCAGCCCGTTCACTTGGTCGCTCTATGCGTATTTTCAAGAGCGAAATGAAGGAAATGAAGGCTGATGACACCGTGATCGAAGAAGACGGCAAAACCGAGAAGTAGATAAATGGCATCTGTTAATGAAGCACGGATGCCCCTTCTAGACCACTTACGCGAATTACGTAAACGAGTTCTTCGTTCCGCGATTGCAGTATTGGTTGCATTTAGTGGAGGGTGGTATTTCTACGATTCAATCATTGTCACTCTTGCTGCACCAGTTTGTGATTTAAAAGCTGCCCAAGAATCTGGAGCGGCCAGTTGTGGTGCTCTCTACATTAGCGGTGTTCTTGGGCCACTTGATTTGCAGATTAAAGTCGCACTTCTTACGGGAATTATTGTTTCTGCACCATTTTGGTTATATCAATTGTGGGCCTTTATAGCCCCTGCACTTCATAGAAAAGAAAAGCGCACCAGCGTTATGTTTGTTACTTCTGCAACACCATTTTTTGCAATGGGTGCAACGCTTGGTTACTACATTCTTCCGGTAGCTATCAAAGCCCTCTTTGGTTTTACTCCAGATTCAATTAGCAACCTGGTTAGGTTTGATGATTATTTAGATTTTGTGCTCAGGCTGATTCTTTTTGTGGGGCTTGCATTTGAATTGCCAATCTTTCTTCTGACATTCAATCTGATTGGCTTCTTACGCGGAAAAACTATTCTGAAACCATGGAGAATTTGGATCTTTACCATTTTCTTCTTTGTCGCCGCACTTTCTCCGACAGCTGATCCTTTAAGCATGATTCTACTGTCTGCCCCTTTGATTCTTTTCTACTTTATGGCTGGATCTATAGCGGTGTTAGTCGATCGCCGACGTGATAAGAAAGCAGAATCTGTCGAAACTGGCAGTTCTGCGATTGCAGCACCAACATCAATTAAGGAATAGCCGATAGGGTCTGCCTATGTGGGCTTTGGTGATCAACCCTGTAGCAGGTCAGGGCAAAGGCACCACGGTTGGAACCTACGTTGCGGGTTGGCTTACCCAAAGAAATATCCCATACACAATAGTTACTGGAAACTCCTCAATCGCTTTAGGTGATCATCTGTCAGCCTTCATTGAAAAGTTTCCCGATACCAGTGGAGTGATTGCTGTCGGGGGAGACGGTCTTTTGCACAACATCCTGCAGCGTCTTGTTCCGGCGCAAATTCCTCTTGCGATTATTCCGGCAGGTACTGGTAATGACTTTGTACGAACCTTAGGTTGGAACCTTGAGTCATTTGATGAACAGCTTGATGCAATCACGACTTTGAACCCTACGTCGATGGACTTGGGTCTGGTCGATGGCGAGTGGTTTGGTGCAATTTTGTCGACTGGTTTTGATTCTGTTGTGAATGAAAAGGCAAACACAATGGCATGGCCCAAAGGTCCGATGAAGTACAACGTGGCTATTGCGATGGAGTTACCCAGATTCAAGCCTCGTCACTATGAAATAACCCTTGATGACCGGACAATCTCGACCGAGGCCATGCTTATTGCAGTGGCAAACGGTCGATCATACGGCGGTGGCATGTTGGTGTGTCCCAATGCAAATATTGTCGATGGTCTCTTCGATGTGATGGTTTTGCATCCCGTTTCAACAATTGAATTCATGAAAGTATTTCCACGCGTATTTGCTGGCACTCACATTTCCCATCCGGCAGTTGAAATCGTTAGAAGTCGCAGTGTGAAAATTGAAGCAAAAGCTGTTGCCTACTCTGATGGCGAAAGAATCGGACAGTTGCCGATTGCTGCTGAATGCATTCAGGGCGCTTTGAAAACATGGGTCGCATGACGACCCCGGCAGAGCGTTACGCAGCGGCTAAATTGAGAGGCCAGCACCCTGTAACAACAGAATTCTTACTTACCTTTGACTTTGAGTTCGATCCTTTCCAGATAACTGCCTGTCACGCGGTAGAAGATGGAAAAGGAGTATTGGTTGCTGCGCCAACTGGTGCAGGAAAAACAGTGGTGGGAGAGTTTGCTGCGTTTTTTGCTCTACAAGCCGGGAAGAAGTGTTTTTACACGACCCCAATAAAGGCTTTGTCTAACCAAAAGTATTCAGAGTTTGTTGCGAAATTTGGCGAAGATCGCGTCGGTCTTTTAACGGGTGATACGAGCATTAATGGCGAAGCAGACATTCTGGTTATGACAACTGAGGTTCTACGCAACATGCTCTATGCCGGATCAAACACCCTTACTAATTTGGGATGCGTAGTCATGGATGAAGTACATTACTTGGCAGACAAGTTTCGAGGCGCAGTCTGGGAAGAAGTTCTGATCCACTTGATGGAGAGCGTGCAAGTGATTTCTCTTTCGGCAACTGTTTCCAATGCCGAAGAATTCGGGGAGTGGCTGGGTGAAGTACGCGGGGAAACAGAGGTAATTGTCAGCGAAATTCGCCCAATTCCACTGTTCCAACATGTTTTGATCGGTAATCGATTAATGGACCTATTTGATCAACCGGGCAAAATCAATCCCGAAATTCTTCAACGCGAACGTGAAGCGATCCGTCGATCCTCTTTGGGTCGTAATAGACGAGGCAGATTCGCTGAGCCATCTGATCGAATGAGCAGAGCTGACATCATCGAAAAACTTCAGCGTGAGAACCTGTTACCTGCGATTACCTTTATTTTTTCTAGAGTCGGATGTGATGCAGCGGTCAAGCAGTGTTTACATGCTGGTTTACGCCTGACCTCACCAGAAGAGCGAACCGAGATACGCCAAACAGCCCTTAGGTATACCCAGAATATTGCCGAGGAAGATTTAGAGGTTCTCGGTTTTCAAGAGTGGCTGACTGCTCTGGAACGTGGAATCGCGGCCCACCATGCAGGATTGCTACCAAGCTTTAAGGGCGCAGTAGAGGATTTATTCCAGCGCGGGTTAGTAAAGGCAGTATTTGCGACAGAAACTTTGGCACTTGGAATCAACATGCCTGCTAGAACTGTTGTTTTGGAAAAGCTCATTAAGTTCAATGGCGAAGCACATGTACCAATTACACCGGGGGAGTACACGCAACTCACCGGCCGTGCTGGTCGAAGAGGAATTGATATCGAAGGAAATGCGGTTATTCAATGGTCGCCAACTGTTGATTCGGCATCAGCTGCTGGCCTAGCATCAACTAGAACATATCCTTTACGTTCTTCTTTTTCGCCGACATATAACATGGCGATCAATCTTATTTCGCGATTTGGTCGTGAGACTGCCCGAAGATCACTTGAGTCTTCTTTTGCCCAGTTTCAAGCCGATCGCGCAGTTGTAGGACTGACTCGTCAGATCCGAAAGAATGAAACTTTGATTCAGGAATTAATGAAAGATGCTCAATGTCATCTTGGTGATTTTTCCGAGTATGCACGATTGCGACGATCAATTAAAGAGGTAGAAGTACTGCTCAG
The DNA here is from genome assembly GCA_046051985.1 of Actinomycetota bacterium. Taxonomy (GTDB): domain Bacteria; phylum Actinomycetota; class Actinomycetes; order Nanopelagicales; family Nanopelagicaceae; genus Planktophila. Next base: position 219,657 of record JBJONF010000001.1, read on the forward strand.
TCGTCGTGATCAACGAAAAACATTTGATAATAGACAGCGCAGTCATATGGAAAGTGAATTGGCGGAACTGCGTCGAAGCCTTAAAGCTCACTCATCTCATGGGTGTGCTGAAAGAGAGGATCATGCTCGCTTAGCAGAACGCGCAGGTCGACTCACTCGCGAGAATGATGGCTTAACAACCCGCGTTGAAAACCGCACCCATGTTATTGCTAAAACCTTTGATCAAATTTGCCAGGTTCTAGACCATTTGCAATACATCGATGGTGAAAAGCCCACCGTACAGGGAAAGATCCTGACCAAGATTTATGCCGAATCAGATCTTTTGCTGACAGAAGCAATCAGGCGCGGTTTGCTTGATGATCTCAATGCGACCGAATTGTTATCGGTTGTTTCTTGCATAATCTTTGAATCACGCTCACAAGAAAATCTTGCGCCCAAGCTTCCTAGTCAGAAGGTGACATCAACACTTACTGAGATCATTTCACTGTGGGCTCAACTAGAAGCAATCGAGAATGACTTTGGTGTCAAAACCCAAAGAGAGCCAGATGCCGGATTCTGCTTTATTTCCTATAAATGGGCCAGTGGAAATTCGCTCAACAGTGTTTTAAAGGGCAGCGATATGTCAGTTGGAGACTTCGTTCGTTCAACAAAGCAACTAGTAGATTTGCTCAATCAGATTGCTGGGGCGAGTGAAAAACTTCGCCCCGTCTGCAAAGATGCGGTGAAGCGAATCGATCGCGGTGTAGTTGCTTATCTCATGGGGGATATATGACATTAATGCTCCTGGATAGCGCATCGCTTTGGTATCGCGCTTACTACGGAATGCCCGACACTTTACTGGCTCCAGATGGAACTTCAGTTAATGCGATTCGTGGTTATGTTGATATGACCGCCCGCTTAATGAATGTTTATAAACCTGATCGTTTGGTTGCATGTCTAGACGGCGACTGGCGACCAAGTTGGAGAGTCGATATTTTTCCTGAATACAAAGCCAACCGTTTAGAGGAAGAAGGGGGAGAAGAAGAGGAAGAGCCTGAAACTCTGACTCCACAAATTCCTATTCTTTTGGACTTGCTTGATTTATTTGGAATCCCAGTTGTGGGAGTAGATGATTATGAAGCAGATGATGTGATGGCAACTTATGCTGAAATCGAAAAGGGTCCAATTCGAATTGTTACTGGAGATCGTGATCTCTTCCAAATGGTTGATGACGCACGTGATATTAAAGTGGTGTATTTAGCCAAAGGTATCTCTCAACATGATCTAGTGGACATTAAATACGTTGCTGATAAGTATTCGATACCAGGAGATAGATACGACCTTTTTGCAATGTTTCGCGGCGACCCATCCGATGGCTTGCCTGGGGTAAAGGGAATCGGTGAAAAAGGAGCTGCCCTTATTGCAAACAATTTTGCAACTGCCGAAGATGCCCTGGCAGGTGCTATGGCGGCTCATGAGTCCTTGCCTCCGGCACTTGCAAAGAAAATTATTGCCGGAGCGGACTACTTAAAGATAGCTCCCAAGTTAGTCCGTGTTGCACGTGATGCACCATTACCAAAGGTTGATTTGTCACTTCCAAAAGCACCTGCTGATCTATCTGCAATCTATCAATTCAAGGAGCGCTATGCCTTGGGGGCAAGTGTTGATCGTTTGATCAGTGCATTGGGTTGGTAGCACTGCTCTTATCGGCACTATCTGGTGCTCTCCTTTCGGCTGCCTACGAACCAGTGGGGAAGTGGTGGGTTGCTCCCATCGCAATTGCAGTGCATATGTATGCGTTATCTCTTACAAATAGGAAAATTCTTTCCACATTTATCTTTGCATCAACGTTAAATCTGATTGTTTTACATTGGAGCAGCACCTTTGTGGGCTCGGTACCGTGGATCATTTTGGCGCTTGGGCTGTCATTTTTCTATCTTCCGCTTGCTCTAGTTTCGCGCTGGGGGATGACCTCGTACCCGCTGATTTTCATAATGTTGGAAGAGATTAGAAATAGATTTCCATTCGGGGGATTTGGTTGGGTTCGCATCGCATACACACAAGCTGACGCGCCATTTTCAAAAATGGCGGCTATTGGCGGCGCTTCGGCATTGTCAGCCTTGACAGTTCTATTGGGGCTGATTCTTTACTATGGTGCGCAGCGTAAATTTTCACTTATAACTTTTCTTCCGTTTCTGCTGCTTTTAGTTCCATTAAACTTATCAACTTCTGCAGCTACCAATGCTTTGATGATTCAAGGCAATGTTCCACAAATGGGACTGGAGTTTAATTCGAGAGCAAAAGCTGTTTTCAAAAATCACTTGGAAAGAACTCAAGTTGAATTAGCTAAAGACTCAAATGTCGATTTTGTGCTATGGCCAGAAAATTCAGTTGATGTAGATCCGTTTTTGAATAAAGATGTCAATCAAGCACTCAATTCCATTGATAAACCCTTAATAATTGGTGCGATTCTTGGAAAAGGAAACAAGATTCTTAATACCTCAATTTTGTGGGGCGGAGACTTACCGCCCACATACATTAAGCAGCATCTAACACCTTTTGGTGAATACATCCCACTACGTTCATTAGCCTCGCTGATTTCACCCTATACGGACCGGGTAACTGACTTTGAAGCTGGGCAAGAGCAGGTACTTTTTAAGGTCAAAGACGCGGTAATCGCTCCCATTATCTGTTTTGAACTAGTCGATGATCAATTACTTGTTGATGCCGCACGGTCGTCCAACATATTTGCGGTGCAAACCAACAGTGCAACCTTTGGCATGTCAGCAGAAAGTGCTCAGCAATTGTCGATAACTCGAGTGCGAGCTATAGAGCATGGACGAAATATTGTGTCGGTTTCTACAACTGGATATTCAGCGGTCATCGATTACCAAGGAAAAGTTCTTCAACAAACGTCAATGGGAACGGCCGACACAATTCGTGCTGAAGTAGATCTTTTGCGGGGTCAAACACCAAGGGATAAGGCAGGAGATTGGGCGCTGGTTGGAACGCTATTTGCGCTGCTTCTGATCGCCCGTCGAGCCTATGTCTTACGCCGATAAGTTACATTATGTAAACTTAGATAGGAAACCGAGGTCTCCTATCGATACTCATCCATCGGTGTGCAGGCACAGACCAGGTTACGGTCCCCGTGAGCGCCATCAATGCGCGATACCGGCGGCCAGTACTTCATTCTGGAGCCAATTGATTCGCCTGCAATAAAGCCTTCTATAGCGACCGGATACCCACCCTTTTCGCGGGTGTAGCCCCTATCCCAGCCGCTGTTTACGACAGAAAGGGCGGTGTGAGGCGCATGGCGCAACGCTGAATCGTCGATGCTGATCTTTCCATCAATGACCTCTTGAATCTCGGCTCGAATCGAAATCATGGCATCAATGAAACGGTGAATCTCGCGGATATCTTCAGATTCGGTCGGTTCAATCATCAAAGTTCCTGCAACCGGAAAGGACATGGTCGGTGCGTGGAAACCATAATCCATTAAGCGCTTGGCAATGTCATCAACTGAAACGCCGCAATCTTTGGTCAGCCCTCTAATATCCAAAATACATTCATGGGCAATTCGACCATTGGCACCTGTGTAGAGAATTGGGTAAGAGTCGGAGAGCTTTGCAGCCATGTAGTTGGCGGACAAAATCGCAACCTGCGTTGCATGAGTTAGCCCTGATCCCCCGAGCAAGCGAATATAAGCCCAGGAAATCGGCAAAATACTTGCTGATCCAAATGGTGCACCCGAAATCGGTCCTGGTCCCGTTGCAGGTCCAGCTGAAAGATCCATTGGGTGGTTGGGTAAAAACGGTGCAAGGTGCGCACGAACAATTACTGGTCCTACGCCAGGGCCTCCTCCACCGTGTGGAATAGCAAATGTCTTGTGCAAGTTAAGGTGTGAAACATCTGCACCAAACTTTCCAGGTTGGGAAACTCCTACCAAAGCATTTAAGTTCGCACCGTCCACATAGACCTGGCCGCCTGCGTTGTGAATCAATTCGCAAATTTCAGAGACCGCGGTTTCGAATACTCCATGGGTTGATGGATAAGTAATCATCAGCGCTGCCAAAGCAGCTCCGTGCTCGGCAATCTTGGCTTTAATGTCAGCAACCGAGACATTGCCGCTTTCATCACAGTCAATCACAACAACTTTCATGCCCGCCATAACCGCCGATGCTGCATTTGTGCCGTGGGCACTAGATGGAATCAAACAGATATTTCGCGTCTGATCCCCCCGTGAATCATGGTAATTCCGGATCGCTAATAAGCCGGCGAATTCGCCCTGGCTTCCCGCATTAGGTTGCAAAGACACTGCGTCATAACCTGTAATGGCAACCAACCATTTAGATAGTTGGTCAATCAGCTTGCGAGTACCGACGCTCTGATCAGCTGGTGCAAATGGATGCAACGATGAAAACTCTGGCCAAGTAACCGCTTCCATTTCAGTAACAGAGTTCAATTTCATTGTGCAGGAACCCAATGGAATCATGGTTCTGTCGAGTGCAAGATCCTTATCGGCCAAGTTACGTAGATAACGCATCATTCCGGTCTCACTGTGATTGGTGTTGAAAACCGGGTGTGATAAATATTTGCTAGTGCGCAGGAATTCGGTAGGGATCTTCTCCCCTGACGTATCTTTTAATCCAAAGATTTCCAAAACTTGCGCAAATAAGGCTTCAGTTGTTTCTTCATCAAAAGAAACTCGAACCTCAGTATCACTGACTCTGGCAAAATTAATACCCTTCGCCGCGGCCTTATCGTGAGTAGCTTGTGCGTCTTTGACAACAATGTGCACCGTATCAAAAACGACATCTTCTCGATTTCCGTTAGCTGCATGCAATCTGGCTGCGAAACCATGAACACGATCTGCAATTTCACGCAAACCAGATGGACCGTGGTACATCGCATAAAATGCACTCATGTTTGCTAATAGAACTTGAGCGGTACAAATATTTGATGTTGCCTTGTCTCGACGAATGTGCTGTTCACGAGTTTGCAACGCTAAACGAAAAGCAGGCTTTCCAGTTGCATCAATACTTTGACCAACAAGTCGGCCCGGCATTGATCGCTCTAAACCAGTTCGCACCGCCAAGAAGCCTGCATGTGGTCCACCAAAACCCATTGGAACTCCGAAGCGTTGGGCGGTACCAACTGCAATGTCAGCGCCCCACTCCCCTGGTGCCTTTAGCATGGTCAAAGCAAGTAAATCTGTAGCAGCAATAACAAATGCATTTTTAGAATGCGCGTAATCTGCAAATGATGTGTAATCAATTACCGTGCCGGTGGTATCTGGGTACTGCAACAGCGCACCAAAGAATTCCCCGTCATACCCATCACGCACAACGTGGCCTGAATCCACTTCGACAACGGTGATCCCGAGTGGCTTTGCACGGGTAATAACTACCGCTTTAGTTTGTGGATGCACATGCTCTTCGATCAAGAAAACTGCGTCATCACTTAACTTTGAGGCACGTCTAGCCAAAGTCATAGCTTCGGCGGCGGCGGTGCTTTCATCCAGCATTGATGCATTCGAAATATCCAAAGCCGTTAGTTCGCAAATCATTGTCTGAAAAGCAAACAGGGCCTCTAATCGACCCTGAGAAATTTCTGGTTGATACGGTGTGTAAGCGGTGTACCAAGATGGATTTTCTAGAACATTGCGCTTGATCACCGGCGGAACAATCGTTCCGTAATATCCGGTACCGATCAGAGAACGAAAAACCTTATTTTGTGAAGCGATCCCGCGCAGTTCTGCTATTACCTCGACCTCATTTTTGCCACTATCTAGCGCTTTTTCAATGACACCATTGATTGCAATATTTGAGGGGACAACATCTTTAATGAAAGTAGATAGATCGGAGTAACCAAGATGCTTGAGCATTGCGGCTTCATCAACTGAAGTCGGACCAATATGACGATCCTCAAAAGAACGGCTCACTGCGATCCCTCATCCCATACAAGGCCTCTCGCCAAATGTGCGAGGGCAGGGCTGAAGAATAATCTGAATTAAGCGCCTTTGCTCTTTCTACGCAGTGAAAGCTCATCACTATTTTCAACACCAGCTGGGTGACCGTTTACTTCACCCTGAAGGACAGATAGCGAGCCTTCAACTTCATGCCAAACCTTGCCCACAGCAATACCAAATACCCCTTGGCCACCTTGCAGCAAGTCGATGATTTCATCTGGGCTTGCGCATTCATAAATCGATGCCCCATCACTCATCAAAGTGATGCGCTCAAGCTCGGTGACTCCCCTATTTCGAAGATGATCAACTGCGGTACGAATATTCTGTAAGGAAACTCCTGCATCCAATAAACGCTTAACAATCTTTAACACCAAAATATCGCGGAAGCCATATAAACGTTGTGTTCCAGAACCACTTGCAGTGCGAATACTTGGTTCAACTAATCCTGTACGTGCCCAATAATCCAACTGACGATAGCTAATTCCAGCAGCAGAGCAGGCTGTAGCGCCTCTGTAGCCGATTTCCATCTCTTCTGGGGACACGGGGAATGCTCATTTCTCTTGGGGAGTGAGATAAATGTACGGCTAGGTATGAGGGTAAACAACGACCGACACGAGGCAAACCTCTACTAGAGGTTGAGGGTTTTGCGACCTACCCAGCGAAGTCTTCAGGGTTGATTTGGTCTAAGAACTCACGGAATTTCTCAACCTCTTGGTTCTCGCCTTCTCCTTGAGGGATTTCGATACCGACTTCATCAAGCAATTCTTCCGTGGCCAAGATGTTGCTATGGGTCCTAACGGCTAGGGCTATCGCATCTGACGGTCTAGCCGAGATGCTCAACGGCTCCCCTTTGGAATCCCGGAGGTTCAGGGTTGAGTAGAAAGTTCCATCTTTGATCTCGGTGACATGAACCGCAATCAAGGTTGCATCAAAGAGTTCAACCAGATTCTTCATCAGATCGTGGGTCAAAGGACGAGGTGGCTCGACGCCTTGTTGGGCAAAAGCGATTGCGGTGGCTTCTACTGCGCCCACCCAAATCGGCAAAAATCTGGTGCCATCTATTTCCTTAAGCAGAACGATTGGCTGATTGGAAGGCATCTCGACGCGAACGCCGATGACCTCCATAGGGATCAACATGATCTTTAGCGAAGACGGTTGAGGCCACCACGAACGAGTGCGGCATGTAAACGAATTGAAAGGGATGCGATCTCCTTTTGAACCTCTTCGGCGCGGGCCTTAGATTCGGCGCTCTTCTGACGTGTCAGTGGCGTGATGACCTGTTCGATCAAACCGATCTCACGATCTGCAGCTGACTTAAATGAACGCAGGTGGCGCGCTTCAATTCCAAAACCACCCATTTCGGTGACAGCTTTTGCAATCGCCAGGGCGTCGGAATCATAGTGACGTCCCCGAGGTGCGATTAATCCATAACCTTCAAGTTCGACAAGTTGATCTTCAGCAAGGCCACTGTTTTTCAATAACTCTTCACGGGAAAGGCGCATCTCATTAACTTCGCCAAACGCACTCGGTGCCATTTCACCATCAATAGTTGCCAAACCGATTGCAGCTCTTGGAGATGGAACTCCACCAACTGCAGCAGGTTGAAGGCCGCGATCTATCGCATCGAGATTATCTTTGATGACCTTCAAAGGAAGATACTGATCGCGTTGAGCAAGAAGCACATAGCGCAAGCGCTCTAAATCTGAACTAGTGAACTTTCGATACCCCGAAGGTGTGCGTTGCGGTTCAATCAATCCTTCAGATTCTAAGAAGCGAATCTTTGAAATTGTGATGTCCGCAAAATCTCCACGCAACCGGTTAAGGACTTCACCGATGCTCAAATACGCGCGTGCTGGAACTGCCATGACTACTCCCCTAGTTGGAACCGACGAAAAGCAAATGAAACTTACCTATTTGAAACTCATCACCAGAGGCAAGTACATGCTCGGTGACTGAAACATTGTTGATGTAGGTACCGTTAAGTGAGCCTGCATCCTTCAAAACAAAACTGTTGCCCTCTTTGGTAATCGTTGCGTGTGTTCTAGAAACCGTAATGTCATCTAGGAAGATCGAACTAGATGCTGATCTACCAACTGAAACGCCTTCTGCAGTCACTAAGAACCGTGATCCTTTATTTGGGCCGCGAGCAATGAGAATCATCGCTTTTTCACCGGCTGAACTTTGAATCTGAGAGATAACAGCCCGATCCTCTGGGGAAAGTAAGGCGAGCTGCTCTTCTAAATGATTTTTTGAAGGATCTGAAACTTCACGCAGACCCAAGTGGATTGTGGAAGTAAGTTCGTTCTGCGGTTGTTCTGCAGCCACTGCCCTACCTCCTTAACGTCAACTTAAGGGTGACACTAGAGAGTTAGGCCAATAAGGTCAAGCGGTAATTTCGCCGTACTGAGCCGCTGAAAGTAGGTCTGTTGGTGCCACTGCGACCTCGATCTTTGCAAGCCAGCCCGCACCATAAGGGTCCGAATTGATTGTTTCCGGAGAATTAGATAGTGAGTCATTAATCGCGACGATAGTTCCAGTAACAGGTGCGTAAATTTCAGAAACACTCTTTGTTGATTCAACTTCACCGCACACTTTTCCAGAAGTTACAGTCTCACCGATTGCTGGAAGCTGCACATACACGATGTCTCCGAGTGCCGCTTGTGCGTAATCAGTAATTCCCATGGTGTAAACAAGGTTCTCTGCCGAAACCCATTCATGTTCCTTGGTGTAGGAAAGTTCATTAGGAATTGATGACACGGTTCCCTCTCATCTGCGAAAAACCTTCGCGTGCGTAACTAATACCTGTCGAAATGTAGAGGGCAATCCCCCAGATAGCAAAACTCCACCCCGCAACGAAAGCGATGTTCCCCCATGCCCCATCAGATTGGGCGAGCAAAAGAAAAGGAAAGGCGTACAAAAGATTAAAGGTCGCAGCCTTACCAAGATAGGTCACCGTGAAAGGTGGAATCCCCTTGCGATTCATCATAAGAGTAATGACGGCCAGGATTAAATCGCGACCAATAATTAACGCGATCATCCACACTGGAACAATCTCCCGAATCAAGAAAACGATCAGAGTGGCAAGGATGTAAAGACGATCAATGGCGGGATCTGCTAATTCGCCAAAACGCGAAGTCTGGTTCCAGGCACGAGCAATTTTTCCATCGAAGTAATCTGTGGCTCCCCCGACGGCCAAAACGACAATGGCCCAACCATCTGCCTCGACAACAAGGGTGAGATAAATGAAAAGCGGAATACCTAGAAAACGCAGAAAGGTCAGAGCGTTCGGAACGCTGATCAAAGAGTGACTCATTCCTTGTCACGCTCCTTGACCCGAACCGCAACCTGCACTGGGGTGCCAGGGAACTTAAACTCTTCGCGTAGGCGACGTTCAATAAAGCGGCGATACGAGGCCTCGATCCAGCCACTTGAAAAGACCACAAACTTTGGCGGAGCGATTCCGGCCTGCGTTGCGTAATAGACCTTTGGCTGCTTTCCACCACGAACAGGTGGCGGGGTCGCACCAATCAACGCACCTAGGAATGAGTTCAACTTTGCCGTCGGAACTCTTCGTTCCCAACTATCAAGAGCTGTTCGAAGCGCCGGTGCAAGACGATCGCGATGCCAGCCAGTCTTGGCCGCAATGTTGACTCGTTGGGCCCATTCGACCTGATCTAGATGTCGATCAATCTCTCGGTCCAATTGGTTCCGGCGATCTTCATCTACCAAATCCCACTTATTCATGACAATCACCATGGCTTTTCCTGCTTCTTCAACCATAGTGATGACTCGTAAATCTTGTTCGGTGATTGGCTCTGATGCATCAAGTACGACTACAGCAACTTCGCAGCGCTCTAACGCGGTTGCTGTACGCAATGATGCGTAGTAATCAGTTCCAGAATCTTGATTAGCTCGTTTTTTTAATCCTGCAGTGTCGATAAATCTCCAAGTTGATCCACCAAATGATAAAAGTGAATCCACTGGATCACGGGTCGTACCCGCAGCATCATCAACAATTGATAAGGATTCGCCGGCAATAGCGTTAAACAATGATGACTTACCAACATTAGGTCGTCCGATTAGGGCAACCTTGCGATAACCATCTTGATTTTGTGCACGACCAACTTCAGGCAAAACATTCACAATGTGATCTAACAAATCACCACTACCGCGACCATGCAGTGCGGAAACAAAGCGTGGTTCACCAAGACCCAAACCCCATAGGCCATGCGCTTCAGCTTCCTCACGCTCGCCATCAACTTTATTTCCAATCAGAATTGTTGGCTTTTTTGCTTTGCGTAAGTGCTGCACCAAAGTGTCATCTTCATCCAGCGCTCCCACTTGCGCGTCCACAACAAAACACAACACGTCAGCTTCCTGCATGGCTAACTCTGAGCCGGCACTTACTTGAACAGCGATACCGTCGGGCTTTGCTTCCCAACCGCCAGTGTCCATAATGATGAAACGACGACCGCCCCATTCACATTCGTACTGAACACGATCGCGTGTTACACCCGGTGTGTCTTCAACAATTGCTTCTCTTCGACCTAAGAAACGATTGATCAACGTTGACTTTCCAACATTGGGGCGACCTATGATCGCGACGATCGGTAAACCCAGCAAATTACGCTTCTTTAAGAGCTCCCAGATACGTTCGATCGTCTCGTCAAGATCCAAATAAGTTGAATCAACCTCTACGGCATCAGATGCCATAACCAATGGCGAGACGGCTCGAGTTGAATCAACGGCGTCTCGGCTATCCAAAGATTGCTTTACATCAACAGTTTTATCTTCCGTTTCACCTTCGCGACGGGTTGTGCGCGCATCTAAGTCGGCGGTCAAATAGATTTTTAACCCCGCTTCAGGAGCAACCACTGTTCCGATATCTCTGCCTTCGACAACAATTCCGCGTTCTGCCGAATCAATGATTCGATGTTGCAGATTTAAAAGTTCTCTGCGAATTTCAGGCATTGCGCTAATTCGCGAAACATTTTCGGTAACTGATGTTCCTCTAATCGAATACGTGATTTGTGTTTCGCCAGCAAAAATATTTGGATCAGTTGGATCAGCATTGAATTTAATCGGATGATCTTTTACAGCTTGTAAAATAGAAAAAGCTTCTTCGCATTTGTATTCCAGCGCAAGCCAAGTTACGGCGCGATATAACGCACCTGTATCCAAGTAATTCCAACCTGCGCGAGTTGCTATCGCTTTTGCAGTGCTCGACTTCCCTGCGCCACTCGGGCCATCTATTGCTACGACTATGCCCATGTGATGAGCCTACTTCTATTTACGAATCGGATGAACATTCCATCCGATCGAGGTTAGATGAGAAGAAAGTTTTGAAGCATCACTTTCAGACAAAGCTAAAGTGATCAACGCACTTAATTGTCCGGGTGAATGTTCGATATTCAAATCTTCGACGTTTACATCCATCGCTGCACACTCATTAAAGATTGCGCCTAATTGACCAGGCTTGTCATCAATAACAATTGGTAAGTACCAGTATTCACGTGCTTTTCCGCCGTGCTTTCCAGGAATTAATGCTTTGCCAGAGCGACCTTGGGCGATCAATTTTGCTATTGCTTCCGGATTATTCAGAGAGTCAATCATCTTGGCTACATCGTTTTGTAGATTTATTAGCAATTGTTCTAGCTCAGCGCGGTTGGAATGAATGATCTCTTTCCACAGTGATTCATCCGAACCAGCTATTCGAGTGGTATCTCGAAGCCCCTGCCCCGCTAACTCCATCCACTCAGTTGGGGTACCGGTCAACTGCTTTGCAATCAGAGAAGCGGCAATCTGTGGAAGGTGGGAAATCTTCGCCACCGCCCGATCATGATCGGCAGCTGTTAGCTCAACAGGAGTTGCCCCTAAGAAAGCAATCAGCTCAAGCGCCAATTCCTTCGAAGATTCTTCTAGATCGGTGCTAGGCGTAAGTATCCAGCTCCGACCCTGAAACAGATCAGCCCGTGCCGAGCCTGCACCGCCTATTTCACGACCTGCCATGGGGTGAGTGGGCACAAATCGTCTGGACATCCCTGAAATACCCTCTACGTAAAGTAGAACTTCACTCTTAACACTACCAACATCAATAAATGTCGACTGTGGGTTTAGTTGATTTTCTACTTCTATAACTACTGATAGCTGCGAAGTAGGCATTGCTAGCACCACTAGATCTGGATCGACAACTACTACCCCACCGACTAGATCATTGGCCAAGGATTGAGCTTTGGAATCTGCATCAACCATCTGGATCTTGATGCCTTGTTGAACCAGGCCTAAGCCGATGGAAGTTCCGATTAAGCCAGAACCTACGATGCGAACAGAAGAGAGTTTCGTGGACATTATTGAGCTATATCTCTGCGTAGCGCCGCGGCTCCATGTAGATAAATGTGGCTGATTTGCTCAGCAGATCTAGCTGTTTCGACATGAAACATTGCACGAATTGTCTTGTCTAGCGCCCCTGGGACATCAACTTCAACTGATCCAATTAACGCAACATTGGCAAAGCCCATCTCTCGACAGGCCGCTGCAGGGAAGGCGGCATTCAGGTCAACCGTGGATGTGAAAAAAACTGAGATGACATCTGCCGGAGAGAGCTCATTTGCTTGAAGAATTGCCGAAACTAACTCCTGCACACCTTGGGCGATATCTGGCGCCGTGTTGGCTGGAACCTGAATGGCTCCTCTAATAGCTCGCAAACTCATGGGATAAGGGTACCTTTCCTAGCGAAAATTGGTGCTTATTTGATTCCATTTTTATCGATAAAACCTTTTACCTTTAAAACTTGTTTACTACTTTTCCCCCACAGATCTTCTTCAGTGACCTACACACTCACTCTTCATCAAATATCGATAAATCAATACCTACGGCCTCTTTTACGCTCATGTATATCGACTTATTAATAATATACATCACTATTGTAGATAAACCGATATATGGTTATTTATTGAAGTATCGACTTGTAGCAATGTCTTTAAATGTCTAAAGCCTTTCGTAGATTCATCAACTCTGTGTCATTGAGGTCTCTCCAACGACCTTCGGGGGTGTCGCCCAGAGAGATCGGTCCGAACTTGGTTCTGATTAGCCGAAGGACATCCACCCCCACCGCCTCCATGAGCCGTCTAATGATGTGGTATCGACCTTCGTGAATTGAGACTTCGATCCATCGTGGCGAGAGCTGCTTAAAGGTCAAAACTCGACCCATTCCATCTTCCAGTTCAACACCATTCAGAAGGACCTTATCTACGCCCGTAGGCAAAGGACCATCAAATTCGATAATGTAGGTTTTTTCCAATCCAAAGGAGGGATGGGTAGCCCTGAAGGTTAAATCTCCATCATTAGTAAGCAAGATCAGACCCTCAGAATCCTTATCCAAACGACCCACATGGAATAAACGCTCTTTTCGCAGGTCGATAAAATCATCCAATGAAGGACGGCCCTCCGGGTCAAACATCGTTGACAAAACACCCTTTGGTTTATGAAGTGCCAAATAAGACTTAGTCAAAGTGCGTGTAATTGTCTCACCATCAACCATGACTTTATCTTTTTCGGGATCAAACTTGCTACCCATTTCACGGATAGTGAGTCCGTTGACGGATACGCGACCTGATTCGATTAATTCATCCGCACCGCGACGGCTTGTGATTCCAGCATCTGCGATGATCTTGTTAAGCCTCATTTGGGCCATGGCTATCCTCCCGACAGTCAGGAGATAAGGGTAGCCGAAGTACTAGTCGGTTAGCGAATCGAGAATTTCGTCCAAGCCCTCAAGATCAGGCAGGTAAGGCGCAAGGGCGGGCAAATCTTCCAGTGAGTTCAGTCCCAGACGCTCCAAGAAATAGCTGGTGGTCTTATACAAAATCGCACCCGTCTCGTGCTCAAGCCCCGACTCCTCCACCAACCCTCTGGTGATCAAAGTCTTCATTACCGCTTCAACATTTACCCCGCGAATAGCTGACACTCGAGCTCGGGATACCGGTTGGCGATAGGCAATAACAGACAAGGTTTCCAAAGCGGCCTGGGTGAGGCGCGATTGCTGGCCATCTAGGACAAACTTTTCAACCGCTGCTGAATACGCGGGGTGGCTGTAGAAGCGCCAACCCCCGTTGATCTTGCGCAGAGAAAAGCCGCGCTCCTCATACGAGATCTCTAAGACCGCTAAGGCAGCCTCAACTTCCTCCACGGTGCGTTCCAAGACTTGGGCTAGGACTACCTCGGTAACCGGCTCATCAACGACCATGAGAATCGCCTCAATGGAACGTTCAACTTCTACATTAGACATTTCCGCCACTTTCTGTCGAGTCTTCCATCTCTAAAACCACGGGTATATCAAACTCATCTGTAATCTCAACATCACCTTCTAGGCTGCCGGTCCATCGGATCTGCAGCTCGCCAAGGGCAACCACTTGATCAAATCGCAAGACACCCTGTCTGTAGAGGTCGAGCAACGCCAAGAAGCGAGCAACGACGACGAGGGTGCTGTCTGCATCGGAAATCAGATTTCTAAAGCTCATAGAGGTCGCCTGGCGCAAAGCATCAACGACCCTCCTGGACTCTTCAGCCACACTCACAAGGGCCATATGAAGGTGCTCTACCGCTACAACAGGTGTGACCTTTGGAGTAAGGACCCGCTCTGCGATCGCGGCAAAACGCTGAGCACCTACCCCGATCAAAACTTCTGGCAACAGGCTGGCTAAGGCTGGATCAAGGGCTACTACACGGGGAAAGGATTTGTCAGCAGCGGCTATGCGCTCGCTAAAGGTTGCAGCGATCTCTTTGAAAGCTCGGTACTGCAAAAGACGGGCAAAGAGTAGGTCTCTGGCCTCAAGCAATGCCAGATCCTCTTCATCTTCAACTTCACCACTTGGAAGAAGGCGGGCGGCCTTCAGGTCCAACAAGGTGGCGGCTACAACTAAGAATTCGGTGGCCTGATCGAGATCCCAGCCTTGACCGGAGGCCTCAAGTTCGCGGATAAAGGAGATGAACTCATCTGTAACTATGCTCAAAGCAACTTCAGTGACATCCATCTTGTGACGGGAAATCAGCTGTAAGAGCAGATCAAAGGGTCCATCAAAGTTAGACAGGTGCACGGAGAAGCCGCTCGAAGAGGCGTTTACATCAACACCTTCGGCAACTGCGGTATCTCCAATCGAAACCATTGTCGCACCCTACTTCACGCTTGCCTGTTTTCTGTGTAGCGCCTAGGCTCTTTGCTATATCAGGAAAGAGGTTTGAAGATTGAACGCTAAATCGACAATTGCGGAGGATGTGGCTACGACTGCAACCCTGCTTGGAAAGACCGCTAAAAACTTTCCGACACCTGCAGCTCTTTCTGAACACGGAAGCGCCAAAGTAATTTCCATCTTTAATCAAAAAGGTGGCGTTGGAAAAACAACCAGCACAATCAACTTAGGCGCAGCCCTTGCTGAAATGGGTCGCCGTGTTTTGTTGGTGGACTTTGACCCACAAGGTGGTTTATCTCTTGGTCTTGGAGTAAACGCTCACTCGCTTCCTTTGGAGCAAACCGTTTACTACGCGTTAATGACACCGACCGCCAACGTCGATGAGATTGTTTTGAAATCTTCTGTTCCTGGTTTGGATTTCTTACCCGCTAACCGTGATCTAGGTACTGCAGAAACTACCTTGGGCGCTGAAATCGGTGGGCAGCAATACCTCAAGCGAGCATTAGCACCGCTTCGTGATTATTACGATGTCATTTTGATCGACTGCCAGCCAACTATGGGTCAGTTAACTATTAACGCTCTCGTTGCTTCACAGGAAGTAATAGTTCCGATGCAGTGTGAATACTTTGCTTTACACGGCTTCATTGAATTAAAGGGCAACTTAGATAAAGTGAAAACTTTCCTTAATCCTGAGTTACGTCTTGTCGGAATTTTGGCAACCATGTATGACAAAAAGACATCACACAATCGCCAAGTTCTAGAGCGAATCTTGGAACAATTCCCGGAAGATGTTTTTGAAACAATCATTGCTAAAACTATTCGTTTTCCAGAAACAACTGTTGTTGGCGAACCAATTACAACTTATGCAACTACATCGGGCGGCGCTGCTTCATATCGCCGTCTAGCTAGAGAACTAATCGCCAGAGGAGGCGCACGATGACCCGTAGAGCAAACCTTCCAGGTGCAGATGAACTATTTCGTTCCACTACACCAGCGCTAAGCGCCGTTCCTGCACAACCAGCAAACGATGTAACGGCTCCACTTGTTCCACCAGCTATTGCAACACCTAAGGCGCCATCTTCTAAAAAGGGTGTAAGAACAATTGCACGTCGTCGAGTAACAACCGTTGATCGCTCCCCTTCAGGTCGTGAGCGCCATGATGAAAAGATCACGGTGTACTTATCACCAGATGAACTCTTCGATCTTGATCAGGCGCGTTTACAACTTCGTGGAGATCTAGGTTTAGCTGTTGATCGTGGTCGTATTGTTCGCGAATCAATCGCTGTGATCATCGCTGATTTAGAAGCTAAGGGTGATCAAAGCATCCTGGCACGCAGACTTCGCGGCCAGTAATTATTTACTTGGCACGCGGATGTGCCATCGAATAGCTTTCACGCACTTTGTCGATAGTGATTAAAGTGTAAATCTGGGTTGTTGTAACCGATGAATGTCCCAACAACTCTTGAACCACGCGAATATCTGCGCCGCCATCTAATAAATGAGTTGCATACGAATGCCTAAAAACGTGTGGTGATACATGTTCTGTGATGCCCGCTGCAGCAGCTGCATCCAGCACCATTTGCCACGCCGATTGTCTAGATATTCGACTACCCCGTGAGTTAAGAAATAACGCTGGGTTGTTCTTAGGATTCTTAGCCAATAATCCAGGACGTACTCGAACACAGTAATTATCTATAGCTTTGGAGGCATAAGAACCTAAAGGAACGATACGTTCTTTAGATCCTTTTCCTCGTAGTTTCAATATGGTGATTTCACCATCTGCCGAGGTGACGGTGCTGAGATCATTTAAATTGATTCCGATTAACTCACTGACGCGAGCCCCACTGCTATAGAGCAGCTCTAGCATCGCTTGATCGCGCAGTGTTATTGGTTCGCTCTCCTTTAGAGCTGCGTTGATCATCGACATTATTTGGTCGTAGGTTAACGCTTTGGGTAAACGTCGAGCCGTTTTGCTTGCCGGAATCTCTAAAGTTGGATCAGCAATGCCGTACTCCTGTTGCAGATGCTTGAAAAATGACCGCAAGGTTGAATCTGCACGGTTAACTGTTGGAACGGATAAATTGGCTTGTCTCAGTGAAACTTCGAAAGCAGTAATTACTTCTGGAGACACTTTGGACAGTGCAGTTCCGTCCAAGAACAATCGAAACTTTTCTAAATCACGGCGATACGCCGCTATCGTATTTGCAGCCAACCCTCTCTCAATCTGCAGATGATTGAGAAATGAAGCCGCAGCTACATCAAAGTTGGGTGCTTGCGTAACCATGTGCTTCTGCGACAGCGGAGTAGTAAATTTTTCCATCATGCACATTTAATCCCTTGGCAAGATTCTGGTCCTTCTTGCACGCAGTTTCCCAACCATTGTTGGCTAGTGAGAGAGCGAACGGCAATGTCGCATTTGTAAGAGCGTAGGTAGATGCAACCGGAACCGCACCTGGCATGTTTGCGACACAGTAGAAAATCGAGTTGTGGACCGAATACGTTGGTTCGGCATGGGTTGTTGGCTTTGAATCTTCAAAGCATCCACCTTGATCGATAGCAATATCAACTAGCACTGAACCGCTTTTCATCTGTGAAACTAAAAGATTTGAAACCAACTTCGGCGCTTTTGCTCCATGAACAAGAACGGCTCCAACAACCAAATCTGCTTGCTTAACTTCGCGTTCGATCGCATGCTTTGATGCGACCAAAGTTTTAATCCGGCCACCATAGATCGTGTCTATGTATTGCAATCGAGATACCGAACGATCAAATACAGTCACATCTGCGCCCATGCCTAAGGCGATTACCGCGGCGTTAAGGCCTGCAACTCCCCCACCGATAACAACAACTCGACCAGGTGCAACACCTGGAACGCCACCCAGAAGAACTCCACGCCCACCATGAGGCTTTTGCAGCGCGGTCGCACCAACCTGGGTTGCTAGACGACCTGCAACCTCGCTCATTGGTGCAAGCAATGGCAATGTTCCATTCACTTCAACTGTTTCATATGCAATTGCAGTTGTTCCTGATTTAACTAAAGCATCAGTGCAAGCTTTCGATGCTGCCAAGTGAAGGTAAGTGAAGAGCGTCTGACCCTTCCGCATCTTTGGATATTCAGGTTCGATCGGCTCTTTCACCTTTAAAACTAAATCTGCTTTCTGCCACACCTCATCGGAGGTCGTAACAATTGATGCCCCAGCTGCGACGAATTCATCATTACTAATCGAAGAACCAGCACCAGCATTGTTTTCGATAATTACTGTGTGTCCTGCGTGAACGAATTCAGAAACTCCCTCGGGAGTTATTGCCACTCGAGATTCATGCACCTTAATTTCTTTGGGAACTCCAACGATCATGATTAGCCTTTCGCCTTTATCGCTGCAGCAATCAGACCAATAAAGAGCGGATGAGGTCTCGTTGGACGTGACCGAAGCTCAGGATGAGCTTGCGTGCCTACGTAGTAAGGATGCTCCTGTGAAGGCAGTTCCACAAACTCCACAAGATCTTGCTCTTTGAACATGCCTGAGAAAACTAAACCAGCTGATGAAATTTGATCGCGATATAGATTGTTGACTTCATAACGATGGCGGTGACGTTCAGAGACCTCAGTTGATCCATAAGTTTGAGCGACTACAGATCCTGGCAGCAGATCGGCCTTATACAGACCTAAACGCATCGTTCCACCCATATCGGCTTTACCTGACACAACATCTTTTTGGTCAACCATGGTTGCAATCACTGGAGTTCCAGAATCTGAAAACTCTGCTGAAATTGCATCCTTGATTCCCGCGAGATTACGCGCAGCCTCAATCACCATGCACTGCAAACCCAAACACAAACCCAAAGTAGGAATCTTGTTTTCGCGAGCAAATTTAAGCGCTCCAACTTTTCCTTCAATACCGCGGATACCAAATCCACCTGGAACGCATATGGCGTCAACATTTTCTAGATGCTTTTTAGCTAACTCTGGAGTTTCGCACTCATCACTTGTAATCCACACAATTTCGACTTTGGCTTCATTGGCAAAACCACCGGCACGCAACGCTTCCGATACCGAAAGATAAGCATCAGGCAAATCAATGTACTTGCCGACAAGGCCAACCTTGATGTGATGCTTTGGGTGATGAACCTTCTCTAGTAGCGCGTCCCAATCGCCCCAAACAACATCATGGCAATCAAAACCCAAACGCTTCACTACATATGAATCAAGGCCCTCGCTATGGAGCACCTTTGGAATGTCATAAATCGATGGCGCATCAACTGCAGCAACGACCGCCTCTGAATCAACGTCACACATCAAGGATATCTTCTTCTTAACACTTTCGGGGATTTCACGATCCGAACGCAGAACGATTGCGTCAGGTGCGATACCAATGCTGCGTAGAGCTGCAACGGAATGCTGCGTGGGCTTGGTTTTCAACTCACCTGATGGTCCGATGTATGGAACCAAAGAAACGTGAAGATAAAAGACATTGTCACGACCTACTGTTTGACGAATCTGTCGAATAGCTTCTAGGAACGGTTGGGACTCGATATCTCCGACTGTTCCGCCTACTTCAGTAATAACTAAATCAATTTCAGGTCCAGCCATTGCGATGATTCGCTCTTTAATCTCATTGGTGATGTGTGGAATTACTTGAACCGTTTCACCAAGGTATTCACCGCGACGCTCTCGCGCGATAACCCGTGAATAAACTTGACCTGTCGTCACATTGGCAGAGCCGTGCAGATTGCGATCGAGGAATCTTTCGTAGTGGCCAATATCCAAATCGGTCTCAGATCCATCATCGGTGACAAAAACTTCACCGTGTTGGAATGGATTCATGGTGCCAGGATCGACATTGAGGTATGGATCCAGCTTTTGCATTGTTACCCGAATACCGCGAGCTACTAATAATCGTCCAAGGCTTGAGGCTGTGAGTCCTTTGCCCAAACTTGAGGCGACTCCGCCGGTTACGAATAAGTGTTTAGTCACATGTGCTTGGCCCATGGAAGACAAACCTATCATTTAAAAAGGTGTCGCTCTTACACCTTCAGAGAAAGTAGCTCGGTGGCGTGTTCTCGGGCGCTGGCAGAGTTTTCTAGACCGGCCAGCATTCGGGCAACCTCTTCGATCCGTTCCTCACCCGAGACCAAACGGACATCGCTTTGACTAACGGTGCCATCATTATTCTTTGTCACAACAAAGTGCGAGTCCGCCCAAGCAGCCACCTGAGGTAAGTGGGTGACAACGATAACTTGCGCATGCTGAGACAGTTGATGCAAACGACGACCCACTTCGATGGCGGCTTTTCCACCAACTCCTGCATCAACCTCATCGAAAACATAGGTACCAATTGGATGAGTAGTTGCAATTACTACTTCAAGGGCCAACATCACTCGTGACATTTCTCCACCAGATGCACCTTTTGCCAATGAAACTAGCGGCGCATCTTTGTGTCCCTGAATAAACATTGCCACTTCATCACAGCCATGGGATGTGAAATCAGATTCCTTCGGTGCTGAAAAATCACATGGCTCGACCTTTGCAACAAAGGCTGCGTGTGGCATCGATAACTGTTGAATCTCGCCAGTTACCAGAGTTGATAACTTAGTTGCAGCCTCAATTCGAGACTGGCTTACTTTCTTGGCTTCGCTCAGTAAAACTTTCTTGATCGATGTGAGTTCCTTCTCTAACTCCTGCAGTCGAATATCCCCACCTTCAAGATCAGCAATACTTTCCGAAGAATTTTGAAAACGAAGATACAACGCCGCTATCTCAATCTCTAGCGACGCACTTCCCCCGAACTTCTTCACTAAAGCATTGAACTGGGACTTTCGATTCTGCAAATAATCAAGGCGAGCAGGATCGGCCTCTAGCCGTGAAAGGTAGCTATTGAGGGAACTCTGCGCATCAGCCACAAGGAAGAAACCTTCACTCAATTGTTGGTAAATCACTTCTAATTGCGGATCCTTCGAACGTGCAGCTTCCATGGATCGACGAGCTGAACCTAAGGATGTTAAAGATCCTGCCTCCTCGTCCTCAATTGCAGATGAAGCAAGGGTTGTAGCTGTTCGCAACTCTTCAACGCTAGAAAGTCGTGCGATCTCGCCCTCGATCTCGGCGTACTCCCCCGCATTTGGATTAAGAGCGCTGAACTCCTTGGCAAACTCCCGCAACTCGGCCAACTCTTTGTCCTTGGCGGCAATGCTTTTCTTCAACGCTTGAATCCGATCCTTCATATCGTGATAACGACTTAATGCTGCTTGATAATCATCCAAGTTAATCGAACCGAATCGATCAACTAACTCTCTTTGCCGAGAAGCCTTCGTGATTGTGTGATTTGCAGATTGACCATGAACTTCAACTAAGTTTTCACCGAAAGTTGCCAAGGTTGAAGCCGTTGCGCTCACACCATTTGTAGTGGCCTTACTTTTTCCATCCGCGTTGACAGTGCGAACAACGATTAGTTCACCATCTTCGATCAGCGCATCTTCAAAAATCATTTCCTGCGCCTTTGGTATCGAGAACTTTCCACTTGCAACAAGGCGTTCAGAACCTTTTCGGACGAGCGAACTGTCTGCTTTGCCGCCCAGAATTAAGTTCAAAGCAGTCAAAATCATAGTTTTTCCAGCGCCAGTTTCTCCGGAGAGAACTGTTAAGCCTTTGGAAATTTCTAGAGTGGAATTATCGATTACACCAATCGAGCGAATAGTTATCTCTTCAAGAAAGGTACGATCACTCACCACGCCAGCCCTCAA
Source organism: Actinomycetota bacterium (assembly GCA_046051985.1). Classification (GTDB taxonomy): domain Bacteria; phylum Actinomycetota; class Actinomycetes; order Nanopelagicales; family Nanopelagicaceae; genus Planktophila. Next base: position 241,536 of record JBJONF010000001.1, read on the forward strand.
CAGGTAGTTTGAACTTTGCCACCAATCGATCACTAAAGAGGGTGTTATTCAAGTGAGCTAACTGAATTATTCTTGAATCTTTAGTTACAACCACACGATCTCCTGCAACAAGTGGGAATTTGCGAATCGCATCTGCTGAGAGAAATGCCTCAGAGGATTCAATTCCGACAGCAATAACTGATGATGGAGAAATTACAAGTGGGCGCGAAAACAATGCATGAGCTGAAATCGGAAGAACGACTAGTGCGTCCACTGCTGGCCATAAAACTGGACCTCCGGCTGAAAACGCATAAGCCGTAGAACCTGTAGGTGTGGAACAAATTAAGCCATCACAACCCCATCTAGAAATTGGTCGGTTGTCGATTTCGAGAAAGAGTTCAACCATGGTTGCTTTCTCGCGTTCCACGGTTACCTCGTTGAGTGCCCAACCAGTTGCAACGGTTTTGCCATCTCTTTCAACGGAGTAACCCAAAGTAATTCGTGGATCAATGACATAACTCTTGTTCACAACAGCTTGAATGACATCTGAAATTTTTGATCGTTCTACCTCTGACAAAAATCCCACATGGCCCAAGTTCACGCCCAGCAGTGGAATATCACGGACGTAGGCAACTTCTGCGGCGCGCAACATCGTTCCGTCGCCACCTAGTACTACGGCGACCTCTATCTCTGGAAGATCATTTATGCTCGATCTGACAACGCCAGGAATGTTGACATCTGAAATCGTATAAATACCAAAAGTAGAAGCAAGATTTTGCTGGAGCTCAACGGCAGCGACAACGGCATCAACTCTGCCGGGATTGCAAACAATCAAAAGATTTCGCATCACTGTGGTCCAATCGCTATCGCTTCATCGAGCATTGCATGATCGATCTCTGCGGCTCCACGGCGAAGCCAGAGGAAGTATTCAACATTACCAGCAGGTCCAGGAAGTGGGCTTGCTGTAATCCCCATGGTCCCAAGTCCCACATCATAAGCAGATTCGGCAACTTCTATAACCGCTGCTTTTCGTAGACCAGGATCACGGACAACTCCACCCGCTCCTAGTTTTTCGCGACCAACTTCAAATTGAGGTTTCACCATCATCACAAAATCTGCATCAGGCTTAGAGACAGCAGCAAGTGCAGGAAGCACCAAAGTCAAAGATATGAAAGAGAGATCAGCGACAACTAGATCAATCGGCTCTCCCACCATTTCACCTGTCAGGTGACGAATGTTGGTTCTATCCAAAACAGTTACTCGTTCATCTTGGCGCAAACCCCACGCCAGCTGGCCATAACCCACATCGACGGCCACAACATGCCCGGCGTTACGACGCAAAAGCACGTCGGTAAATCCACCCGTTGATGCTCCTGCATCCAAACACCGTTTTCCTTCGACTTTTACGCCTGTAAAGGCATTTAATGCACCTTCCAGTTTGTGGCCACCACGAGAAACAAAATCATCTCGATTTCCAGAAATCGTAATTGAAGTTTCAGCATCTACCTGTGTTGCTGGTTTGGTTGCAGGAATCCCATTAACTAGAACTGATCGCTTCTCAATCAAATCAGCGGCTTGCTCACGTGAACGCGCCAGCTCTCGACGAACGAGTTCGGCATCCAAACGTGTTTTCATTGCGGTTGCTAATTACATTCCGTCGATTGATGAAAGCGCTTGATTGAGTTTTTGATGAAGTGTTTCAAAACGTTGGGCGTGATCGCCAACTTCCATCGCATCGATTTCCTGTAGCTCACCGCGGAGATCTTCGACAAAGCTTTCGCCATTAAAACTCTGAGATAAGTTGTGAGAACCGCTGCTCTGTGATTGATCCATTTACTTACTCACTTTCTTTGCAGCCTTTTTCGCAACTACTTTTTTGGCGCTCTTCTTGGCCGTCTTCTTTACAGGGTTCCTTTTCGTTGAACTCTTTTCAGCCGATGCTTTCTTGGCACTCTTCTTTGCAGCGCTGTTAGGAGTTCCTTTTTTAAGAGCTGCAACCTCTTGCTTGAGAGCTTCAAACTCGCCACGCTTTACAAAGCCCATTTTCGAAACAGAGCGTTCGACCTCATCCTCGATCTTTACTTTGAGAGCCTCTCCGCCCTCCTTTAGCCAAAGATTGACCGAGGATGCGACCTCAGTTCCAGACTTGTTACCCAATTGAACGTTCTCAATTAAGGATTTAATGGTTGCCTTTAAATCGTTGTTCTTGCTCATGCCATAAGCCTACCTAAATTCGCGATATCTCGGCCGCTTCAACCTGCCATCTGCTTGCAAGACCTGTCGGAGCGCTCCAAAAACGCCGATGAATCGATCCAGAAATCTCAATCCACTCATCCGCCTTCAAAGTAAGTGCACTTCGTCGAGCTTTAGCGCTCCATGCGCCAATATCTAAGGTGTCCACCCCCGACAGTTTTTCGCGAGTAATGATTAATCGAAACTCGACAACCTTGTCACCGCTAGGTAACTCTTTTTCAATTGCCTCACGGGAAACACGCCCCCGGAGTAAGACATCATTAAGTGAATAATCTTGCTCAACCTCGTCCTTTTTTGTAGATGCCTTCTTAGTTTTAACCCCTGTTGCCATGAAACACCCCTAACCGCTTGTTTAGTGGCAAGGTATTTCTACGCTCTGACAAATATCGCAGAAATTATTGAGCTGTGGGTAACTACTGAGCGGCTCTTTCTGCAGCATCAGTGAATTCATCAGGATCTAGATCTGCACACTTTCCAAACCATTCTCGCGCTTCATCGATACGACCAGCTGCATATAAAGCATCGGCGTAGGCATAACGCAGACGCAGCGCCCACTCATCGCTTTCATTATTTAGTTCTTTGCAGGTCAAAGTGACTACCGCTGCATCAAACTCTCCTAGATCGCGACGCGCACCAGCTGCAACGATTCTCATTTCGATTTCTTCAGGTTTTGCAAGTCGCTTTACCTCTGGAGAACCAGCCAAATTCAATGCTTTTAGAGGATTTCCAAGACCACGTTCGCAATCTGCCATCACCGGAAGAGATGAAACATCTCCTGAAATTCTGTTAGCAGCGCGAAGTTCTTTTAAAGCAATTTCGTAATGGCCTGCGCGATAAGCCGCGTATCCAGCAGATTCCCGGACAACTGCAAGTCGACCTGCATGGTGTGCGGCAGCAATTCCATGTTTGTGAGCTAATTGTGGATCAGTATCTTGGTACAAATTTACACACACTAAATGTCGCGAAACAACCTTTGCATTTTCAGGAGATAAGGATAAAAGTTCTGCGCGAACTGATTTTTCAAGTTCCTCACCAGTTACATCTTCTGGAATATCTGGTTCAAAAATACGTGGACGCAAACGAGATTGATCTCGATCCATTGGAGCAGGACGTGCACCGCGAGGATCTGAGCCATCACGTGTTTGACGTGGGGCTCCTGCGCGATTTGATGAACCACCACGTGCCGGTAGATCTTCACGGCGACGTTGTGAATTAGGACCTGACGGCTTGCGCGGTGAAGGACGAGATGGCCTTTGTTCTCTTTCATCCATTGTTTTCTCCTTCACGCTCTTTAATTTTTAAAAGTATGACATTTCTTTGTGAGAAATAAAAAAGGGGCGCTCGTTAAAGCGCCCCTTTTTATAAAAGAAGTCCGGCGACGTTCTACTCTCCCACAAGGTCACCCTTGCAGTACCATCGACGCTGAGAGGCTTAACTTCCGGGTTCG
>JBJONF010000002.1:0-93341 GCA_046051985.1 Actinomycetota bacterium
CTGAAAATGCATCCTCTAGTTCAACGTGAACTAGTTCATCTGGATCATTGAGCCAGCCATCAGGCAATGTCGGTGGGCGACCATGACTTGTGCGACCACGTGGTTTTTCACCAACTTCTGTTGGATATGGCTGATCCTCTAACTGATCCAACAAATTACGCATCTCTTGTAATGAAGAAACCATGCCTAGGTCATGACGAATTTCGCGAGGAACCCGGAAACCCTTTAGATACCACGCCATGTGTTTGCGCATATCGCGCATTCCACGATCTTCAGATTCTAAGTATTCGACAATCAGATTTGCATGGCGGAACATCACTTCACGAACTTCGTGCAAGGTAGGTGTTACTTGTTTGTCTTGACCCTTAAGCGCTAAAACAAGATCGGTAAATAACCAAGGCCGCCCTAAACATCCACGACCTACAACTACGCCAGCGCAACCACTTTGTTCCACCATAGAAACCGCGTCACTGCCAGACCAGATATCTCCATTGCCTAAAACAGGCACTCCTGTTGGCTTTAAGTGTTCTACTAAACGCGCAATAGCAGACCAGTCCGCTTTGCCTTCATACATTTGTGCCGCAGTTCGGGCATGTAAGGCAACCCAGGCAACACCAAGGTTTGCTGCAGATTCTGCAGCTTCTAAATAGGTTTCGTGATCGCTATCAATTCCAATGCGCATCTTTACCGTTACTGGAATACCAAAAGGCTTTGCTGCCTCAACTGCTGCTCCAACAATGCTGGTAAAAAGTTTGCGCTTGAAAGGAAGGGCTGCTCCCCCACCCTTTCTAGTTACCTTTGGAACTGGACAACCAAAGTTCATATCAATGTGGTCGGCAAGATTTTCTTTACCCAACATTGTTACTGCTGCACGCATGGTTGTTGGATCAACGCTGTACAGCTGAACAGAACGCGGCCATTCATCTTTTCCAGGAACAATCATTCGCAAAGTTTCTGGGCGGCGTTCAATTAAAGCTCTTGCGGTAACCATTTCCGAAACAAACAACCCTGCACCTTGTTCTCTACACAAAGTGCGAAATGGTGCATTGGTAATTCCGGCCATGGGAGCCAGAACAACCGGCGGATCAATGTAATGATCACCGCTTGCTAGTGGAAGTAAGAGTGGCTTTAGCAACCGAGTAAACGAGGTGCTAACCATGCTTCGACCTGATCCAGGCCGATGCGCTCTTGCGCCATTGTGTCGCGATCGCGAATTGTTACCGCATTATCTTCAAGAGTTTCGAAGTCAACGGTGATGCAATAAGGAGTTCCAATTTCATCCTGACGACGGTAACGGCGACCAATTGCACCTGCATCATCAAAATCGATATTCCAGTTCTTGCGCAGTTGCGCCGCGAGATCACGCGCCTTTGGCGATAGATCAGCGTTGCGAGACAAAGGCAAAACCGCTGCCTTAATTGGTGCAAGGCGATGATCAAGCTTTAATACTGCACGCTTTTCCATTTCGCCCTTGCTGTTTGGCGCTTCATCTTCCGTGAAAGCATCCATTAAGAATGTCAGCGTGCAACGATCTACACCTGCCGCAGGTTCAATTACATACGGAGTCCAACGTTCGCCCTTTTCTTGATCAAAGTAAGAAAGATCCTTACCTGATGCTGCCGAGTGAGCTTTCAGATCGAAATCAGTGCGGTTAGCAATACCTTCGAGCTCGCCCCATTCGGTTCCGGCGAATTCGAACTTGTATTCAATATCTGCGGTGCGCTTTGAATAATGTGACAGTTTTTCCTTTGGATGATCGTAAATTCGCAAACGAGCTGGATCGATTCCTAGGTCTACATACCAAGCAAGACGTGTATCAATCCAGTATTGGTGCCATTCTTCATCGCTGCCGGGAACAACAAAGAACTCCATCTCCATCTGCTCAAACTCGCGTGTACGGAAAATGAAGTTTCCAGGCGTAATTTCATTACGGAAAGACTTACCAATTTGGCCAATACCAAATGGTGGCTTCTTTCGAGATGTTGTCATTACTTGATCAAAGTTAATGAAGATTCCTTGCGCAGTTTCTGGACGCAAATAAGCCAGACCTGATTCATCTTCAACGGGACCCAGGAAAGTCTTGAGCAAACCGCTGAACTGCTTAGGTGTTGTGAACTGGCCTTTGTTTCCACATGCCGGGCAGTTGACTTCAGTTAACGAGGCAGGCTTCTTCTTGTGCTTTGCTTCGTATGCTTCTTCAAGGTGATCTGCGCGGTAACGCTTATTACATGCGGTGCATTCAGTTAATGGGTCACTAAATGTTGCAACGTGACCTGATGCTTCCCAAACTTCCTTGGCCAAGATGACACAGGAATCAAGACCGACAACATCTTCGCGGCCCATGACCATGGACTTCCACCATTGGCGCTTAACATTGTTCTTGAGCTCGACTCCTAGTGGGCCGTAATCCCACGATGCGCGAAGTCCGCCATAAATTTCAGATGAGGGGTAAACAAACCCACGACGCTTTGCAAGTCCTACGATATTTTCTAAACGGTCCGTTGCCACAATTTTCTCCATCCGGCTGGCTGTCGGCGGTCAGCAACTGGTGTTACTTCCGTACGAGAATTTTACTCTGTGTATGAGCGTTCATAAGCACCCGGCTCATCAATTGCCCGTGCAAGAAGGGGAATAGCATTCATTTTTACCGTGTTATTGCTCAAAGCTCTGCGGTATGAGCCCACATTGGCCCAATGGGTCACAAGGCTCCACAGGGTGGGATCATCGAGATTTTGGCCGATTTCCCCACTCACGTAACCCGTGCAGCCAGAAAATGCCGCCAACGCACCATCTAGTTGAATTTCGAAATTTGCTGCATCCCCCAAGGGGACCATAAAGCGCGCAATTGCAAACATGCCCTCACCTTACAGCCCTCCCCTGATCTTATGGGAGTGCCGACCTCACATCCTCGGCAGTTACCTGTGAAATAGCTTTATCAATGTGAATTGTCATAGGTGGATCTCGCATTACTGCAATTAAAGTTTCAAGCGGAGAACAACTATCTTCACTGCAGTTGGCCTCGGTGACCACTACTGAAACATCTTCATCGCCTAAGTGAAGCCGTACCCAAGATTTCACCTGAGCAGAGTAAGCCGAGTTATCGACCCTACCCTGCCCTGGAGGCTGAATTAACGGCAACTTAAACCAATCTGTAGATTCTTTAGATTATCTCTCATCATTGAGATGTAATCATTGGAACCTTCTGGAGTAAATTCGAGCGCAGACAACAAACTCGTTTTTGCACCGATAGCTCTGGCAACTGTTTCAGATAACTCTTTTGGGAGCACATCTTCGAAGAAGACAGTCTTAACCCCAACTCGCTTAGCCTCAGTTGCTATCTCTGCAAGTAGCTTGGCGTCTGGTTGGTCTTCAGGACTGATTCCAGTAATTGCCAATTGATTCAAACCATAAGTAGTAGCTAAGTACTGGAAGGCCGCATGTGAAGTTACCAAAGTCTTTTGTTCACATGAAGCTAATCCTGCTGAGAAGTCTTTGTTAAGGGAATCAAGTTTATCGACGAGAGAAACAAGATTCTGTTCAAAAATATCAACAGAATTTGGATCGAGCAATTTCAAGGTTTTCGCAATATCAGCTGCCATCGCGGACATGTTCTTTGGATCTAGCCAAATATGGGGATCTTTTCCTCCAGCCAGTGACTCTTTCCCAAGATCTGATGGGGCATCAAGAATTACGACCCCTGGAGAGCGCGATAAATCTATTGCTGTGACCTCACTTGGAAGGTTCTCAACGGCTTTGTCAACATCTGGTTGAAAACTTGCACCAATAAAGAAGATTGCATCAGCAGAATTAATTGAGGCTAGAGCCTTAGGGTCTAGAGTTAAATCATGCGGCTCTGCGCCATCAGGTGTCAGCGATGTGTTGGTCACGAGATCCCCGCCGATGGCATCAACAAGGTACTTGACTGGATAAAAATTTGAAACAATCTGCAGCTTGTCTTGGGCAGTCTCATCAGAGTTAGAGCATCCAGATAATCCAGATGCTATTAATGCCCCGAGAGTGAGAAGGATAATTTTATAGGTTCGATTTTTTGATTTCATATATCTCTTTTTTCTTTCTTCTAGGTGGACTGATTTTTCTTTCCTCTAATTCAGGAAAATTATTTATAGACTCTGGAAAGCCTTTTATTAGGCACTCGGCTAGCAAAGTAGTAAGGGTAAAAGAATGCATTTGCCCAAACCACAAAGGCCTTTGCCCCGATAACCTCTCAGATGGAGTCGGCAAAACAACGACAATGTCACCTTGTTCGCATGGACCCAAGCATTCTGTTAATTCAACTTGCACATTAAATTCACGCAGCATGGACAATGCAGTTTCACGCAGATCGGCCCCGCTACTTTGTCCGGTCTTCTTGCCGCAACAGCAACCCCGACAAATCTTTACGCGTCTTGCTTCATGAGGCAAAGCCATTAGACACTCACTTGCAATCTAGAATTAGTTGACCGTGAAGATGCTGATCTGACTATGAATGAGATTGCAATCATGATCGAGCAGGTCAAAGCAACGGCAGGGCCAACTGGGATAGCTAAGTGATACGAAAACAGGACTCCCACCGAACTGGAGAAGATTCCAATCCCCATAGCAATAAATCGAGCTCGCGAGATATCTATGGAAAAAATTCTTGTAATAACAGCTGGACCGACGCTCAAAGAAATAGTCATAAGGACGCCGACAGAACCTAGGCCAATAACAGTCGTGCCTGCTAAGGCAAGAATCAAAATTGCATCAGCTCTGCCAACCTTCACACCAATTGCTGATGCATGCTCTGGATCAAAAGCGACTGCAAGCAAACGAGGGTGGGCCCACAGCATTAAGCTGATTATGAGCAATGCTGTTAAACCTAGCTGAAAAATATCGGAATACGTGGCAGATAAAGGGTTCCCAAAGAGGTAATGAGACAAGGATTTAGAATCGGTGCTCCTCGATGCAAGAACCACGCCTAGTGCAAATAGTGCTTGTGATGCAACGCCGACCGCGCCATCTTCACTTGAATTCCCTTTACGCACCATTGCGCTCACTAAAATAGCTAACACTAAAGCTGTAACTAAAGCGCCTGAGAGAATGCTGATGCCTAACATCGAAGCAATAATCACCCCAGGTAGTACCGAGTGAGACATTGCATCAGTTAGATAAACCATTCTGCGACTAAGTGCCCAATAACCCGTAAGAGGTGCAACCGTGCCTGCCAGAATTGAGATGAAAAGAGCATTTCGCATGAACTCATATGCGAATGGTTCGATAAAAAATGAATACAAACTCATATATCTATCTTCTCTAGTTGATCAATGTTGGTATAGAGAGTTGGAATCACCTTTTCCGGTCTACCATCTGCTAGCAAGCCACCTGCCAACAAAATGGCGCGTGAAAAATGTCCTTGAACGACATCTAGTTCATGCATGGCTGCAATTACCAAGGTACCCTCTTGAGATCTCTTCTTCAGAAGATCTAAGACGCGTTGCCCTGATGGTTCATCTAGACCACTAAGGGGCTCATCAAGTAAAAGAACTTCAGGTTTACTTACTAAACTTCTGGCAATCAATACTCTTTGTGCTTGTCCGCCAGATAAGGTGCTTAAAAGTCTGTTTCCAAGATCAAGAGCATCAACTGACTCAAGCGCATCCCATGCTAATTTCTCTCGTCTGCTTCGATTTTTATAACCTGTTAAGTGATGATCCCCTGAAGTGCCTGTCAGAACAACGTCGATGGCACGTAGCGGAAGATCCCAACGAAGATTTGCTCGTTGCGGGACGTAACCTATGCCTGGTTGATGATGGCCATGATGGCATTCGCTCTCTTTGAATCTCATTGAGCCTTTGAAAGATGCCAATCCTGCAATTGCTAAAAGTAAGGAGCTTTTCCCAGCACCATTTCGACCAGAGAGCGCCACGAGTTCACCAGGGACAAACTTCAGATTCAGTTCGTTAACTGCGCAAAACTTGCCTCGATATACAGAGTAGTTGCTCAATTCAAGAATCGGCTGTTGCCCAACGATTTCAAGTGAAATCACAAAACTGACTCGCTGTATATAGTTCCATCTGCATGTGCAACAGTTACTTCTCTACCAATTGAATTCCAAAGAATGCATCTCACTTCAGATACAGTGCGTGTTGAAAATCTCTTCATCGGCGGCATTGGTTTTTCTGGAGCGCCAAGAGCTACATCCCACAACCGAACCATTCCGGCACCATCACCGGTAACTACTATTCCGGCTCGTTCAGGGTGCCAGGCAATTGCTGTTCCACCAAAGACATGTTTAGGAAGAATTCGTGGTGCCCGCCCCTTAGGTCCTTTACCTTTGAAATCCCATACTGTGACTTCATCAGCACCATTATTTGCTAACCACAAACCACTCGCATCAAACTGCGCATTTGTTACTTTTCGTGGGAATCCTTGCATCTCTAAACGGGTTGAATCCTTGACTTTAAAAACCTGCAGCGAGCAATCCTGATTTCCGCTAACGATCCAATCAGCAGCCGGACTAACCGCTACACATAGAAGTGATCCAACAAACTCTTTTGTAACAGCATCTTCATCTGTTTCTGTGCTCATAATTGCAACGCCACCAAAGCTTGCGACAGCAATATGCTTTTGATCAGGTAGCCACTTCAGATCCATCACAGTAGAAGGAAAATCACCAGCGGTACGAAGGCATACTCCTTTTTGATCAAAAATCTTGACCTGCCGACCGAAAGCTACCGCTACCTGAGTTCCATCTTTACTCCACGCAACACTGGAGGACCACTTACCTTTGAATTCACAAACTATCAACTCATTAATCAAGTCATAGATCACAAAACCGTCGGAACCAGCAACGGCGGCTAACTCGCCACTCTTATTAATATCTAAGTGCGTGCCTCCAATTTCTAGATCCGCTAAGTGGATGTAGCCTAAAGATTGACTCCAACTGCTTAGCCCTCCATCGGCATCTAGCAAGATTATGGAATCACCTTTTGCTGGCCCCATGACAAGAGGTGAAATAGGAATAATTTCAGAAGTTGTGGTTGTCGATGATGCGATCATGCTTTTACCTTAGATTTTTTCTTTGAATCAGCGCTAACCATGCATGCCATAAAACTATCGGTCAACTCCTTGCGATTCAGGTTCTTCCCAATAAAAATCATTCGATTAGTCCGAGGAGCATCCCCCCAAGCTGATGTGAACTCTCCATTGAAAAGCATATGCACAGCATGAAAAACATAACGCTCATCAGATTTGTCTATCGCTAAAATACCCTTGCTTCGATAGATATCTGTTCCTTTTTGACCTAAAAGGACTCCAAGCCAATTATTCAGTTTCTCGATATCAAGATCTCCATCTACTTCAATTCCAACACTTGTAACTGATTGATCATGCATGTGTTCAATATCGGTAAGGAATGCAGGATCTGTGTCCATAATTCTTTGGAGGTCAAAAGCACCAATATCAAGTAACTCTTTCAGGTCTACATTTGCGTTGACTGCAGGAAAAATTGTTGCACCTGCATTTAGAGACTTGATTGCCTTGATGACATCCTGCTGTTCTTGCTCGGTTGCCACATCTGTCTTATTCAGAACAATGCGGTCAGCAAAAGCAATCTGCTCGACAGATTCGTTCTCTACGCCCTCTTCTTTGACTTCGTTCAAGTGCTGTAGAGCGTGTTTTGCATCAACCACAGTAATAATCGCATCAAGTTTGCAGGCAGCACGTAATTCATCATCTACAAAGAATGTTTGAGCAACAGGAGCTGGATCAGCCATTCCGGTAGTTTCGATCACAATTCGATCAAATTTATCTCGGCGTTTAATAAGGTTTCCCAGGATGCGAATTAGATCTCCACGAACGGTGCAGCAAATACAGCCGTTATTCATTTCAAAAATTTCTTCTTCAGAGGATAGAACTAGGGCGTCATCTATGCCGACCTCGCCAAACTCGTTCTCGATGACCGCGATACGCATTCCATGGTTTTCAGTCAAGATTCGGTTCAAAAGTGTTGTTTTTCCTGACCCTAAGAAGCCTGTAATGACGGTTACAGGAATAGGTGCTAAAGGTTCTACTTGGCTCACTGGTTTCTCCAACCCCTTATTGATAATGGTTCTCATTTAGGTTAGTGTATTGACCGTGAAAAGGCAAGAAACTCAGATCGCTCGAGAGTTGTGGCTTTTGCGTCTAAAACTTCCGCCATTAATGAAGCCTGCGACAGAGTTCTTCGAAACCTCGGGCTTTACTCTTCGAAACTTTGTACCAGGTTCCGATGAAGAAATTTGGTTGGCTCTTAATAAATCAGCATTTTCAGATCATCCAGAGCAAGGAAGTTGGGACCATAAACAACTCGATCAGAAGTTGTCAGAGCCTTGGTTCAATCCATCAAGATTCTTCCTATGTTTTGACTCAGCCAATAAGTTAGCTGGTTGTGTTTGGAACAAAACCCACGCCGTGAATGAGCAAGTTATCGGAGAGGTTTTTATTTTAAGCGTATCTCCAGAGCATCAACGGTGCGGGTTAGGTCGCGCATTGATTCAGACGAGCCTGTCCATGATGATCCAAGACCGGATTACTAGAGCGATGGTCTACACAGATGCGACCAATCTGCGAGCAATCGCTCTTTACCAAAGTCTAGGTTTTACATTATCCGCAATCGAAACGATAGCGCCAAAGTATCTGGCTACGGAATCATGATTCAAATTCATGTAATTCATGGGATATCTCAATTATTCCTAGAAACAATAAAAAATGGGTTAGTCAAAAAACAGGAGATTATCCTTTATTATGAAAAGGCATTTGATGATTCTAATTTATTAGACTTTGAATTATTTGATAATGGTGAAATCTCTAAAGGATCAATCGGTAAGCCCGAAAGTTGTATCTCCTGCGTAAGCAGGTCTCATGCATACGACACTATTTGTGATTTGCAGAGCAAGTATGGCACCGGCGATATTGTTGTTATTTTTCCAGCTCATGTAGAACCAAGAGCTATCGCAGATTACTTTGTGATCATGGAGGATGATCGCGAAATCATGATTATGGATATCCGTACAGTTAGTACGGCCCTGGATTGCATGAGCTTCCTGCGAGATGTGACTGTAGAAAAGCTGGGCGAGGAGATGGCTAAGTCAGAGTTTTTGTACCGCAGTATTGAGTACTCAGACAGTCTTTTTCTTGCCAATCACAATCGAATTTCTCCAGTAAGCCTCGAGGGGGTTAAAGAGGTTCTGTGCCAAATAAACTCCGTGGTGGAATTGTTTGATCTGTCAGATGATGGCACTTTGCCGATATCTCTTTCCGAGCTACCTATTTTCAACTTCGAGGACCCCACTCGATTCTCGCCTTTAACAAGCGAGTCACAAATTACTCCTTACGTTGGGGCACAAAGCGAGCGAATAGTTTGGAGATCAATCACCCCCATGCATCCTGAGCGATTTTCTCGGTTCATCGATGAAAATCTAGAAGTGATTTTTCGATCTCGCGGCAATCTATGGTTTGCCAATTGCATCCAAAATCAAATCGGTTGGGAAAGTTTCGCAAATGTCTTTTCCATGGATAGGTTAGATACCTGGGAAGCTATAGAAATAAGTGCCGAGAATTACCTTGTCTTGATAATTCAAAGTTCTCGCAAAAGTAAAGAAGTAATTTTTGCAGATTTAGATTCATGCCTATTTACCGCAAGTGAATTGGCTTCAGATGCTTCCACATGGATACATCTACCCGATCCTCTCTATGAGGCAATTCAACAACGTCAAGAATCAGGAGAATAAAATGCCAGTACCCAAGAGAAAAATGTCTCGCTCAAAAACACGCTCTCGCCGTGCAAATTGGCGAACTACGCCAACTCAATTGATAACTATTCAAATAAACGGGGTTGAGTACAAAATTCCACACTCATTGGTCAATGGAGTGCGAAGAGGCTATGTCGATCCAACTACCTTTTAACTTTATGACATGCCTTGCATAAACCGAAAATATCAACTTGATGGCTCACATCTTTAAAGCCATTGTCTTTGGCCATTTTCTCTGCCCATGACTCGATAGCTGGGCCTTCAACGGTGATTGTCAGGCCGCATGCTCTACAAATCAAATGGTGATGATGTCCCTCCCCTTGACCGCAGTGCCGGTACAAAGTTTCACCATCTGACCCGCGAATAGCATCGATCTCTTCTTTTTCCGCCATCTTTTGAAGTGTTCGATACACCGTGGCAAGACCAACTTTAAATTTCTTCTTAGTCAATGCCAAGTAAATATCTTGCGCGCTTCGAAACTCATCCAAACCCTCGAGGGTTTCAAGTATTGCGGTCTGCTGACGAGTGGATCTCTCGAGTATCGGTTTGGGCTGAAGACTTGCAGGCATAGCTCTATCTTAACTTATTTGCCTCGAGAATTTGCGTTTTCGATTAAGCGCGGAAATCAAAATACTTATAAGGAAAAAGGCAATAACCAGTAAAACAATAAGAGCCCCGGGTGCTAGATCGAAGTAGAAGCTTAGGATTACCCCAGTTAATGCGCCTACTGCCCCGATCGTGGAAGCCTTGGCTCGAGTTCCCGAAAAGCTTGTACTTAACTGTTGAGCAGAAGCGACGGGAATAATCATTAGTGCACTGACCAGCAATAATCCAACAACTCGCATAGAGATAGTGACAGTTACTGCAGTCATAACAGCAAGCACCATAGAAAATGCCCTTACTGGGACTCCTGAAACCTGAGCAAACTCAGAGTCGTGACAGAGCGCAAAGAATGGCTTCTTGAGCGCCAGGGTGATTGTTAAAATGGCGACTGCCAGACTCAAGATAATTACGATGTCAAATTTACCAACTGTAGTGAGCGAACCGAACAAATAGGACAGTAGGTTGACATTTGATTTTTTTGATGACAGCCCAATCAGCATGACGCCGCCGGCTATTCCCCCGTAAAACAAGACGGCCAGTGCGACATCGCCACTAGTTTTTCCATAGAATCGAATTAGTTCAACAACAACTGCGCCGATAGATGAAACTATAACTGCGGTGGCAATTGGATTAGTTTGCAATAAGAAACCTAAGGCGACACCAGTCAGGGCGATGTGCCCGAGTCCATCCCCCATTAGTGACATTCGGCGTTGAACAAGAAATACGCCGACAAGTGGAGCACATAGACCTACAACTAAAGCTGCAAGCAGTGCGCGTTGCATAAATGCCGGCTGTAAGAAGTCAAAGATTATCAAGGAGCTCATAGGTTCAACCCATCGACGCGAGTTTGCTTGCCATGAGGGTGATCATGAAAAATGTGGCGATCGACCTCTTCTGCGGCGGGTGAACCGTCAAAATCAACGCGTCCCTCACGGAACATAATCGCGCGATTAATCAAGGGCCGTAACGGACCAAGGTCATGTGATACCAAAATAACAGTAGTTCCGCCGGACACTAAATGCTTTAGCGCATCTGCAAAAACATTTTGTGTTGCTAAGTCCACGCCCGCTGTCGGCTCATCTAGAAAGAGCAGATCTGGTTCGCTAGCCAGTGCTCGAGCAATTAGTGCTCTTTGAAATTGTCCTCCAGATAGAGAATTGACTGAGTCATGAACTCGTTCTGAGAGTCCTACAACCTCAATTGCATGCGCGATTTTCTCTTGATCCAACTGATTGAATCTGCGCAACCATCCGTGAGAGAGCCGTCCTGACTCAACTACTTCATATACGGTTGCGGGAATGCCCAAAACATCATGAAGACGTTGAGGTACATAACCGATTCGGGATTTGTCTTTGAACTCAGAAGAATTCTCACCGAAGATTTTTACGCCGCCTGAATGGATCGGGGCCAACCCTAGACAAGCTTTAACAAAGGTCGATTTCCCCGACCCGTTTGCGCCAAGTATTGCAACGACAGAAGATGTCTCGATACTCAAAGTGACACTATCCAAGGCAATTCGCCCTGGATAGTGCACGCTGAGATGAGATGTGCTGAGCGCCTCGTGCGTTACTTGCAATTGAGGGCTTTGCGCAATGCGGCCAGATTGCTCTCCATAATAGAGAAGTATGTCTGACCCTCCCCAATTCCTTCAATAGGATCGAGTACGGCGGCACTAATATTTAAATCATCCGCAAGTGTTTGTGCGACCTTTGGAGAAGCTAAAGTTTCAAAGAAGATGGTTGTAGTGCCATCTGCCTTTGCCTCTTTTCCAATTTCATTCAAGCGCTTTGGAGTTGGCTCGGATTCTGGGGAGAGCCCTGAAATAGCTTCCTGTTCAAGATTGTATGCATCAGCTAAATATCCAAATGCTGCATGTGAAGTCACAATTAGGCGGCGCTCACATGAGGCTAGGCCAGAAGTGAAGTCAGCATCTAAGCCCTCTAATTGTTCTACAAAAGCGGTGAGGTTGGTTGCATAAGTCTCAGAATTATCTGGATCGACTTCAGATAATTTCGCTGCAACAGCCTTTGCCACAACAATCAAACGCTCTGGGTCCAGCCAGACATGTGGATCACTTAACATCTCTTTATTAGAATGAGCCTCTTCATCAGAATGAGCCTCTTCACCATGGTTATGCCCATCTTCAGTAGCACCCAATAAACTGAGACCATTTATAGCCATTACATCTAGAGAATTAGCGGGAGCAGATTGACTGGCTGCCTCTTCAAGTGCGGGCTGAAACCCAGCAACATATAGGAGTAAATCTGCATTATCTATAGTTGTGATTTGTTTTGGAGTCAATTCCAGATCATGAGGCTCTACCCCTGGTGGAGTCATGTTCTCCACTGAAATCAGATCGCCACCGATGGCCTTTGCCACAAATTCAAGTGGGTAGAAAGCCGCGATGACCTTCACACCAGAACTCTCTGACTCCGAAGAAGAGCATCCTGCTAGAACTAATGAAAGGGCTGATACTGCTACTGCGATTTTTAGATTTTTTCTCATGACGACACTATAGGCCGTTGTTGATAATGATTCCATTTAGCGTTAAGGTTGAGTCTTATTGAGAATCATTATCAATAAGGTAGCCAAAGGGGGCAGAGTGTCTGATTTTCGAGGGATCCCATCAGCTGCCTGCCCTGCTTGTGGCAGTAACCTAATTCAAATCACCGCCTCATTTAATTACGAAACCTATGAAATAGATATGTATCTTTTGGACAATGCAGAATGTGCTGAATGTGGATCCTTGCTGACCGCCCCAACTCCTCTTGACGCAAGAGTTTAAGCTTTTCCGCTACCTCTTCAATTCGGCAATCGCTACGCTTTTCCAAATCTTCGATCTCTAGAGGAATACTCTTCGATCGCTTTCCACAAAGTTTTGCGAGTGACATCTGGCCACAGCACATCCATAAATACAAACTCTGCATAAACGCTTTGCCATGGCAGGAAGTTGCTGGTGCGCTGCTCCCCCGATGAACGCAGGAAAAGATCTACATCACTCATCTGCGGCGAATCTAAATACTTAGCAAAAACTTTTTCGGTAATTGCATCGACCTTGATCTTGCCTCGCTTAACATCGCGTGCCAGTTCAGCTGCTGCATCTACGATTTCTGAACGACCGCCGTAGTTAACGCACATATTTAAAGTTAAAACTTTGTTCTTTTTTGTCAGCTCTTCTGCTTCTTCAAGTTCTTTGATGACAGTACTCCATAAACGCTTTGGACGACCAACCCAACGGATGTGCACACCCATTTCATTCATTTGATCTCGACGTCTGCGAATAACATCACGGTTAAAGCCCATCAAGAATTTCACTTCATCGGGTGAGCGTCGCCAGTTTTCAGTTGAAAATGCATAGGCACTAATCTCTTTAACCCCGTATTCGATAGCACCTTCTACAACATCAAATAACGCAGCTTCTCCTGCTTCATGTCCTGCGGTACGTGGCAGACCTCTTTGTTGCGCCCAGCGACCATTGCCATCCATAACGATCGCAACGTGATGAGGAATTTTGATTGTCATACCCGCTCCACCATTGGCAAGGAACGCAAGCCGCGTTCTAGGTGCCAATGTAAATATGCCGCAATCAATCCACTAGCCTCTCGGCGAAACTTTGGCTCACTTGCACTGGCAAGATCCCAATCACTGCTCAGCAGCGCGCCCATAAGTTCTAAAGTTTCAGGCGCAGGAGTTGCACAAGCTGAAGGGCGACAATCGGCGCATACAGATCCACCGCCAACTAATGAAAAGTATCTATGGGGTCCTGGTTTTTCACATCTAGAACAAATCGTCATTGATGGTGCATATCCGGCAACAGCCAGGGACCTCAACAAGAATGCATCCAAAATCAGAAGCGGTTCGTAGCGATTTTCAGCTAAAGCTTTCATGCCGCCAACAACTAATTGAAACTCTTGTAGCGCTGGTTCATTTTCTTGACTTGTGAAACGTTCTGCCGCTTCCAGAATTGCTGCAGCAATTGTCCAGCGTTGGTAATCCTCGGTCAGCGCTTCTCCGTAATTCATAAGCGCTTCTACTTGCGTAACGGTGTCAAAAGTTTTGCCCGTATACAACTGAATATCAACATGACTTCCGGGCTCAAGACGAGCACCAAACTTTGATTTTGTTCGGCGCACACCTTTTGCAACGCCGCGAATACGGCCGTGGTCGCGTGTCAGCATCGTGATGATGCGATCGGCTTCACCTAATTTTTGGGTGCGCAGGACGATTGCCTCATCCCGGTACAAACTCATACGGGTAAAGGTAGTGCCAAAACAGGCATCAACTGATTAGCGAATTGCGCGGTTTATCGCAGACACGACAGCCTTTAATGCTGCCGTTGTGGTGTTTGGATCAATTCCGACACCCCAGAAGACATCTCCATCAATTGCGCACTCAAGATAGGCCGCAGCAGATGCATCTCCACCAGCTGACAATGCATGTTCAAAGTAATCAAGAACTCGAACATCGACACCGTATGCCTGCAAGATGTTACAGAATGCAGCGATCGGACCGTTTCCCTGACCCTTGAGTTCATGAAGTTGTCCGCGGTCAGTCAAGGAAACAGTCAAATAAACATCTTCGCCAAGAACTGAGCTTTGTGACAAGCCCTTAAGTCGGAATCGTCCCCACGGTGCGCCATCAGTTGGTAAGTACTCATCTTCAAAGACATTCCAAAGATCTTCAGAGCTTACTTCGCCACCTTCGGCATCAGTCTTTGCTTGAACATTTTTCGAGAACTCAATTTGTAAACGTCGAGGCAAGTCAAGGTGATGCTCATTCTTCATTAAGTAAGCAACACCGCCCTTACCTGACTGTGAATTAACTCGAATAACCGCTTCGTATGAACGACCAATATCAAGTGGATCGATTGGCAAATAAGGAATTGCCCAAGTGTGATCACGTACCTCTTTACCAGCAGCTTTTGCATCACGAGCTAAGTGATCAAAGCCTTTCTTGATTGCATCTTGGTGTGAACCTGAAAATGCAGTAAATACCAGGTCGCCGCCGTACGGATGACGTTCTGGCACACGTAATTGATTGGCGTATTCAACGGTACGTCGAACTTCATCAATGTTTGAAAAATCAATATGTGGGTCGATCCCGTGTGTAACCAAGTTGATGCCAAGGGTCACAAGGCAAACATTTCCGGTGCGCTCACCATTTCCAAACAAGGTTCCTTCGATGCGATCTGCGCCAGCTAAGTAGCCAAGTTCTGCTGCGGCGACACCGGTACCTCGGTCATTGTGAGGATGAAGCGAAACAATCACGTTTTCGCGATTGTTTAGATTACGGCACATCCATTCAATTGAATCTGCATAAACATTTGGCATCGCTAATTCAACAGTCGCCGGAAGGTTCATGATCGTCTTCCACTGCGGAGTTGGCTTCCAGACATCATTGACGGCGTTACAAACTTCGACCGCGAATTCAAGTTCTGTACCTGTGTATGACTCGGGTGAGTATTCAAAGGAAACCTTAGTTTCTGGAACAGTGGCCATTAAATCTAAACAAATCTGGGCGGCATCAGTTGCGATCTTCTTGATGCCATCTTTATCTAGACCGAAAACTACTCGGCGCTGCAAAGTTGAAGTGGAGTTATAAAGGTGAACAATCGCCTGCTTTGATCCCTTGATAGCTTCAAAGGTGCGGACGATTAAAGCTTCTCGAGCCTGGGTCAAAACCTGAATAACAACATCGTCAGGGATCAAGTTCTCTTCAATAATTTTACGGACAAAATCGAAATCGGTCTGACTGGCACTTGGAAATCCAACTTCGATTTCCTTGTAACCCATAGAAACAAGAAGCTTGAACATCGCTAACTTGCGCGGCGTATCCATGGGATCGATGAGTGCTTGATTTCCATCGCGAAGATCAACTGAGCACCATTTAGGCGCTTTTGTAATTTTCTTGTTGGGCCAAGTGCGATCAGCAAGATCTACAGGGTGAAAAGGCGCATAACGATGCACAGGCATCTTTGACGGCACTTGGTTAGGGAAGTTCACTTGTTAAGGGTAACGCGTGAGTTAAAGGACTGGCAAGTAACGATCGAGTTCGAAGGCGCTAACTTGTCGACTGTAATCAAGCCACTCTGCCCGCTTATTGCGAAGTACATACTCAAAAACATGCTCGCCCAAGGTCTCGCGAACTAACTCACTTTTTTCCATTTCGATAATGGCTTCATTGAGGTTTGAAGGAAGCGAAACAGGATTGCTTGAATCGCTTAGGACATACTTTTCTTCAATACCCTTAAGCCCTGCAGCAAGCATTACTGCATATGCAAGATATGGATTACATGCAGTATCTGGAGAACGAAATTCAATTCGAGTTGAATTTTCTTTGCCTGGCTTATACATCGGCAGCCGCACAAGTGCGCCGCGATTGCTAGGACCCCAGTTAGCTAATGCAGGTGCCTCGCCTCCGCCATGCAAACGCTTATAAGAATTTACCCATTGATTTGTAATCGCTGTAATTTCAGGTGCGTGCTTAATCAATCCCGCAACAAAGCTGCGTCCTACTGCGGAAAGGCTGAATTCTGCTGTGGCATCGTAGAAAGCATTTTCTTCACCTTTAAATAATGAAACGTGTGTGTGCATTCCGCTACCTGGATGATCAGTAAATGGCTTTGGCATAAATGAGGCATGAAAGCCTTGATCCATTGCAACTTCTTTGATTACATGACGGAAAGTCATGATGTTATCGGCAGTGGTTAATGCGTCAGCATCGCGTAAATCGATTTCTTGCTGTCCTGGTCCACCTTCGTGATGTGAAAATTCAACACTAATTCCCATCGCTTCAAGCAAAGTGATTGCTTGGCGGCGGAAGTCATGTCCAACAACTGCAGGGGTGTGATCAAAGTACCCACCTTGATCAACAGGCACTGGTGCAACACCTGTTTCTGGAGGGTTTTTGAATAAGAAAAATTCGATCTCTGGGTGGGTGTAACAGGTGTAACCCATCGTGGCAGCTTTTTCTAAAGTACGACGCAAAACATTTCGTGGATCTGCCGGTGATGCCGACCCATCTGGCATTGCAATATCGCAGAACATTCGTGCAGCACCTGGTGCTTCTGTTCGCCAGGGCAGGATTGAAAAAGTTGCTGGATCTGGTTTTGCCAACATATCTGATTCGGTAATGCGCGCAAAGCCTTCAATTGCCGAACCATCAAAACCGATTCCTTCAGCAAAAGCGTTATCTAGTTCAGCTGGTGCAATAGCGACAGACTTTAGAAAGCCAAGAACATCGGTAAACCACAAACGCACAAAGCGGATGTTGCGCTCTTCTAACGTTCTAAGAACGAACTCCTGCTGCTTATTGGTATCTGCTGACATAGGAAGCATTCTTACAAATGCAGGTTACGGCTGTGTTAACTGAGGCATTAAGGCTTAAATAACGAAGAAATCAGCCTTATCTAGCAGCGTCTTTGGGGCCAAACTTGTTGTAATGACGGCATTTGCGCTGATGCGGGAGCCATCGCCTACGGTGACATTTCCGAGCACTCGTGCTCCTGCGCCGATGATTACATCGTTACCAATGGTGGGATGTCGCTTACCGTGTTCGATGCCACGAGCACCAAGCGTTACATCGTGATACATCATGACATCGTCCCCAACTATTGCAGTCGCACCGATTACTACGCCCATGCCATGGTCAATAAAAAAGCGTCGGCCAATAACTGCTGCAGGGTGAATTTCAATTCCAGTTGTAAAGCGAACTGCGTTTGCATGAATTCTTGCAACTAGCTTGAGCCCTCGCTTCCACAAGAAGTGAGAAATTCGATGCCCCCAAATCGCATGCACACCTGGGTATGCCAAAGCGACCTCTAAACGATTACGTGCAGCCGGATCATGGCTTAACGCGTTGTCGAGGTCCTCAATGATGCGACTAAAGATTGGCATTAATTAATCAACCAAATCCTCATAAAGCACAGTTGATAGGTAACGCTCACCATTTGAAGCACAGATAACAACAATGTTCTTTCCAGCAAACTCTGGACGCTTTGCAACCTCTATTGCTGCCCACAAAGTTGCACCTGATGAGATACCAGCAAGGAAACCTTCTTCTGCTCCTGCTCTGCGTGCATACTTGATTGCATCGGCTGCGGTTGCATCCAAGATTTCATCATAAACAGTGCGATCCAAAACGTTAGGAATAAAGTTAGGTCCAATTCCCTGAATTGGGTGAGGTCCTGGCTCTCCACCATTCAAAATTGGAGATGCTGCTGGTTCCACGCCGAATACCTTGATTGCTGGATTCTTTTCCTTTAAGTATTGGCCGGTACCAGTGATTGTTCCACCTGTTCCAATTCCCGAAACAAATGCATCAACCTTGCCATCTAGATCGCGCCAGATTTCTGGACCAGTTGTTGTGCGGTGAATAAATGGACCTGCTTCGTTCTCAAATTGGCGAACAAGAACCGCACCTGATTCAGCAAGTTTTTCTGCTGCAGCAACTGCGCCCTTCATTCCTTCTCCAGCTGGAGTTAACACAAGCTCTGCTCCGTAGGCACGGATAAGTTTGCGACGCTCTTTCGAAACAGATTCAGGCATCGTCATGATCGCCTTGTAACCACGAGCTGCAGCAACCATGGCCACTGCAATTCCGGTGTTTCCAGATGTTGCTTCCACAATTGTTCCGCCCGGCTTTAGTTCACCACTTGCTTCGGCAGCATCAATCATGGCAACTCCCAGACGATCCTTTACAGATGATGTTGGGTTATAAAATTCCAGCTTGGCATAAACATTTCCTGCTGCGCCGTCTGTGATCTTGTTGATGCGAAGCAATGGTGTGTTTCCATAAATCTCTGTGATGCTGTTGTAAACCTTCATGATTCTCCCTAGTTGATGATTAAAGTTTTGAGGGTAAAGCTGATTAATTAATTGGGCGGCTGAGGTAAATCAAAAATCAGCAACTGCAAGATGTAGAAAGGCAGAAATCAACAACACGGTTTCGTGTAAATAACCAGTTGATGATTGAACGCATACCCAAATTCTACGCAAATGCCTGAATTATGCGAGTTGCTAATCATTTGCAACTAGCGCTCATTCCAGCGTGAAGTCATCGGTAAGCGACGATCTTTTCCGAAGGCACGCGTCGAAACCTTGGTGCCAGGTGGATATTGGCGGCGCTTGTATTCAGCCTTATCGACCAAAGAAATTACTCGGCGCACTAGTTCGGCATCAAAGCCCTGGGCAAGCAAAGCTTCATACCCATGATCCTCGTCGACATATGCCCGCAGAACCTGATCTAACAATGGATAGTCAGGCAAAGAATCTGAATCCTTTTGGTCTGGTCGCAATTCGGCGCTCGGCTCTTTAGTTATTGAACGCTCTGGAATTGGTGCTACTTCCCCGCGCTCTAGCGCCAGCGCATTGCGATACCTAGAAAGTGCCCACACATCGGTTTTGTAAATATCTTTAATCGGTGCAAAGCCACCAACGGCATCACCATACAAAGTTGAATATCCAACAGCTAGTTCGCTCTTGTTACCCGTTGCCAAAACCAGATGGCCTTCTTGATTTGAAATACCCATCAAGGTTGTTCCGCGAACTCGGGCCTGCAGATTTTCTTCGGCCAAACCCTTCAAAACAACATTGTCCATAAAGGCATCGACCATCGGTGCAATCGGTGTGATTCTAAAATGTATGCCTGTTGCATCTGCCATTGCTTGGGCATCTTCTACTGAATGATCCGATGAATACTTGCTCGGCATCGCAACGCCGTTGACTCGCTTGGCACCCAGTGCATCAATTGCAATTGCAGCAACAAGTGCTGAATCGATGCCACCAGATAAGCCAAGGACAACTGATCTAAAACCATTCTTGCCAACATAATCGCGAAGCCCCATAACAAGGGCCTGCCACATCTCGGCCTCATTGGACAATCGTGTGGCAACTGCTGGTGCTGCAGAATCAGTTAAAGAAGTTGGCTCTTCAGAAATAACTACATCTGGTCTTGAACTGCCTGTGGCACATTCAATATCTACAACAATTAACTGATCATCAAATTGTGGGGTGCGAGCAAGCACTGATCCATCTTTGCTCACCACAATGGTGTCACCATCAAAGACCAGATCATCCTGGCCACCAGTCATATTGACGTAAGCAACCGGGGCTGCAATTTCCTGGGCCCGCTTTTGGACTAGTGCCAATCGCACATCATCTTTACTGCGTTCAAAAGGTGAACCATTTGGGACTACTAACAATCCTGGGGTTCGGGCTGCGATGGCATCGAGTGAGTGCCAAATATCTTCGCAGATCGCAACTGCAACATCGACCCCATGGATCCGCACCACAAGGCTTTTATCCCCCGGTACAAAGTTTCGGAACTCATCAAAGACGCCGTAATTAGGCAGATGGCGTTTTACATAAGTCGCAACAATTTTTCCATTATGAATAACTGCAACCGCATTTTTCGGGCCTTGGTCCAGATAGCCGACAACGGCAACGATGTCACCAGTAATGCCGGCTGCAATTTCTTGAACTGCGCGGATACTGGCGGCTTGAAAAGATGGACGAAGCGCTAAATCTTCAACTGGATATCCGGTCACAATCATTTCGGGAAAGACAATCAGGTTGGCACCTTGTGCTTGTGCGCTTTTGACTGAATCAGCGATCAGGCCAGCATTGCCCGCAAGGTCACCAACCGTTGGGTTGATTTGGGCTAGCGCCACGCGCAACTTCATTTTTCAAGTGTAACGGGGGTACCCTTATAGATGTACCCGGGGACTGCTTCAGGCGGCTTCGAGGAGAGGAAACCATGGAATCTCTATATGGCGGTGCCTTGCACCGACGCGTGACAATTGTCGATCTAGCCGCCGCAAAAAAGCGTGGTGAAAAATGGGCAATGTTGACCGCTTACGAGTCAATGACGGCCGAGATCTTTGATGAGGCCGGAATTCCGGTGCTGCTAGTCGGTGACAGCGCCGGCAATAATTTTTTGGGTGAAGAAAATACGATCCCAGTAACCGTTGATGAACTAATCCCGCTAGCCCGCGCAGTTGTCCGCGGATCAAAGCGCGCGATGGTTGTAGCTGATCTTCCCTTTGGCTCATACGAAGCATCACCAGAATTAGCTTTGGCCACATCAATTCGTTTTTTCAAAGAATCTGGTGCGATGGCGGTAAAGCTAGAAGGTGCACACATTGAAACAGTAAAGAAACTAGTTGCTAGCGGTATTCCAGTAATGGGCCACTTGGGACTAACCCCGCAATCGATGCATCAACTGGGTGGTTACCGCGTCCAAGGCCGTACCGATGGAGATGCAATTCTTGAAGCCGCCCTTGCCCTTGA
This sequence comes from Actinomycetota bacterium, assembly GCA_046051985.1. Taxonomy (GTDB): domain Bacteria; phylum Actinomycetota; class Actinomycetes; order Nanopelagicales; family Nanopelagicaceae; genus Planktophila. The sequence continues at coordinate 21,662 of JBJONF010000002.1, forward strand.
AGCCGCAGGTGCTTTTGCGATTGTTCTTGAATTAGTTCCAGCAGAACTAGCCGCAAGAATTACGGCAGCGCTTGCAATTCCGACAGTTGGAATTGGCGCAGGTGTTAACTGCGATTCGCAAGTATTGGTCTGGACAGATTTGATGGGCATCACCAAGAAAGCGCCAAAGCTGGCCAAGGCCTATCGCAACTTACGGGCAGAAATGTTGGCGGCTACAACTGAGTTTGCCGATGATGTTCGTGCAGGCAACTTCCCCACCGAGGCTCAAACCTTTAACTAGTTAAGGGCTTCAACTAGGGTTGGCAGATGGCCAATTTCGTTATTGATCTAGCCCCCTTACGAAAGTCCAGGGATTTTTCCTTGCTGTGGGCTGCCGGTTTGATTTCTTACTTCGGATCAATGATCACCTACGTTGCAGTGCCCTTCCAAGTTAAGGAATTAACGGGCTCCTATGTTGCAGTTGCTATTAGTGGTTTGGTTGAGATTGTCCCGCTGATCATCTTTGGCCTCTATGGCGGAGTATTGGCCGATGCCTTAGATCGTAAAAAACTCATTTGGATAACCGAACTGCTATCCCTAATTTTCACCGCAATTTTGCTGATTAATTCCATGATGGATTCGCCTAGCCTGCTACTGATTTACATCGTCTCAGGATTATTTGCTGCCACTAGTGGTCTGCGTCAGCCGGCAATGCAGGCCGCGCTTCCGCGACTTGTTGATCATGAAGATATGACAGCAGCTGCTGCCCTAATGAGTTTGCGTTGGCAGATAGGTGTGATCGTCGGGCCAGCTATTGGCGGTGTTTTGATTTCAACGTATTCGGTAGCTGTTGGCTACGCCGCCGATATCGCAACCTTCATTATTTCACTGGCATTAATTGCATTTATGAAAAACATCCCACCCAGCCACGAGGCCGAAGCCCCATCCCTGTCAGCATTAATTGAGGGTGTGAAATATGCATTCAGCAGAAAAGATTTATTGGGTACTTACCTGATTGATTTGGCTGCGATGTTCTTTGCCATGCCAACTGCCTTGATTCCATTTTGGGCGGATCAACTAGGAGCTCCATGGGCCCTGGGATTGTTGTATGCAGCCGGAACTGTTGGCTCTGTCGCAATTGTTCTAACAAGTGGGTGGGCAAAAAATGTGCACTTCTATGGTCGGGCCATTATGTGGGCAGCAATTGGCTGGGGTGTTGCCATCGCATTATCGGGTGCAACAAATTATCTATGGCTGGTACTTCTCTTTCTGACCTTGGCAGGGGCATCGGACATGATCAGCGCGCTCTTTAGATCTGCAATGTGGAACCAAACAATCCCCGACAATCTTCGAGGACGTCTTGCTGGAATCGAGTTGTTGTCATATTCGTTGGGGCCACTAGCCGGTCAGATGCGTGCAGCTGGAATGGCCGCTGCTACTACCTTAAGTATTTCGGTAACAAGTGGCGGAATTATTTGCGTGATTGCGGTCGTGTTACTGGCCAGTTTTTTGCCAGATTTTAGAAACTTCGACATCAGAACCAACAAATATGCCCTCGAAAATCAGAAAATGGCGGAAAAATTACGCGTAAACCCTCAATCTGAGGACGAGAATTCCTAACTTGACACAATTTTGAGGGATTTTTACAAATTTTCACGAAATTTATAAATAGCAAAAATAAAAAGTGGTGAAATTTCCGAAGATGCATAAAAAAATTAAAATATAAATTTGCGACACGCGCTAAATTATTTGTCACAAAATGTTGGCATTTTTGCCCAATTGATGTCACGCTTATCCATGAACAGGTTTGGGTGACGGATCCGAACCATTCCGATAGGAGAAGTACGTGGCCGCAGCAAAGAAAGCAGCACCAAAGAAGCGTCGCAAGAAGGCAGCAGCACCAGCTGCTCCAAAGAAGCGTCGTAAGAAGGCTGCTGCAGTAGCAGCAGCACCAAAGAAGCGCCGCAAGAAGGCAGCAGCAAAGAAGGCTGCTCCAAAGCGCAAGAAGGCAGCTAAGAAGGCAACTGCAAAGAAGGCAGCTCCAAAGCGCCGCAAGAAGGCAGCAGCTAAGAAGGCAGCTCCAAAGAAGCGCAAGAAGGCAGCAGCTAAGAAGGCAGCTCCAAAGAAGCGCAAGAAGGCAGCAGCTAAGAAGGCAGCTCCAAAGCGTCGCAAGAAGGCAGCAGCTACAACAGCAGCTCCAAAGAAGCGTCGCAAGAAGGCAGCAAAGAAGGCTAAGTAAAGCCCTCAAGCATATTAAAAAAACCCGCCACTCTATGTGGCGGGTTTTTTTATCTCATAAATAAGTAAGAAGTTTTTTAATCTTCCTGCGCATCTTTGCGAAGTGATTCTTCAATGCGTTCAAATATCTCTGCCAAGGTTTGCTGATCATTTTTTGTAAGGTGATCCATAAATCGAGTGCGAACACTTTCCACATGATCAGGGGCGGCGGCAACGATTGCCTTCCATCCCTTAGGGGTCATTACCGCAAAGTACCCACGTTTATCACCCGGGCAAGGCTCGCGGCGAACCCAGCCCTCTTTTTCCATAACCTTCATGCGGTGAGATAACCGCGACCTGGATAACAAAGCATTAGCAGCCAGATCGCTCATTCTCATACTGCGATCTGGTGCATCGCTGAGCTGAGCCAAGATTTCATAATCTGGCATAGATAAATCATGGGCATCTAGATCTGAATCCAGCGCTTCCAGCAGCCGACGACTGGCAATTATGTAGCGACGCCAAGCCTTCATTTCAGTGGGGTTGAGCCACCTTGGTGCGGTAGCGTTTTCACGTGCCATGAGTGCAGTCTACGGCAAAGGTTGAAGCTTCAACTACTTTTAATTGAAGGAGAATTACGTGAGTTCAAGTAACGCTGGCCTGTCGGCTGCAGGTTTAGATTTTTCACACCAGGATCAAACGGTGCGACCACAAGATGATTTGTATCGTCACTTCAATGGCGGCTGGCTCAAGACCGCCGTTATCCCGGCAGACCGTGCCACCGATGGGGCATTTATGGCGCTGCGTATTCAATCCGAGGCTAGGGTTCGCGAAATCATCGAGAGCGCAACTGGTTCAGATGAAGCGACCAAGATTGCCCACATCTACAAGTCATTTATGGATGCTGCTGCAGTCAACGCTAAAGGTGGCTCTCCTATTGCCGCCGAGCTTGCCCAGGTTGATTCAATTTCAACGATTACCGATTTCATTTCCACCCTCTCTGCATTAGAAGCACGTGGGACTTCCGGAATCTTCGGCACCTTTATCTATGCCGATATGAAGGATGCCTCAACAAATATTTTGTACCTACAGCAGGGCGGAATTTCCTTGCCCGATGAGGCGTACTACCGCGAAGAAAAGTATGCCGATATTCGAACTGCATACCTTGCTCACATAACCGCGATGTTCGCCTTGGCTAAGGTTTCAAACCCAGCTGAAAATGCGGCAAAAGTAATAGCTCTTGAAACCAGTATCGCTAGCCACCATTGGGATCAGGTGAAAGACCGCGATGCGACCCTGACTTATAACAAGATGAAGCGCACCCAAGTAAAGGCATTGATGCCTACTTTTGATTGGGAACTTTATTTAAGCGCTGGTGAAATTCCAGCAATTGTTTTGGATTCTGTCATTGTGCAGCAGCCATCATTTTTTGAAGGACTGGGCACAATCTTGGCCAGCTTTGATGCCGATGCCTGGAAGGCCTGGTTGAAGTGGCACATCATCAGTGGAGCCGCTCCTTATTTGTCAGATGAATTCACCAATGAAAACTTTGCCTTCTTTGGGAAGACACTTTCTGGAACACCAGAACTTCGCGAGCGCTGGAAGCGCGCTGTATCGATGATCGAAGGTTCATTAGGCGAAGCAGTTGGAAAGGTTTATGTAGAAAAGTACTTTCCAGCAGAAGCCAAGGTTCGCATGGAAAATCTTGTGGCAAATCTGATTGAGGCCTATCGCATCAGTATCAATGAACTGGCCTGGATGAGCCCTGATACCAAGGTGAAAGCCTTGGAAAAGCTGGGCAAGTTCCGCCCCAAGATTGGCTACCCAGATAAGTGGCGTGATTACAGTGCTTTGAAAACTACCCCCGATGACCTGTATGGAAATGTTGGCCGCGTTGTTAAGTTCCAACGCGATCACGAACTTTCCAAGATTGGCAAACCTGTCGATCGCGACGAATGGCATATGGCCCCACAAACCGTGAATGCTTATTACAACCCAGTCATGAATGAGATCGTTTTCCCTGCTGCGATCTTGCAGCCACCGTTCTTTGGTTTAGATCATGATGACGCCGTTAACTACGGAGGCATTGGCGCAGTTATTGGCCATGAAATCGGCCACGGCTTTGATGACCAGGGCTCTAAATATGATGGCGATGGCGCTCTTAACAACTGGTGGACCGATTCAGATCGGGCAGCTTTTGAAGAGCGCACCAAGGCGTTGATTGCTCAATACGACGCGTTGATTCCTGAAGAAGCAACGGATGTCAATGTGAATGGTGCTCTGACTATTGGTGAAAACATCGGCGATCTTGGTGGATTGACTATCGCTTACAAGGCATACCAAATTTCACTGGCCGGAAAACCATCTCCTGTTATTGAAGGCTTGAGCGGTGAAAAGCGATTAATGCTTTCATGGGCACAGATTTGGCGGGCAAAGGTTCGTCCAGAAGAGATGCGCCGGCGAATTGCAACGGATCCACATTCACCGGCTGAATTTCGATGCAATCAAATCCTAAAGAACTTCACGCCCTTCTATGAGGAATTCGGCGTTACCGACAAAGATGCGCTGTGGCTAGAGGAACAATCACGAGTTCAGATTTGGTAATGCATTGAGTTTTTCATTTGATATCAAGCATGCGCAAAGCGACTCGTTGGCACGTGTTGGAACAATCAACACACCGCACGGACCAATTCAGACGCCAGCATTTATTCCGGTAGGCACAAAAGCCACCGTTAAATCTGTGCTGCCAGAAGCCATGAAGGATCTGGGTTCGCAAGCTTTGCTTTCAAATGCTTATCACTTGTATTTACAACCTGGCTCTGATGTTTTAGATGAAGCTGGCGGGCTAGCTAAATTTATGAATTGGCCTGGGCCAACTTTTACGGACTCGGGTGGTTTCCAAGTTTTATCTTTGGGTGTTGGTTTCAAAAAAGTCTTAGCGATGGATGCCCAAACATTTCGCAGAGATGATGTGATTGCAGGAAACAAGGATCGCTTAGCCCATGTCGATGATGAAGGCGTCACCTTTAAATCCCACCTTGATGGATCGATGCATCGATTTACTCCTGAAGTTTCGATGCAGGTCCAACATCAAATCGGCGCTGACATCATGTTCGCCTTTGATGAGTGCACAACTCTGCATAACACCCGCCCGTATCAAGAGCTCGCGATGGATCGCACCTATGCCTGGGCCATCCGTTGTCTTGATGAACACAAGCGCCTTACCGAAGAGCGAATCGGCAAGCCTTACCAGGCGCTATTCGGGGTAATCCAAGGAGCCCAATACGAGGACCTTCGCAAAAAAGCGGCCAGCGATCTGGGGGGTATGGAATCTAACGGCCAAGCCTTTGATGGATTCGGAATCGGTGGGGCTTTAGATAAAGGCCAACTGGGAACAATTGTTTCCTGGGTCAATGAAATCTTGCCCGAAGACAAACCCCGTCATTTATTGGGAATTGGTGCACCAGAAGATCTATTTGTTGGCGTTGAAAACGGATGTGACACCTTTGATTGCGTATTGGCGAGCAGAATTGCACGCACAAGCGCCGTGTACACGATGGAGGGGCGTTTTAACCTGTCTAACAGCCGTTTTAAGCGTGATTTCACGCCCATAGACAGCCAATGCGACTGTTACACCTGTACGCACTACACACGGGCTTATATGCACCATGTATTCCGCGGTAAAGAAATTATTAGTGCGACCTTAGCAACGATTCATAATGAAAGATTTATTGTCCGCTTGGTTGATCAAATGCGTCAGGCACTTATTGATGGAAACTTTGCCGACATGAAGGCCGATTTCTTGGGCCGATACACCCACCGAAGTGGGCAGTCTCGCGACTAAGGGTTTTTTACGACCTTAGGCAGGTTCCAGTTGTACTTGATCGACAGCTCGCGAACCAGGACAACAACAAAACCAGCCAATGCTACGACTACACCCTCGTTGAGATTAATCGCATCTAGGGCGATGTATGCGATCGCACCAGAAAGACATGCGGTTCCAATAGTTTCGCGATGAAGAAGCACGGGTTCGGTCTGGCACATGATGTCTCGGAATAACCCACCGGATACCGCACCAATTAATCCAAGGACTGCCGCTCCAACAAGTGGTGCATCATTTATCAGCGCGAACTGAACACTAGAAACTGTTGCAACAGCCAACCCCAAAGTATCAAGGGATAGCGCGAAGCGACCAACATCTTGCGTCTTTCCCATTGCAATGGTGATTAAGAATGCGGCGATGATGGGTGCGAACAACCACGGGTACTGAATCCATGGTGGTTGCTGGCCCATAAACAAGTTGCGCAAGGTGCCACCAGAAATTGAGGCGATGGCTGCGATGAAAAGAATTCCGCCAAAATCTAAACCTTTGCTAGCTGCAACTCTTGCCCCAACCAATGCAAAGGCAAAGGTTGAAACAAGATCAAGGGTAAAGACCAGTAGATCTAAATCCATTGACGATTACTTCTTGAGAGCTAGACGAGCCTCGCGACGAATCTTTTGCTCCTTTGGATCTGGCACTGGAACAGCTGAAATAAGTCGCTTGGTGTAATCATTTTTTGGATTCTTCAAAATCTGATCACGATCGCCTGCTTCAACAAGTAATCCGTCTTGCATTACTGCAATTCGATGACACAGAATGTCAACGACGGCCAAGTCGTGCGAAATAAACAAACATGCAAAGTTCAGTTTGCTCTGAAGATCCTGAAGCAGTTCAAGGAAGCGAGCTTGTACCGATACATCCAGCGCTGATGTTGGTTCATCTGCAATCAGAAGATCTGGTGTCAGTGCGAGCGCACGAGCAATACCTACGCGCTGGCGTTGTCCACCTGAAAGTTCGTGTGGGTAACGGTTGCGATAGCTACGTGGAAGTTCAACTTGATCAAGTAGCTCTTCTACCTTACGTGCTAAATCAGAACCCTTAGCTAAGCCAGCTAGATACAAAGGCTCACCGATTGATTCACCGATTGGAAGACGAGGGTTCAGCGATGATGCTGGATCTTGGAAAACAATTCCGGTGTGTTGGCGAATTGAAGAGAGCTTCTTCGAATCTGCTCCTGCGATCTCCTTACCAACGATCTCGATGCTTCCACCTTTAACAGGCAGCAACCCGATCGATGCACGACCCACAGTTGTCTTTCCTGAACCTGATTCACCTACCAAGCCAACGATTTCGCCTGGATAGATTTCAAGGTTAAAGTTTTTAACTGCGGTAAATGCAGGTTGGCGACCACGCTTTGGATATTCAATGGTCACATCTGTCAGCTTCAAAACTGGTGCAGGTTTTGCACTTTCGGAATACGGAAGTGCACGCTTCTTGGTTGAACCAAGCTTTGGAACCGCACCTAGCAGCTGCTGGGTGTAAGGATGCTTTGGGTTATTAAAGATTTGATCCGCAGTTCCGTGTTCAACAGTGATTCCATCCTTCATAACAAGGATTTCATCAGCCATATCGGCAACAACGCCCATATCGTGTGTAATCAAAAGGATTGCAGAATTTAGCTTGTCCTTCAGGCCACGCATTAAGTCCAGAATTTCAGCCTGAACTGTCACATCTAGCGCAGTTGTTGGCTCATCGGCAACTAGCAAAGCAGGATCGCAGGCAAGTGCTTGCGCGATCATTGCACGCTGGCGTTGACCACCAGATAACTGGTGCGGATACTTAAGAATCGATTGCTCAGGATCTGGAATATCCACCATCGTGATCAGTTCCAAAGCTCGCGCATGTGCTTCCTTTGGACCCATATCAAAGTGGCTACGAAGCGTCTCAACAATCTGGAAGCCGATTGTGTACAAAGGATTCAGAGCTGTCATTGGCTCCTGAAAGATATATGCAACTTCGCGTCCACGGAACTCTCGCAAGACAGATGTTTTAGCGTTGAGCATCTCTTCGCCCTTGACCTTAACGCTGCCATCCATGCGTGCATTAGATGCAAGAAGTGACATCAAGCCAAGTGCTGTTGTTGATTTACCAGAACCTGATTCACCAACGATGGCGGTTACCTTGCCCGCGGCTAGACCTAGGTTCATGTCGATAACAGCTGGATACCAAACACCATCAACCCAGAAATCAACATTGAAGTTGGAAATCTCTAGAACGTTATCTTTACTCATAATTAAGCACCTGCCTTAGCTTGAACTTTTGCCTGAAGGCGGTCCTTCTTTGTGATGCGACGACGTTGGCGTGGATCAAATGCATCGCGCAAACCATCGCCGATGAAGTTAACGCACAGTGCGATAGAAATGATGAACAAGCCCGGCCACCAGAACAGCCATGGTCGAGTTGTAAATGACGATTCGTACTGGCTAATCAAAAGACCAAGTGAAACATCAGGTGCAACCACACCGAAGCCAAGGTATGACAGTGCAGTTTCAGTCAAAATCGCACCAGCCATAATCAAGGTGACTGCAACAATAATCTGACCGACTGCGTTAGGCAGGATGTGCTTGAAAGCGATTCTGATATTTGAGGCACCAGCTACACGTGCCGCATCGACGAACTCCATTTCGCGAAGAGACAAGAACTGCGCACGCACTAAACGGGCTAATCCCGTCCAACCTAAAATTCCTAAGAACAGCGCCAAATAAAGCGGACCGACCTTACCTGCAGCCTTTCCGATAACAGCCGCGATGATAATTGTTGGAACAGTCTGAATGAAGTCAACAAGACGCATGAGCACTGCATCGACCATCTTGCCGTAGAAACCAGCAATAGACCCAACAACAACACCAATGAATCCAGCAACAGCTCCGATAACAAACATGATCATCAATGAGCGACGTGCCCCATTCATTGTCAGTGCAAAGTAATCGCGTCCAATGTCATCTTGTCCAAATGGGTGTGTTCCCAATCCAAAACTACCAGCTGGGTTGAGCGAAATTGTCGGACATCCTGTAGTTCCGCCAGGGCAATCCTCAAAACGAAGCGCAGGAATATCTTCGGTTGTCCATTTCCACCAACCAGGAATGCGTAGTGGACCGATCTTGGTTTCAAGTGCGGTCATCACGAAGACAATAAGTGAAGTTAATATAACGAGTGCAGCAACTGCAGCACGGTGACGGAAGAATCGGCGTCGTACGATCTGCCCTTGGCTTAAACCCTCAACCTCTTTATTTGCAATGGCGCTTTCGCCGCCAGCCAAGATTTCTCCGGTGGCTTTCTCTTTGCGTTTAAATAGATTCATGGTTACTTCCTCAATCTAATCCGTGGATCCAGGGCTGAGTACAACAAATCTGCCAGCAAGTTTCCGGTGACGACTAGGAATGACAGCAGCAAGTTAACACCCATCAATAGATTTAGATCGTAAGTATTAATCGCCTTAATTCCAAGTGTTCCCATACCTTGCCAACCAAAAACACGCTCTGTAATAACTGCGCCGCCAACTAGGCCAACGAATTCGCCCACAAACAAGCTTGACAGTGGAAGCATCATGTTTCTAAAGGCGTGTCGAGTAATAACAACTCTTTCATTCAAGCCCTTCGCGCGAGCGGTTCGAATGTAATCCTGATTGAGGACCTCTAGCAGCGCACCACGTGAGTAACGGATCCAACCTGCAAGTGAAATCAAAATCAAAGCAAGGGTTGGCAAAATCAAGTGCATGATGATGTCTAAGTTATTAAGCCAAAAATCTGTTGTGACTAGCTGATCTTTGCGCTGTCCAAAAGTTGGTACTGGGCGATAGTTAACAGCATCTGTCGAGCTGTACTCTTTCCAGCTTTGCATTACTCGATCAATCAAGATCAAGAATCCGCAGAGGAACCCCGTAATGATTGCAGTTCTTGCTATCGGGCCTCTGTCGATTTTGCTAAATGCACGTGAAACAAATACTCCAGTTGCGATCAGCACGACCAACAGGACAAAAACAGTTAAATACGAACCATAATTATCAAAGATCCACTGCGCTGGGTAGTACCAAGCCAGAGCTAGACCTGCCATAACGAGTGCTGCATTTCGAGCCTTGATATCTGTTATTCCTGAAGATATTGCAGTTACACCAAAGGCGATTCCAACAGAGAGCATGGCAATCAAGATTGGTCCAAGACCTGGATCTAAGTACCAATCTGTTAAATCGATTGCCCACAAAATCACAAAGTTTGTTGCAAAGGCCCCGCCAAAAACGGTCCAGAACCTCTTGCGCTCGCCTCCAAGTAATGAGCCCCAGAAAACACCGGTAAAGATGGAGAAAATAATCATCCAACGTATTGGGATATTTGGTTCAGATAAGAAGTTGTTGAACTGAATCGCCATGAACTCTTTCAGAAGAACAGCCACCCAGAAAATTGGGAGTGAGTAAAGCAGGAACGCTAAAAATGTCATGCCGTAGTCGAAGCGGCTGTACTGACGAAGCGCTGAAATAATACCGAGGGCAAGACCTAGAAGAACCGCAGTGATGGTTGCAACCAGAACCAAACGAATCGTCACCGGAATTGCATACGCTAATTCGCCTTGAACCGACAGACCATCACGGGTGGTTCCTAAATTGAGATTTCCTACAAAAAGACCGAGCAAGCCACGAAGCCACAAAAAGTAGCGAATCGGTGGGGGTGTATCTAGGTTGAGTTGGCGGGTTAAGGCTGCAATCTGCTGCTGAGCACTGTCATCATTACTTAAACGCAGTTCGGCAAGTGGATCACTGGCATAGGCAGCAAGGTTGTACACCATGAAAGATGATCCAAAAAGAATCATTATTGAAATACCAAGCCGACGCGAGATATAACTCAACATGCGATGCTCCCCCGGAAATTTAAGTTGCTTCTAATCGGTGCCAAATCATAGCGCGAGTGGCATCTGGCCTGAAAACCAGATGCCACTCGCTTACTTATGTTTCGCCCAAAGTAGGCGAGACTAATAGCTTAAATCAAGCTATTAGTATGCCCAATCCCACCAGTTCCACACGAGTGTTGGAGATAGTGCCGCAGGCTTTACGCCCTTGAGGTTTGAGTTATATGCAGTAACTGCAGGGAATTGGAATACTCCATTTGTGATTCCCTCAGCGTGCAGGATGCGCTCTGCTGCAATCACCTTAGAAATATAAGATGCGCGTGACAGTGGTAGCTCCATTGTTGCCAAGATTGCATCAAGGTTTGGCAAGTTAACACCTGTACGGTTGTTTCCTCCACCAAGCTTGAAGTTAGAGTTTGTGCCTGTCTGTGATACTGATGTTTGGCAGTATGCAAAGAACATTGCATCGTATTCAGTGTTCTGAATACGTGGTGACCATGAAGCCTGAACATCACCCTGTAGGTCAAATCCAGCCTTGATTGCATTTGCCTTAGCAAGTGCGAACTCAGCTGCACGACGAGCGTTGTTACCAGGTACAAGTACCTTCACCTTAACTGGGTTGCTTGGGCTTGCACTTGGGAAGTGCTTCTTCACTAGGCGAAGAGCCTTTGCATTGAGTTCATCCTGTGAACCACGGTAGAAGCCTGAACCGTTGTTTGCAACTAGACGGTCGTAACCTTCTTCACCTGGTGAGATAAATGTCGATCCTAGAACGACAACACCTGGGTTGATTGGTGCAATCAACTTCTCGTTGATTTCAGCGCGTGGGATAGCAAGTTGGAATGCACGACGTAAATCTGCACCCTTTCCGCCATGACCCTTGAACAGACCTGTGTACTCAGGTTGTCCTGGTGCTGCGTTTACGCGTGTATCCCAGTGCTCGTAGCAAGACTGGATTCCACCCTTAACGGTGACACCCTTGATCTTGTTAAGTGCTGCAACAGCATCTGCAGTTGCCTGACCTGCGTAGATATCAATTTCACCATTTGCAAGAGCCTGTGATGCAGCTGTTCCGTCTGCGATGAAACGGAAGATAACTGTGTCAACAGAACCGCTTAGCGCTGGACCTGAGTTGTACTTTGGGTTTACCTTCATTGTTACTGATGAGCCCTTAACTGCGCTCTGAACCAAGAATCCACCGTTACCCACGAATAGAAGTGGGTTTGTGCTTGCGTTTACATCGGTGATGTCATAGTCATTTGACCAGACCTTACCCATTGCCTTTAGCACGTTTGTGTTCTTTGACTGGTATGCAGCAAGGAAGCGAGCCTTAGCAGCTACGTTCTCTGCAACAGTTCCAATTGCCTTCTTGCCTTCTGACATCAAGATAAGTGTATGAACTGGTGATGGTCCTGGACCAAAGAGATCCCAGTTAGCAATCTTGTTCTTGTACTGCAATGTCAATGACATTTGATCAGCTGAAAGAACTGGCTCTCCAGCAATGTTGTTGTTGTATGTTCCTGAGTATCCGTTTGAGTCAAACGCAGAAACTGTTGTCTTGTTGAGTGGATCGCCAAGACCGGCAGCCTTTGAGTACTCGTTGCTTGATAGAACGTGTGACATCAATAGATCTACTGCTGTGATTGGAGTTCCGTCAGACCATACGCGGCCTGCAGCAACTGTGTAAGTTACGCGGAAATCTGTTGCACCGTTCTTTGTAATTCGGTATGAACCGAATGTCTTGTTTTGAATGATGTTCTTCTTGTCATCGTAGTAATTAAATCCGATGCTATCCAAGTAACCAACTGCACTGTTAATAGTTAAGTTGGTATCTGGCTGACCAGAGTTAAACGATGTCAATGAGTTGGTATCGTGGATAACAACTGTTGAGCGTGTGTTTGCAGATGCTGGTGCTAGCAGTGAAACCGCTAGTCCTGCAGATGCAACAGCCGCCAGTGCAACCTTTGCACTACGTGTTAGCTTCATGTAGTTCCTCCTTGAGGGTTTAAGAAAAGCGTCTACGGAGAGTCGACCAACCCCGAAGGCGCTTTTGGTGGCGAAAGTCTGCCCTAGGAAAGGAGTCCAAGCAACACGCGAGGGGTTTGCATGAGCGTAGATTTATAACACCTAGATAACCATTGGCTGAGAAAGTTAAAAATCGTGGCTAACTATGGGGTGAGGTCTGGGCTATTCGGCCGCCTCAACACGGCCGGCAATACCCATGAAAAATTTGATCGAACTGATGGCGATAACTGAAGCGATTATTCCGCCAACATACATAGGCAATCGCAAACTGTATTGAGCTAGCACGCCACCAAGAACTGAACCAATTGGCATCATCCCCCACACCAAAGTTCGACGAGTGCCATGAATTCGCCCATATAGCTCATTAGGAATAACGGTTTGATAAGTAGCCATCAATAAAATATTCCATTGCGCGATTGCAAATCCGCCCAAAGTTGCAAGTGCGACAAATATAAAAATATTAGGTGCAAATCCTTGAGCCAGCAGAATTACTGAACTGCCTGTGATGCCTATTGTCATCATGATGCTGCGGCCAAACTTCTTTGATGCTTTAGGCGCAACAATTGCACCAAGAAGTGCGCCAAGACCTTGAATTGTAAGAATGACACCAAAGTACTTGGGGGCAAGTTCTAACTCTTTGATGATGAACAAAACCATGGTTGCAGTTCCCATTGAATAACAAACACCAATGGTTGCAGTTGTTAAAACTAATCGACGCAATGTTAGGTGGTTGTAGAGATACTTGATTCCAAACTTAATGTCTTCCACAAAATGAGGTTTGTTTGCCTTAGAACTTTCAACACGTACATCCTGTAAATACTGAATTGGGATAGACAGTGCCAAAAGCATCGCAACCGCATAGCCAAGACTGTTGATGAAAAACGGAAGCCACATAGCAAGTGCGTATAAGAAACCGCTCAGTGGTGATCCAATAAATCCCTGAATAACGGTCTCTGAAATTTGGAGTCTTGAATTACCTTTTTCGTAATGCTCTTCATCAAGAATTTGGGGAATCAACGATTGGGCGGTCGTATCGTTGGCAACTTCACAGATTCCAATAACAAAAGCTGAGGCGATTAACCAGAAAATAGTCACGTGCCCGGTCGCGATTCCAAGGGCAACGATTCCGATAACCGCGCTGCGAATTGCGTTAGACCCGGCCAGAATGAATCTGCGGTCGACACGATCCACCATGGCACCGATTGGAATCGCAAAGAGCAACCAAGGCAACATCACCATTGCGCCAATTATCGAAATAAGGACGGTGCTGTCGGTCAAAGTGATCGCAAGCAATGGGGCTGCGGCAATGAGTACGCCATCAGCTAAGTTCGAGACGATGCTTCCAGCCCATAAACGGTTAAATGCTGGACCCATGGTGCGACCCTAGTCCATACCTTTAAAAAACAGCCACCTTGTTAGATAAGTAATAGCTTGCGCGCTTTTTCTACCGCAGTATGGCGGCCATCTACAGCTAGTTTTCTATAGACGTTGCGCAAATGAGTCTTCATAGTATTTTGCGAAATATGTAGCTGCTTTGCAATTGCACTCAGCGGTACGCCCGTGGTCAAGTGCTTCAAGATCTCTAACTCTCTGGTGGTCAGTTTTTCTTCCAGCGCTCCAGTATCAGAATTCATTGCTTGAATTCGCTCTGTCATTTCATGAACCACACTCTCTCTAAAGACGGTGGGTTGAGCGGCTGCTGCTTTCACCATGATTGGATACAAACGGTGTTGCCTTACAAAATATTCGTGATACCCAACTTCTGCGCCTATATCCAGCGCTTTATTGAGATACCCCAAAGCGAGGTTTTCACTATCTATATTGATAGTTGCTTGATAAAGAAACTTATTTACCTTTTCTCGAGGCGTATTTTCAGGAAAACCTTCAACAATTGCAGGAATTCTCTTTGGATCGCTTTCAAACTTTACATTCAAATCTATTTGCCTAACCATTTCGATTTTCGGCATGCGGCGAAGTAATTCTTCGGCACGATCCCAATCATCAAGAACAAAACGTAAAAAGACTTCTGTCATGTCAACTAGCCAACTCAGTTCGTGTGCAAACTTTAGAGTGGCAAGTCTTTCTCGTTGTTGCTTAACAATTTCCATCATCTGAGGAATCTGGCCCTTTGTGATGTTGATTCGCGCACGAGTACCTTCGGCCATCAGTGCCCAGGGCCAAATGTTTGATTCAGCGGATTTTTCAAAAAGCAATGTCGAAGTTTCGATCGCTTTATCGATCTGTGAAAGCTCTAACTGACAGCGGGCTAACACCATGTATGCATCAAGGGGCGCGCTAATAGATGAATAACCTGCAATCAATGCTTGATTGATTGCAATCGATGCATGCTCTGCGGCTTCAAAGAATCGTCCTTCACACCACAGAGAAAGAGAGGTAATACAAGTAATGTAATAAGAGGCATTGACCACATTGCCAGAATTCAAAAGGATTCGAGCTTTCTTCAGGCACTCATTGATCTCTTCTGGTTGGTCATAAAGAAAGTGAATTCCGGCCTTAAGCCGAAGCAAAGCGATGCGATCTGTGTTCTCGATAGATTCGTAAGGAGAATCAGTAATAAGGGCGCGATCAATCATTGCAAGGGAGCGCGTGAACTCTCCGCGCGCAAAGTAAATATGCGCAAAAGCCATTGAAGTAAGTTGAGTGAGAAATGCCAGTTCTTTGCTTTGCTCCGAAATGATTTCTAGTTCAGTCGCCAAAGCTTCTGCTCGCTCAAATTCAAGGTTCACAAGGTGGCCAACGACCCTGATTGTCTTTTTCATCATCTCACCGCGCAGCGACGAATCACCAGAGTATTCAGACCATTTAATTAACTGGTCGCCTCGACCAATGACCGCCATATGTCTAATGCTGGTGTCCAAATAAACTTGAAACTTTTCCTTGTCTCCTGACTTAAAAACATGTTCTAGGGCTTTTCCGTAATCTCGCTTGTCCCAAAAATGCGAGGCAAGTTTTTCGTGAATCTTCTTATTCTCTTTAGAGTCTCCAAACTCTTGCTGAGACAAGACTTCATACACGATGTCATTGAATCTATAGATACGGCTAAGACCTGAAGAAACGCTCATGTAAAGGCCATCGGTAGCTAATTTGTTGATGTAGCTTTCAGAAAAATCCTCTCCAAGAACTATTGCCGCGGCTTCTAGATCAAACTCTGATAGCAATACCAACCGTGAAATCTTTGATTTGTTTTCGGCATTCAGCGAATTGATTGTTTCTAAAGCAAGTACTGCAAGTGGACTAGACCCAGATTCTATTTCGAAGTTTGAAGATTGATTTCCGCGCGCAATAGAGCGAGTAATCATCTGAACCGCTGCCGGCCAGCCATCACACTTTTCTAGCAATCTTCGTGAGTGATCATTGTCGATGTCTGCACTATTTAGGTCAGCTATTCGGGAAACTTCTTCGGGTGAAAACTTCAAATCTTGACTGGTGATCAAACAAAGATTTCCCAAACTTACATATCTTGCCAACGATGTAGTCGGAGTTACTCGTCGAATAATTACCAAATGCACATTATCTGGAAGATGATCAATTAACGCTTGAGAAAAATCAGCAACTACGGGGTTGTCTGTTGCGGCGTTATTAAGTACAAAATTGAATCCGCTCTCTATTTCACCAACCGCAGTTGTTAGTTTTTTGATGTTCTTTAGGGCATTTGGGCCAGGTTCATTTTCAAAGTCAGCGGCAAAGCCTGGGAAAACGATTCGTATTGCTTCTAATACATGCGCAAAAAAAGTTTGCATAGAATCTTGAGGATTTACTGAAAACCAAACCGTTGGACGCTCGACCGATTGAGCCCATTGCGATACCAACGAGCTCTTTCCAAAACCGGCAGGAGCTGCAACGACTGTGACACCCGGAAGGTCGGTTTCAAAAAGGTGGAAAAGGTGTTTACGAGAGATGGCACTAACCGGGGTCGCCGGTGGCACTAAGCGTGAGCGATCAATCGAAGGGGTGAGAATCTCTTTGCCGCTCATGGGTTAAGGGTGATGCCTGAGCGTGCAGCAAGCAAGGGGACATCACCCTTAGTGGGGTGAGATGTAGAGGCTATTTAACACATATCCATTAACCCACCTGCATAGCGCCGAAAAAGAAGAGGAGCGACAGGGTTTCCCCTGCCGCTCCTCTTACCCTCGTTGTGGAAAGAAACTAGCCGATTCTTGCAATCAGATCTTGAGCTTTCTTTAGGAATGCTCCATCCAAGACCGAAAAGCCAAGATCCTTGCCCGCATCCTTAGCGCACTTTGTGCTCAAGATGTAAGTAGCAAGCTCCTTAACGGCTTTACCCTTTGCGGCATCTGGATTCTTTGTGTCTGCAAGTAGGTAAGAAACGATTCCTAGTGGATAAGCGCCCTTTTCCTTAGTTGCGTAATCAAAGGTAACGATTCCATTTCCATCTATTGCAGCCTCTGCCAAGAATGCTGACACGCCTGCTGAATCTGGTGCAACTGATGCACCAGCTGGATTAATTATGTTTGCAACTTTCAATCGATTTGCAGTTGCGTAGTTAACTTCGGCAAAAGTAATTGAATAAGGAGTCTTACCAGCAAGTTGTGAAACTCCATTTGAGGAAGCTGCTCCAACAATGCGTCCAAGGTTAGCTGGATCATTGATGTTACCTGGGAAGGATGAAGTAAATACTGCAGCCTTTGCCTTTGTCCAGATTGTTGGTGCTGACTTATTCAAGTAGTTCGTAAAGTTCTCAGTTGTACCTGATGAATCAGAACGGTAAACAACCTTGATTGGCTGATTCGGCAATGTGTAACGTGAAGTTACTTTTTGAGTACGTAGGATGATTGGGTTACCCTTTGCATCCTTCTTTACATTTCCATTTGCATCTAGTCGATAAACAACTCGGTCTGACGAACGGTTGTTGTCAGCGGCAATTGCTGGATCGTTCCAACGTGTAATTGTTCCTGAAAAGATTCCAGCGATTGTTGCTGCAGATAGCTGCAACGTTGTCTTAGCTGGAAGGTTGTGCAAAATTGCGATTGGCGCAGCTACTGCTGGCACGTGAATAATTGAAGCGCGCTTTGTAGTAGCTGTGTGTGCTGCATCTGTAAACCAAAAATCTCCGATTGAGCGATCTGAGTTAGAACGTCCTGTACCTGAACCTGAAGCTGCATAAACGTATGAATGTGAGCTGCTCTGTGCAAAGCCTGCCTTGCAGGCATCAATTAGTAGCGCAGGAAATGAAGCTCCTGAACCTTGAAGATCTACTGCATGTGCTGGAGCTCCTGTTACCAAACCGAACGCGAGTGCAATTGATGCAACTTTCGCGAGCTTTGAAATTCTCATGTACTTCCCCTCATAGATGTTTGAACTACGGGGTAAACCTATGGAGTCAATATGAACGAAGAGCGCTCGGAATCCGAACGCTCTTCGACTTTTAGGTGAACAATAAGTAAACGAATTAGCCGAATCGGCCCGTCACATAGTTCTCAGTGCGCTCATCTTTTGGACGAGAGAAGATCTCACTTGTTGCCGCGTATTCGATCATCTGACCTGGGCCACCATCTGATAAGAAGAAGGCTGTGTAATCTGAAACGCGAGCTGCCTGCTGCATGTTGTGAGTAACGATAACAATTGTCATTGTTTCTGAGAGTTCACGGATTGTGTCCTCAATTCGAAGGGTAGATCCTGGATCTAACGCTGAACATGGTTCATCCATGAGCAAAACTTGTGGGCTAACTGCCAAGGCACGTGCAATACACAAACGCTGTTGTTGACCACCTGAAAGTGAACCACCATGAGCAGAAAGTCGATCCTTAACTTCGTTCCACAGTCCCGCACGAACTAAACATTCTTCTAGCAGTTCATCTTTATTGCTGACCTTTGTTTGAGACAGCTTCAAACCAGACAACACATTCTCACCAATACTCATTGATGGAAATGGATTTGGCTTCTGAAATACCATACCGATTTGCAAACGAATCTTTGTAACATCTGTTCCTGGTTGATAAACATCTTTTCCATCTAGTAAAACTTGACCAGCCATCGCAGCACCAGGAATGAATTCATGCATTCGGTTAATGGTGCGAATAAATGTTGATTTGCCGCACCCAGATGGACCGATTAAGGCGGTTACTGTGCCTGCACCAAAATCTAAGTTGATGTCGGAAAGCACATGGTGCTTTCCAAACCAAGCGTGCACACCACGTGTTTCAAGGCCTGTACCAAGCGATGTATTGCCAGGTGATTTCACCTTAGCTGCTGCTACATCTGCCAGTGATGATGGGCGAACGCCTGCATCCATTTTTATCTCTCTTTCTGGTGTGGTTATCACTTCGAGCTTTTCTTGGAACCTAAGTAACGAGCTGTCGTAAACAAAATGAGAACTAAGCCAACTAATACCAATAGTCCTGCCCAAGCTCTTGTTAGCGCCTCTGGTGAGCCGGCGTTAAATGACTTCCAGATGTAATACGGCAATGAACCAAGTGGGCCGCTGAACGCATTTGGATTTACCTTGTCGCCGCCACCAGTTAGCAAAAGCAACGGAGCGGTTTCGCCGGCGATTCTTGCAACTCCCAAAATGACTGCGGTAATCAGGCCACTCTTTGCTGCAGGTAAAACAATCATGGCAACTGTGCGCCACTGAGTTCCGCCTAATGCAACCCCTGCCTCACGCAAATCATTTGGAATTAAGTTGAGCACTTCTTCAGAAGTTCTTGCAATGGTTGGAATCATCAAAATTGTTAACGCCAATGCGCCCATGAAACCAGAAAAAGATTTGGTGATCGGATACAAAATTGCCGAAAGAATAAATAGTCCCGCAACAATGGATGGAACACCACTCATCGCCTGAACCAAGAATCGAATTGGCGCAGTAAATCTTCCCTTGATTTCAGTCAAATAAAGCGCGGTCAAAATTCCGATCGGAACGCTCATGATTAATGCCAGAGTTACCAAAGTTAATGTTCCGGTGATTGCATGCAGCAGACCACCATTAGTCAGTGGATCTGTCGGTGTCGCCATGGACATATCTGCAGTAAATAGATTCAAGGATATTCCGGGTAAACCTTTTTGGACTACCGTAAACAAAATACTGGCAATCGGAATAACAGTCACAATGGCACCAAAAGCCACCAAAGAGTTAACTACAGCATCTTTTGCCGCTGCACTACCTAATTGGAAACCCTTAATCGAAGATGTAAGGACCATATAAGCAATAAAGAAAACTATGAATAAGGCGAGCTTTCCTTTCATCTCGGTAGCGGCAACCACTAGATATGAAGAAAGCAATGCCAGCACAAAGATAGAAAGGTCGATAAGGCGTTCTTTTTTAGTCGCCTTCCAAGGCTTTATTGGAGTTGGAATATTTGTCATCGCCCCGATTTTCCTGTCGTCTTAACAATGACATTTGCAATTGCGTTAACTAATAAGGTCAGCAAGAAAAGAACTAAACCTGCCGCCATCAAAGCTTTAATTTCATAAGGATTTGCTTCGCCAAATTTCAAAATGATCAAGGAGGCCACGTTTCCACCTGCACCCAGTAGAACTTGCCAATTGACCTGGAAAACAATATTTAGAACTGTAAAGACTGCGACAGTTTCGCCCATTGCTCTACCTAAACCGAGCATCGCTCCACCGATTACGCCGTTTCGGCCATGGGGAATAACAACTGCTTTGATCATGGCCCAACGTGTAGCACCTAATGCATACGCTGCTTGGATGCGATCAAGTGGAGCTTGTGAGAAAACTTCGCGTGATACTGAAGTGATAATCGGAATGATCATGATTGCGAGCACGACACCGGCCACAAAAGGGGAACGTGTATACACCGGAACTTGTAAATCAAAGATTGGGATCCAACCCAAATATTTGTGGATCAACTTTGCCCAATATTCAGCTGTTGGCATTAAGACCAAGAAACCCCAAATACCAAAAAGAATGGAAGGAAATGCTGCCATCATGTCGATGATTGCAATCAGGAACCGCTTAAGCCGATCTGGTGCGTAGAAATTTAAAAATAAGGCCGAAAATACAGATATGGGCAGTGCAATAACAACCGCAACTAATGCACACAAAATTGTTCCTACGAGCATTGCTGCTAAACCAAAATTACTGTCAACAACATTTGCGTTCTCATCTAGGGTCACAGACCAATCAGAATTGGTGATGAACCCAAAGCCTTCTTTAACGATTACTTCAAAGCCTCGATAACCCAAGAAAACAGCAATCAGACCCAGGATCACCAGCGAAGATAACCCACCCGCAGTTACTAGCCCTCTAAACACCTTGTCTGAACGTCTAGGTTCAGTGGTTATTTCTCGTGGTGATGGTGGAACAAGTATGGTCAATTTACTTACGCAAACTTTCCTGTTACCAAGTAGTACACACGGCGGGAAACAGAAACAGCATGGTCTGCATATCGCTCGTAGTAACGGCCTAAAAGAGTTAAATCAATCGCACTTTCTACGCCGTGCTTCCAGTTTGGATCAACAAGTGTTCCGATGAGCAAACGGTGGAGCTTGTCCATTTCGTCATCATCTTTTTCAACTTGAAGCGCAACTTCGGTATCGCGTGATGCAATAACCGAACCAGTTTTGCGTGCAATCTTTTCTGCTGCCTCACCCATCTGCTTAAAACTTGCAATGAGTTCTGTTGGAATCGCGGCATCTGGATGGCGAAGGCGAGTAATTTTTGCCACGTGATGGGACATGTCTCCCATTCGCTCAAGATCGGCGCTCATTCGCAATGCAGTAACGAGGGCACGCAAGTCCGATGCGACGGGTTGCTGACGGGCGATGATGTCGATGATTCGCGCATCAAGTGCGTGTTGAAAATCGTCAATCGTGTCATCGGATGCAATTACCTCTTCAGCAAGTTTCAGGTCGCAATTGAGAATTGATTCAGTTGCCTTTGAGATTGAAACTGCCACCATGTCGGTGAGGTCCACCAGGGACTGAGATACGCCATCGAGTTCATCTTGAAATACTGATCTAATAAGAGCCATGCCCAGAACCTAGGGCGCACGCATGAATAGATTCTGTCGTGAAAGTGAACGCAGGGTTAACTGGGCCGGGCAGCCTATAGAGTTAGGAGGGTGAAGTTCCTTCGCAAGGATGTCCAGGCGCAAGATCAGCGTCTGCTGCCTACGATGTTGATAGACACCCTCTCCCAGATAGATGGAGAAGCCATTGTTCTGGCCCACGGCGAAGTCCCCATTTTTGTTACTCCAGGTGTAGAACAAATTGGTCTTCTTAAGGATAGCAAGGTTCAAAGCGCAGAGCTTTTGGCAACGGTTCGAGTTGTACGACGTCAGCATTCACGCCAAATGGGACTGATCGAAATTCCACGTGGCCCAATTGGCGAAGGCCGTCACGAATTAACTGTCAATGTAATTCCACTTACCGAAGATGACTTAGTACTGGTTTTGCTCAGTGATGAAAGTGAAGCGCAACGTGTTCATGAAGTAAGACGTGACTTTGTTGCCAATATTTCTCATGAGCTAAAAACTCCGATTGGCGCGTTATCGCTATTAAGTGAAGCTGTACTTGGTGCCAAAAATGATCCCGAAGCAGTTGAAAAATTTGCTAATCGCATGCAAACCGAATCTAAGCGTTTAACAGATCTTGTTCAAGAAATTATTAATCTTTCTAGGCTCCAAGATTCAGATCCACTGTCAGTTCCTAGCGAATTACATGTTCAAGACCTAATTCGTGAAGCTATCGATCAAACTCAAGTGACCGCTGACAGCCGCCAAATAGTTGTCTCTAACTCAGACAACATTGATGGTTTGATTCTGGGTGACCGCGAACAATTAATTATGGCAATTCAAAATTTGATTGAAAACGCAATTAATTACTCGCCTGAAGGAACCAAGGTGACAGTCACATCAAAAGTTGACGATGGAATTGTTGATATCTCGGTTACCGATCAAGGAATCGGAATCCCAGATGCAGACCTTGATCGTATTTTTGAGCGGTTCTATCGGGTTGACCCAGCTCGCTCGCGATTAACGGGCGGCACTGGATTAGGACTTTCCATTGTTAAACATGTTGCACTAAAACATGGTGGCGAAGTAAAGGTCTGGAGTTCGGAAAATGTTGGTAGTACCTTTTCATTAAGACTTCCTATTTATTCGGCGACTGAAGAGAGTGTTCAATGACAAAGATTCTGATTGTTGAAGATGAGGCATCTTTCTCTGAAGCCTTGGCGTTTCTGCTTGGGAAAGAGGGATTCGAAGTCACTGTTGCCGAAGATGGCCAACAAGCCGTTGATAAGTTTGCTAAAGAAGGTGCTGACTTGATCCTTCTAGATTTGATGATTCCGATTATTTCTGGAATCGAAGTGTGCAGAATAATCAGGTCTACATCTCAAGTTCCAATCATTATGTTGACGGCAAAGGATACCGAAATAGATAAGGTAGTTGGTCTGGAACTTGGAGCCGATGACTACGTCACCAAGCCTTATTCTTCACGCGAATTAATAGCCCGAATCAAGGCGGTACTGCGTCGCGGAATCATTGATGAATCGATAGATGGCGAAAACGGTGTACACACGGTTGCAGGCATCAAGCTAGATATTGGAAAGCACCAAGTAACTATTAATGGTGAAGTTGTAGCTCTGCCTCTGAAAGAGTTTGAATTACTAGAGTTCCTGATGCGAAATGCCGGTCGCGTTCTAACTCGTTCGCAGCTTATCGATCGAGTGTGGGGCGGGGATTATTATGGCGACACTAAGACTTTGGATGTTCATATCAAACGCTTGCGCGCCAAGATTGAAACCGATCCGGCAAACCCCGCTTTGATTCAAACAATTCGTGGCCTTGGCTACAAATTAGAAAACGCTTAGTCGCCACTCTTTCGAATCATTCGCTGGTAATACATGCCAGGTTTACGGGTACTTTCCGTGTCCTCGCCCATTTTTACAAACCCTAACTTTTCATAAGCGGCAATGGCGTTGTAGTTGTCTGTCCAAACTCCCAAGCCTTGAATCTTCCAGTCCTTCTCCTGCTGATCGATGTAGTTGAACATTGCTCTCATCAATTTTTTTCCACGAAAGTTGGGATCGCTCCAACAACCACCGATCCAGCACGTTGCACCGAAATCTCCCTTAAGGACTTCTATATAAAGCATTGCTGCATCCACACCATCTACTGAAGCAATCAGGAAATCATTCTTTTCAAACTTCAAACGCCAGGTTGCTTCATCTTCAATACTTTCAGCTTCAAAGGTTCCACCAAAGGCATGACCGCTATCTTCAAGTGCCCTCAGACGGATGGCACGCACACGTTTCCATTGATCAGGTGTCAAAAGTTCTACAACCGGGGTTGTGGTCATGGATTAATTGTGCCAGTTGCAATTCGTTCGCGGGCAACCTTCATTGCAGGTGGTTCTGGCCCAAGAATTGCAAGGAAAATATCAAGACATACACGTGAGATTCGAAGCCATATTTTCGAACGAGATTTCAATCCCAGCAGTACTAATTCACGCGGATCTAGTGTTGCGATGGCGGCATTAGAAATAACTTTGTAGAAAAACTTACCTGCTCCCCCAAAAGGTGGCTCCATAATAAAACGAACTACATCCGCGGTTCGCGCTACTCGTGCCAAATCATTGGCTCTAAAGTCATCAAGAGTTGCCTCTAGCTCTGCCACTGACATAGGTGCACTGGTTAACCCAAGTGGAATCGCACTCTTGCTCCATTGCGCAACGTAGGCATCTGCTCCCTGATCGATTGGATAGCCAAGTGCAAGATGCGCCTTTAAAAATGAATCGGTAAATGCGCAATGCACCCACAATAAGAAGCGAGGATCTTTTGCTTTGTAACTTTGGTGACCACCTTGTTTATTGGTAAAATTACCTTTCACATGATCGTGCATCGTGTTAACTCGCGCAGCTTCACGATCGATAGCTTCTTCTGCCGCAAAAGTTGTCACGGTTAACCATCTAGTTGTTCCCGCAAGACGCCCAAGAGGATCTGTTTCATATCGTGAATGTTCCGCGACTCCGGCTAAAGGTGCAGGGTGGGCGGCCTGCAATAAAAGAGCACGCACTCCCCCAACTAAAGTTGCGATAGTTCCGTGTACTTGCCATACAGCGCTATCTGGTCCAAATAAACCAGGACCACTTCCGAGTCCAATTGAGTTCACCCAATCTGGTCGACCATCTTTAGAGCCAGAGACAATCTCGCGAAACTTGTCAGCTAATGGCTTTGTCAGTGGGAACTTGTGGAATTCAAACACGAGGCAATGTTAATCAATGGAAAATTTTCACGCCAATTGAAAGGGAATCTCAATCCTTAGGATTGTTTTGAGTCTTCAAAAGACTTTAATGTTCCATTTGCGACATGCACTGACTTTTGCCACGCTAATTCGCGACCCCATCGCGTAAAAGTAATCCTTGGCGGACGAATTGGAATAGCCTTGGTCGATAACCTTGCTATTGATCCATCCACAAGGCGTTGCGCATCATCTGGTTCACCAATTCGCACATTCCATCCTTTAGATTCAAATCTTCCTGTTTCAAAAGAAAAATTCTTGGGAATCCAAATCGTCGCAAAACCCTTTTTGACAATTAATGGATAGGCAAAAATCTCGATGATCGGAACTCGTGCTAACACGCGAATCCAAGTTGGACACTTCCAAAAATCGAATTTGGCAAATGCTTCTTCGGGAACATCGTTCCAGCCTAGAACTGACATATCCCCTCCCTTCCGCTAGCACTTTACTGATCTAAAAACTCTGGTAATCGCGCTAGCACCATTTGCACTTGAATGAACCGACATGACAATGTACCCGATAGGCGGCTGACCTATCTTCCATTTGCATGGCATAGAGACGGAAAGCCGCACCTTCCCAAAACCCGACTTACTCTTAGTAACTGACTCAGTGAAGATTAGCCATCCAGGTCTGGTGAGGGTTGTCCTGATTTGGACCTTCTGTCCCGGACAAATCGTTTCTGCAACAACATTTACTCTTCCCGGCATGTGCTGAGACTTGTGTGGGTAATCCGTTCTGCCCGAGCAATCATCGGGAAGATTCACTCTGGTATCGGTAAAACTCCTATTAACAAATGCATTGAGTTTGGGCGCATTTCCATTCAAAGGGACGACTTGGCTACCTATCCCTGTTGTCGCAACTAAGGCTATAGCTACAAACATTTTACTTCTCTTCAAAATCCACTCCATTACCGAATGATTGAGGAAGCATCAATTCCCAATGAGACACAATTCGATTCTTGTGGATAATCAGCAAATCTAAATAGGGGTAACCCCTTTGAAACTTAAAATCAATAATGGCCTAGGAACCGAAATTGGTTTTCTTATAAGGCTTACCTTTTTGGTCGTAAGTGATCCAAACGCCAATTTGTTGGCCATTTTTAAAACTACCTGAGCGCATGATCACGCCATCTTTTCTAAACCATTTCCAATCACCATGAAGTTTGTCAGCCTTCATTTTGCCGGCGGCTTTCAAGACTCCATTTCCATAAAATTCTAGGTACTCACCTGTTCGCTTTGGATAGCCTGCATTAATTTGGCTAATTCGAGCGTTAATAATCTTTCTTAGAAGTGGCTTAGGAAATCTTTTGTCTACTGCAAAATGAATAGAACCTTTGGTTTGCTCATAGCCAGCTAATTCTTTAGCAAGAAGTAAATTAGTTGACCCGCTGTATGGAAAAAGGCTGTTGTGCTTCTTATAGCCATCAAAGCCAAGAATTGCCACGCCTTCGATCATGAAGGTCGGTATTCCATACTTAATTACCTCTGTTGCAGTGGGAAGCTCTGCTGCGATCATTTCCCGCAAGTCAATGAGAATCTGGCGCTGTCCTAATTCAAACTTTTTCAAATGCTTATCTACTAACGCCTTGCTCATGCCGAAATGACACCTGTTCCCAAAAGAATCAGAAGCAGCGTTCCTAGAGCGATTCTGTAGATAATAAATGGCATAAAGCTCTTAGTTGATACAAATTTGAGCAACCAAGCAATAACTAGGTATCCCACAACAAAAGCAATTCCGGTTGCGACAGCGGTTTCAGCTAATGAGAAAACATTGCTCTCTGTCGACGAAACGGCACCCTGAAGTTGATAGAAACCGCTGCCAAATACAGCCGGTAAGGCTAATAAGAATGAGTATCGAAGTGCAGCTTCACGCTTGTAACCAAGCAAACGCCCCATAGCGATCGTTGCACCCGAACGCGATACACCTGGCATTAACGCCAATGCTTGCGCAGCTCCATACAAAAGTCCGTCTCGGTTGCTGAGTTGATCCAAAGTGCGCTCACGTTTTCCATATGTGTCTGCAAATCCAAGAATCACACCAAAAACGATCAAAGTTGTTGCGATTAGCCACAAAGATCGAAGATTGTTTTCAATGATGTCGCTGCCTAGATACCCAAGTACAACAATCGGAATTGTTCCAATGACTATTAACCAACCCATTCGAGCTTGAGATTTAGCTTCACCCACAAGTTCTTTTCGCTGAAGTGTCTGCCCAAACCAAGAACGAAGAATCGAAGCAATGTCCTTGCGGAAGTAAATCAGTACAGCTAACTCGGTACCTATTTGGGTGATTGCCGTAAATCGAGCACCCGGATCATTTGCACCATTCATGAACTCGCCAAAAATACGAATGTGGGCACTTGAAGAGATTGGAAGGAATTCGGTGAGACCTTGAACAATTCCAAGAATAATTGCTTCGATCATCTCGCCCTCCAATCAACACCTAGAGTCCCATAGTAACGAGCAAAGTCCTATTAATCATCGAAAGGTATATTTGAGGCATGAAAGCCAGCCTCGCACTTGAAGAACTAAAGGGCTACGGCAAGAAAAGCAGAGTCAGCGACCTTGCGCGTTTCTATAAAACAGGCCCAGGTGAATACGCTGAAGGTGATCTCTTTCTTGGTGGAACAGTTCCTCAGACACGAACTGTTGCAAGCTCATACAAGAAAATGGAACTTGCGGAAGTTCAAAAACTATTTGATTCGCCGTTTCATGAAGCACGTTTATGCGCAGCCATAATTCTTAATTTGCAATTTAAGGCCGCGAAATCACTTCAAGATCGCAAGAAGATATTTGAGTTTTACTTGAAACAGGTACGTGCTGAACGAATCAATAACTGGGACATTGTTGATGTTTCAGCGCCTTGGATGGGTGTTTACCTGACTGAAGTTGAAGATCCAATGCCACTGCTAATCAAGCTTTCCAAGTCAAAATCTCTGTGGCAGCGTCGGGTTTCCATCATCCTTACTTTTGCCTTGATTCGAGCTGGCGATTTGGAGCCAACCATTATTATTTCAGAAGCACTACTTAAAGATAAAGAAGATTTGATTCATAAGGCAGTGGGTTGGATGCTTCGAGAACTTGGTAAGAAAGATGTCATGTTGCTGCGGAGTTTTCTTGCAAATCATTCGCATCAAATGCCACGCACCATGCTGAGATATTCCATAGAGAAACTACCTGAACGCGAACGTAAGAAATGGCTTATCGACAGTAAATAACTAAATCCGCAACTGCAAACATTTTGCAAGTTGCATCCTTACCAAAGCCTCTGTACTTTTTGATTTGTAAATTCGACTTTACGAATTACTAACGAGGAGGTCAACGTGCTATTTACAAAGCGCCGTGTTATTGACTTCTGTCGCATTAACAGCACTAGCTGCTGATTTTTATTCTTTTCATCTTTCTTTTTTTTAGTTTTTCAACCCACAATTCACATCAAACAGAGGATAATTATGTTTAAAGCAAAGAAAGTTTTGGTAAGTGCAATTGCACTTGCGTTATTAGCAACAACAGGAATTCAACCGTCAACTGCAGCACCAAAGAATCAGGCACGTGCAGTAGTTCAAGCTGATTGGCTTGAGCAAAACGTTGATAACCCAAAGGTACGTATTATTGAAGTCAGCACCGAGCCGGGCATCTACGAGCGTGGTCACATAAAGAACGCTGCCAAGATTGTTTGGCACACAGATCTAGTTGACACAGTCAATCGTGATATTGCATCAGCAAAGAACTTCCAGAAGCTAGCTCAGAAAATCGGAATTAATAAGGACACAACTATCGTTCTATACGGCGATAAGAACAACTGGTTTGCTGCCTGGGGTGCATGGTTGTTCAACATCTACGGTGCCACAGATGTTCGCATCCTCGATGGTGGCCGCGTTAAGTGGGAAAAAGACGGTCGTGCGCTAACGACAGCAGTTCCTGCATTCAAAGCTGGAAACTTCACAACACGTGTTGCAGATAAGTCACTTCGCGCAACATTGCTTCAGGATGTTCTACCAGTTGCAAAGAAGCGCGTTAAGGCAGATTTGATCGACATCCGCGGAGCAGATGAGTTCAGCGGAAAGATCTTTGCAGCACCTGGTTTCCAGGAATTAGCAGTTCGTGCCGGACACATTCCTGGCGCAATCAATGTCCCATGGGGCCAGAATGTTAACGCTGATGGAACTTTCAAGACCGTAGCAGAACTCAAGAAGCTATACGCAGACAAGGGTGTTGATGGAAAGCAAAACATCATTACTTACTGCCGTATTGGTGAGCGTTCATCTCTTACATGGTTCGTTCTCAGTGAAATCCTTGGATATAACGTCAAGAACTACGACGGTTCATGGACTGAGTATGGAAACTCTGTTGGAGTTCCAATCAACAACCCAGCAGGAACTATCTGGGGTAACTCGTAATTAATAACAACCAATTGCACAGCAACGGTCTCGGTACATCCGGGACCGTTGCTCCGCTATGGGACAAAGCTGAAAAGATTAGAACCGCAATCGCTGGGCTCTTAATCCTTTTACTTCTTGGTCTTGCTTACCTTCTATCTTCAGGTGAGCAAGCAAATACCGCCCCAATTTCTTTACTTATGGGAACAGCACTTGGAATTCTCTTTGAGCGTGGACGTTTCTGTTTCTTTTGCATCTTCCGCGAAGGAATAGAAGAGAAAAACTCCACACCTTTCATTTCAGTATTGGTCGCGATCGCAACAGGTGCGATTGGTTACAGCATTGTGTTTGGTCAATTTCTGCCTGATACATCATCGGACTCGCTACCGCCTGGAGCGCACATCTCCCCTGTCAGCTGGCCATTGGCTTTAGCTGCTTTTGCTTTTGGAATCGGTATGACACTTTCGGGTGCTTGCATTAGTGGTCACTTGTACCGCCTGGGCCAAGGTTATCTTCGTGCGATCCCTGCATTGATAGGTTCATTCTTCGGAATTGCACTTGGCTTCTTATCCTGGAATTGGTTTTATCTCAACGCAATTTCGGATGCACGAACTATTTGGTTGCCTCACTACATTGGGTATTCCGGTTCACTGGCTTTAACACTTCTAGTGTTGCTAGCCATTGGTTTGATTGCCTTGAAGAAGGGCACAAATTCGGAAGCATTCCGCACCGCGCCTTCAAACGATTTTTCATTAACTTCAACGCTCAAGCGATTAACCACTGAACGTTGGAGCCCAATAGCAACTGGCGCAATCGTAGGAATCATTGGTGTCATTGCGTATTTACGAATTGAACCACTTGGCGTGACTCGTCAGATAAGCACGACAACCCGAACAACCATGGAAAATCGTGGGATTGGTCCAGAAGTAATCAATGGAATTGATCGCATGGCTGGATGTATTGCAGTCGTTAGTGATGCAATCACAAATAATGGATGGCTGATCTTAGGAATAGTTGTTGCCTCTTTTGCTGCAGCATTGTCAGGAAACCGATTTAAACTTTCGAAGTTGACTCCACGCAATACATTTACTGCACTGCTAGGTGGAATCCTGTTGGGTTGGGGCTCAATGATTTCACTTGGCTGCACAATTGGGGTCTTGCTTTCAGGCACTCAAGCCTTTGCGATTTCAGGGTGGGTTTTCTTTGCCTTTGCATTCCTTGGAGTTTGGGTTGGCTTAAGGCTGCGATTACACAAAAGCTAGCCAAACAAAGGACGAAGTTCTACCTTTCGGTTGCAAGATCTAGAACCCGGTGCGAGTGCTAAACCATTTCGTTGAGGGAACGCACTGCTAACTCGCTTAGTAGTGCGGTTCCTCGATACAGCACAGCATCATCAAACATCGCGCGTGGTGAGTGATTGACTTCAGATTTAGTGAAGTCTTGGTCAGCAGATGCACCTAGGAAAATGTAAGAACCTGGGACTGCTTCTAGAACCCGTGAATAATCTTCAGCGCCTGCAATTGCATGTGGCATATCCATGTAGCCCTCTGTACCGAACATTTCGCTAGCAACTTTGCCCACATATTGTGCATGTGCGTCGTTGTTTACTGTGACGGGATACTGCTCAACAACCTTAACTTCGGCCTTTAGTCCGTAACCTTGAGCAATTGCTTCACACAAACGTACTGCTTCAGTCTTGATGCGGCTTCTATTTTCTGGTGAGAAAGTTCGAATAGTTGCTTGGAATTCGGCAGTATCAGGAATGATGTTTGCTTTAGTACCTGCGTGGAATTGACCAACAGTAATTACTACTGGATCAAAGGCATCAAAGGAGCGAGTAATCATCAATTGCAAAGCACTCACCATTTCTGCAGCGACTGGAATTGGATCTTTTGCGGTATGAGGCTGTGAACCATGTCCGCCCATACCGACGACTGTTACATGAATTTCATCGGCTGAAGCCATCATGGTTCCGGGCTTAGTGGTGAATACTCCAGTTGGTACTGATGATGACATCACATGAATTCCATAGGTTGCATCTGCTTTTCGCCCGCTTGCTGACAAAACACCTTCTTTGATCATGTGTCCTGCGCCATCAAAGCCCTCTTCTCCTGGCTGAAACATGAAGACCACGTCGCCATTGAGTTGTGCCTTGTTCTTGGTCAATAATTTAGCTGCACCAATCAACATCGCAACGTGTAGATCATGGCCGCACGCGTGCATCGCACCATCTATCTGACTTTTGAAAGGAATATCGGCAAGTTCTGTAACAGGTAGGGCGTCCATATCTGCACGCAACAAGACAGTCTTTTCAGATTTAGCGCCTCGTAGAACAGCGGTGACTGAGCTAAGTGATTTTCCAGTTGTAACTTCAAGACCTAGGCCATCAAGCGCGGTAATAATTTTCGCTTGAGTCTTTGGTAAGTCCAATCCAATTTCTGGTTCTTGGTGAATGTGGCGGCGAATTGCAGCTAATTCACTTTGGATTTCACTTGCTTCAGTTAGTAAATTGCTCACTTGTGCCTCCATAGATTCAACAATGTAGAGGAGCATAACTAGCCAAATAAGCCAATGTCTACGAATTTTGCCCCACAGGATTCAAAGTTAATAGAAGAGTCGCCCTATAAACCGGAAAGTCTCGAACAAGGAAGCTAAGTTTTTAGTTGCTTGGAATTAACAGACTAACTCCCACGCCGAGTGTGCTGATTGCCAGAACAACTGCACCAATTGGAATCAACTTAATAAGACCACCTGGCTTATCGCCTTGCTTCCTTGGCGCTCCGCCAAAGAATCCACCTGATATCAAGAGTGGAGCAGCAAACAATCCAATACGAAGTGCCCAAGTAATCGAGTCACTAAATCTAGAGCTATCAAGAATTAGTTGAGCAATAATTGCTAGGAGAACTAAAACTCCAGCATGTGCATGTCCTGCCCGGAAATAATCGCGCTGTTCGGCGGTAATGTTCTCAGTGCCAACTTGGCACTTTAGAATTGATAGTAAAAAGTAACCACCAAAAGCAATACTTGGTAGGGATATAAAGGCAAAAGCGATCATCCAGCGTGCGGCATCAGACATTTCTTCTCCTTGGTTGAGTTATATGGAGTTGTTCTCGTCGTTAGCTAATTTTAGTGGGATTTGCCGCCCGTTGCCCTATTCATTTGGCCGTTTTTTTGGCGGACTTCGGGCACTAAACTTGAGAGCATGCAGATAGAAATCAGTACTGAAAAGTCACTGACCGAGGAACTAGCCACATTGCTTCAAGCACATTGGCTTTTTTGTACCTCCACCACACCGATTGAACATGTTTACGCACTCGATGCTTCAAGGTTATTTACTCCGGATATCACGGTTTTTGGTGCACGCATTCAAGATGAGTTAGTGGGAGTGGGTGCGTTAAGAATTCTAGATATTGAGCATGCGGAACTGAAGTCCATGCACACCTTGGCTAAATCGAGAGGACTCGGCATTGGTAAAGCGATGGTTACTCACATTGAAGAATTTGCTAAAGGTCTAGGTATTAAGCGCATTAGTCTTGAAACTGGAACGAGTGAAGCTTTCAAACCTGCACGTGAACTCTACAAATCACTGGGATATCAAGATTGCGATGCTTTCGGTGACTATGTTCTAAGCGAAGACAATATGTGCATGACTAAATTGATCTGAATAAGAAGAGTCGCCCTATAAGCCGGAGACCTTCCATTTACGCTTGAAACTAAGCACTTACCCTCACTTTTGCCCTCAAACAACTGCAAACTAAAACAAACTACTTAATGGGTTTACCTCGGCTTATAGGAAAAGGTGTAGCCGCCTTCAACTGGATGACCATCCTCAGAAACTACTCTGTAGGAAACAAAGTATTTTCCAGCTGGCAAACTAGCCTTAAGTTTTGTCGAGATTCGGGCACCACCAACAATCGGTCCGCCAATGTCTACTCGTTTTTTTCTTGAATTAGTAACAGTGATTTTATGGATCTGTTTATCACCAAAACTCAATAAGTCGCCATCAAACTCTAGCCAGACCAAGGACGGAAGTGTCCTTACGATCTGATTCTTTGTTGGATTACTTGAGCTTAACTGTGCGTGAGCATCCGCACTCTGCATCCCTGCAAATGTTAGTAAAACTGAAATTATTATTGTGGTTAGTTTCTTCATGTTGAGTTAGCCCCCAATCGAGAGTTCGACTGGGGGCCATCCCTTTCTACTTAGTTATTGGAGGTGCGATTGTTGTGACAGTTGGGGCAGGCCCAAACTCAGTGTCTTCTGTGTCTGGCTTTGTGCTTCCATCAGTAATGTTCCACTGCAAGTACAGAGGCTTCTTTCCAGGGGCGTAGCAGATTTGAGTTGTAGGAAATGCAATCGTTTGCGGTGTTGCATTCCACTTGAGCTTCAATCCGAAGTCGTAGAAGGTTCCGTCATCGATTGCACGGCCTCTTGTTGTGGCAGTCCAGGTGACTTTATAGCTAAGCGGAACATTCTTTGAATCTACCTCAGTGCTAGGAACAACTGAAGTTTTCCATCCATAGTGGAATTCTGGCGTTGGCTTGCCTGCCGAAGCAGGAACAACGACCGAGAAGACGCTTGTTGGGTACTTGAGATCTTTATAGGTGCACCCATGACCCAGTGAGAGCCAGAGGCGACTTGATTGACCTGCAACCAAGGTGTAGCCCTTGGACTGAGCAGAAACATGCGCCGATGCAGGCGTTATGAATCCCAGTGCCAGTGAAAATGAAATGCCAAATACAGCTAATGTTTTTTTCATGAAAATCCTTTGATTGATAAAAGTAAGGGTTAGCGGCGCTTCTTAGCGAAGTACCACCAGGCAGCAATAACTACGAGAACTATTACTGTTTCAATAATGTGCCATTGATGCACATGTAAAAAAGAGTCATGGTCATGATTCATTTAGTTCTCCCAAGCTAAAGGTGGGCCACGAAATTTCAGACAGGCAGTGAGCCTTCTAATCTGAAAAGTGGAGTTACTGCCTGGATGTATTAAACAGGTAAGTTCAGGGATAAAAGGTATTGAAAAAGGTCTTGCTGGAATAAGGAATACAAAGGTCGATGAGATGAACTCTCGGGCTAGTTCAAAATATGAAATCGCCAAGTATGAGAGAACTCCTGAAAGTACGTGGGCTAAGGTCATTCTTAACTCGCTCTGA
Source organism: Actinomycetota bacterium (assembly GCA_046051985.1). Lineage (GTDB taxonomy): Bacteria > Actinomycetota > Actinomycetes > Nanopelagicales > Nanopelagicaceae > Planktophila. The sequence goes on from JBJONF010000002.1 coordinate 56,385, forward strand.
TAGGTGCCCCCACCTAGTAAAAAGTGACTGGTACTTTGAACGAAAAGAGTGAGTAGCGCGAGAGTTGGTCCCTCTAGCTTGATACTCCGGATAGAGAAGAGCACAACTCCAATACCGATGCTTTGCCAAATAAGATTGGGAGTTTCAACAAACGTTCCTCCCGCAAGCCCGTGAGCCGACAAAGCCGAAAGGAACAGAATCTGAAATCTGACAAACAAAGTCATGAAGCGCTCATCGAGGACACATTACAACTATAGCGAAATAAAGAAGAGTCGCCCTATAAGCCGGAGGCAACCAAACTATCTCACCTGATTTCTATCCTGCTTTAATGCAAATCGAATTAGGTATGCAGCTATAGATAGCTCAAAAACTGCACCTGCAAGAGGGTTCATCCAATGGCCCATCAAGATTGCTGTTTCATGAGACAAGTGCTCACGGGGCAAGAAATGCCACAGAGCATGGAAGGTCCAAGCGCCAGCCCAAATGAACGGTGATCTTGTGAAACCCAAGACTGCCAAGAGCCCCATCAGAGCAAAAATTGCTATCTCTATTACCTCGCCCGAGTGGGCAAATGTCATTCCCGTCCAAGCGGTGAGGACGGCCCAAAAAATCTTCTGACCTTGTGGAGGTAGCCACAGTGTCGAAGCACATAAAGCTAACGCAACAGGAGCTGCAAGCCACACTGAATAAGATTCCATCGAAACTGAACCCACGACAAGAATTTGCGTTACTAGCACTGCCAGCATGACAAGTGCTGCAAATGTACGCCCGAGACCAGTTGAGAAAATCTTCGAGCCATTTTTCAGCTCCACAGTGGCCCCATCGAAAAAGCTTTTTCGAATCCTAACGATTAAGTAAATTCCAATTACAAGATCATAGATAAGGCAAGCAATTGGAAGGTCATGTTGATGGTCGGGTAAGTCTCTTGGTATCAAATCCCAGAGTGGATGAATCATCCAGATTCCCGCGATAAACCAAGGAGACCAGAAAACCCCTGCAATTGCCGCAATCACAACAACCATCAGCATGAAATATTCGAGATCTGAAGTACCTAAGTAAACCGAGGAAAGTAGCCAGGCTGTAGCAACAGCCCATCCAATCAGCTGAACTCGGGGTGGTAACCAACAAAACAAGAGAACTAACAAAACACCAAGTGGCAAGGCGGCGGGTATCAATATGCCAAGCTCAGTCGCAATTCCAATTAAATAGCTGAAGCCCACAGTAACAACACCGACATAAACTGACATAAATGTAGTTACTAGATCTTTGCGATTCATCATCAAATAACCACTTCCCAAGCCATAGTCTTACTTTAGCAAGTAAAAGAAGAGTCGCCCTATAAGCCGGAGAGACTTAAAGGTTCTTATCAGCCCAAATACACACAGCGTCGTAGTGATATTTACCTAGACCTTGGGCAACTTCTTCATAACTGTCCCTGTAAGGCGATGGCAAGATATATGTCATCGCCAGTGATTTGTAGGCTTCCTTATTCGGAGTCCAAAACTGAAGGATAAAGTCGTAATGTTTTTTCACGAGTTCTTGAACAGACTCATCTGAGGCGTAAACACCTTCAGCCATCTTGGCGGCAAACTCTGACGTCAATTCACCGAACACCTGAGTGAATTTTTGTTCTTCCTCTTTTGAATAATTGTTCTGGTATTGCTCAGAGTGGATGCCAAATTTCATAAACTAATACTAAATCTTGCCCACGTTTTTGCCCACAAATATTCACAAATTTTGTTTAGGTTTTGTTTGAACCTGTAATGAAAAAGTGACCATCTCCGCACGGGAAATGGTCACTAATCACTAAAATAAAGAAGAGTCGCCCTATAAGCCGGAGACGACATTGTTATGCGTGAGGTCACGCTCAAAAAATGCAATTGCCCTCATAATTGCCCCCAAAGAATGAGCAAGTTCTGCAATCAATTACTTAATGGTTAGAACTTGAGAAGTTCAAGAGGATAACTCCAGCAATGATGAATGCAATTGCCGTAATCCGCGCAATAGAGACTGGATCTTTAAAGATAACCATTCCCAAGATTGCCGTTCCGGCTGCACCAATTCCAGTCCAGACTGCATATGCAGTCCCAACTGGAAGGACCTTAAGCGACCAGCTAAGTAGTGAAAAACTTCCCGCTGCAAATACTAAGAACCCTAAACTTGGCCAAAGCTTGGTGAATCCATTTGAAAGCTTGAGCATTGTTGCAAAACCAACTTCAAGGAATCCCGCTGTAATTACTGCTAACCATGCCATGTCTTAATGCTCCTATCGATTTCTAGTGAGTGAACTGACTAATTGTTCAAGTGGTCCTTGCTTGAATCTGTTGAGCCAAATAGTTGCAAGGTTTGCTAGGAACAACCAAATTCCGAAAGCAAGGATTAATACCTGCCAAGTCTGAAGTTCTTGAAAGAGCCCCAATCCCCAAGAGCTAAAGATCCAAGCGGTGATCACCGATTGGGAGATGTAGATAGTTAGTGACAGCTTTCCTGCTGGCTTCATCCATGCAACCAGTTGTGGTTTCTCCTCAACCAACTTACGAATCACACCGATGTAGAACATAGACATGAGCGGTGCTGCAACAAAGGATGCAAAAAGCGCAATCAAGTAAGTAGCCTCAGATGGATCAGCGCTTTGTTCATTCTGAACCAAGAGAACTGCTGCAATTATCTGTATTGGCGCGCCTAAGAAAAAGCCCAACTTTATTAACTTGTTGTTGTGCTTGGTATCAATAGGTGATGAAAGAAAATTCGCCCTGGCCATTCGAAGTCCGAGTAAAAATGCGGCAAATGCCATTCCGCCTTGAAGAAAGACACCAGTTGAAACGCCATACGCCCACATCTCTAGGCGAGCTGGAACAGCATCGACAAAAGAACCATCCAATAAAACTTCGTCGAGTCTTGTCTCTAGTGGCGCTTGCATGCTCTCTTCAGGGAATAACCGTTCGGCAAGAAAAGCCAAGGCACCAACCAAAACAATCAATATAGAGCTGAAGATATAAACAATGCGGGTCCAGATTTTTACTGTTCGATCTTTTCTAAAAAAGAATAGGGTCAAAAGTAACCCAAATAATCCATAAACAAAGATGATGTCTCCATGCCACAAAAATGTGAAGTGAAGTGCTCCTAGAGCCATGAGAACAAAGCAGCGCTTTATCCAGCGTGCTCGATTAGAACGCTCTCCTCTAATTATGTAGTTTGAGCTGTACCCGAAGAGGAAGGAAAACAAGAGATAGAACTTTCCGGCAAAGAGAGCTGCAATAAGAAAGGTTGCAGATCCATTGGCAAATCCTTGAGTCCACTCTCCCAGAGCCCCCTGGTCACTGCTCAAGCCCATGAATTGGATATTTACGACCAAGATTCCAAGTAGAGCAAAACCTCTTAGGACATCAGGTGCTAAGTCGCGTTGCATACTGTCTACTCTTTTCTCTAAATCGTTACATCGAAGGCGACCATTGCGATTGCAATAGCTACAGCCCACACGGTCAAACTAGTGATTATTAGAATTGAAGCTCGAAGTGGCTTGACCCCAGCAGTCACTGCAGCTGCAGCTGCAAATTGAGTTCCGATCAATATTGGGCCAAGGGCTGCCAATCCATAAACTCCATACTTATCAAAGGCCTTGAGTGCTTTCTCAAGCTTAGGTAGTTCGGCGGATTTTCCCTGCCTCACTCTCCTGTTGATCAATCGTTCTCTGATGTTTGAGGCAAAGTAAGCAAAGAGAATTATTGTTATCGAATTTCCGACAACAGCTGCAATCAAGGTAGCCACTGGATTAAGGCCAACAAGAATTCCTGCCGGAACTACTGCAATAGCCTCCATCCATGGAATCGCACCAGCGATAAATACTCCAATTAATCCAAGGTTTTCAATGTCTAGCATTTAGATATCCCTCTCACGCCAGGCCAAGATCATCGATGGTAACGCGGCACATAAGAACATCATCGAAATTATTAGGTAGCTTCCATCATTACCTTGTGGCTGAAACAGCTTTACTTCAGGTCCTATGTTCATTAGAAGCAGAAGTACTAGAACTATGTACCCAAATCCATAATATGCATATCTAAATGAGGTATCACGAATCTTTATCTGGCGTTCATCTAGAAGCTCATCAGGTGCATCTGCTATCCCTCGAACGCTAATTCGTAGAAACAGATAACCCAGTAGTACGGCAAAAATGGCGAAGATGGCGGTAACGCTGTAAATCACTACTGAAGTTCCGTCAGAAAGATCCAAATTGGTTTTTAAAGTTGGCCAATAACTTCCTGCCGCAACAAGAGCAGTTCCCAGGGCCATTAAAACGACAAGAATTCTTCGATTTTTCTGAGACCGTAGCCATCTGTACTTTGAGTCTTCATCATTCAGCAAGGACTTAACACCTTTTTCCGTAACGCCCTCAAACCAATAAATCTTGTTCTTTTTTGACATCCTTACTTACCTTTCTTCAGTGGGGTTAGCGAAAAGAGTTCTGAAACTTCTTTGTTAAGTGATTTAGCAATACGCAAGGCAAGAACCAGCGAAGGGCTGTATTCCTCGCGTTCTAAGTAGCCGATGGTTTGGTAATGCACTCCTGCCTTATCGGCAAGATCCTGCCTAGATAGACCTAAAGCAACACGTGCTTCTTCGATGCGGTTATAGACCGGTTCTTCTGGATTGCGGCTCATGAGAATTGCTCCGATTTTCTAAGTTTTACAAATTCTAAGTTTGACCAGCTACGAATAATCCACTCGAATGGTCCGTAGGCAAACCGGTGAAGCCATTGTTTTGCGAATACCTCTAGAGCGGCCCATACGCCAATAGCTACCAGAAACGCCTGGGTAAGACTGAGCACTCCAAACAATCCAAATCCCCAACCACAAAATATTGCAGCTAAGAGAATTGATTCACCGAGATAACCAGTTAGAGACATACGACCTGCTGGCTCGGCATATGACATGAAACGTCGATGCGATAAAAGTGCAATTGTTCCCACATACCCAGCGCTAAGAGCAGGTGCCAGTGCAAAACCAACTACAACGCCAGCAATTCCATAAACTCCATGCGGATCTTCGGGTACTAGCGCCAACCATGCTGATGCAATTCCCGCAGGCAACCCAAGGAAAACGCCAACGATGACACATGAGCGCCAGAGGCGTATGTGCTTTGTTGGATTAGAGAGAAGGCCAACTCGGCCGGAAGCTAGACCTAGCAAAAACATGGACAGGGCTGGAAACCAATTAATCACAAGTTGGACTAATAGAGCATCTGGTATCGCATTTGCTCGACCAACAACCGAATCTAAGAATGAACCTCTAATGGCATCATCAAGAGCGGTTGGATTAGTAATGAAGCCACCTGCAGAACTCTCGACTCCACGTGTTTCAAAAAAGACTAGAGCAAGAAGGGCTAATCCGGTCACGTAAGAGAAAGCAGATGCAAAAAGGACTGTACGGGTTGATCTACCAATGAAAAGCAAAAGCACTAGTCCGAGAAATGCATAGCTCATGAGGATATCGCCAATAAAAAATAGATACGCATGCCCAGCTCCAAGAACGGCTAGCCCGACTAAACGCCTGAGGTACCTATTTGTGCTTACGGTAGAGCGAGTCTTCAGAATCAAGGTCAGGCTATATCCAAACAAGAAAGCAAAGAGCAAATAAAACTTTCCCTGCGCTAAAGCCACAATAAGAAATGCAACCACCTTGTCAGATAAGTTTGAAAGCTGAAGCTCCCAGGTACCTACATTGGAAACCGCCAAAAATGGCATGTTAACCACGATGATCCCTAGAAGGGCAAAACCCCGAAGCTGATCCGGCAAGGCCTGACGCTTTTGTAGCGAACTTCCGAGTTCTACTCGAATTCGGCTCTGCTGTTCAGGTTTGCGACTCATAGAAAATAGCATATATGCTATGTAGCATTAATGCAACAAATCTAAGGAGATCTGAAAGTTGATGAAAAAGAAGCTTCCGGTAGTTCTCCATCAACTATCAAATTTCTCATCGGGATTAGGCAATTCGATTGTCATGATCACTATTCCATGGCTGATTCTTGAAGAAACAGGTTCTCCAGCCTTTGCCGGGTTAGTCGCAGCGATTTCTGCACTGCCTGGTTTGTTGATCTCGCCAATTGGGGGTTGGCTCGTAGACCATATTGGTCGTCGCTCAGTGAGCATCGGGGCTGACTTACTCTCAGCTGTTGCAGTAGTTGCATTTCCAATCGTTGCTTTAACATCAGGACTTTCTAGCTCGACAATATTAGTTATCGCCGTAATCGGTGCAATCTTTGATCCCGCAGGTTACACAGCACGTAAAACGTTATTGGCGGATGTCGCAAAGGCATCAGAGATTAAACTTGATCGACTCAATGGAATCCACGAAGGTTTTATGGGAGTCTCGTGGATTCTCGGGCCTGCTATAGGTGCGGCTTTGATTTCAAATGTCGGTGCAGTGAATTCATTCTGGGTCGCTGGTGGCCTATTCATTTTTGCTGCTCTGACTATCGCTTTCTTACGGGTTGGCAATCTTGGTAAAGAAGCACGTGATTTAGCCGAGAAAATGGGTGAAAAGTCAGATAGAAGTGTTCGAGTTGGCTTTCAAATTCTCTGGCGCGACAAACTACTTCGCACCTTAACCATTGCAATCTTGGTAATTGCTGCGGTGTACTTGCCTACAGAGACCCTCGTTCTCCCTGCATATTTCGAAGAGCAAAATAATCCTGCTGGCCTCGGAATTGTTATCTCCGCACTCGCTGCAGGTTCTACTATTGGATCCTTCGGTTACGGTTGGATTAGTGCGCGAATGTCTCGCAAGAACCTTGTTCGGGCCACACTGATAGGAACTGCCGTAAGTATTATTCCGATGGCTTTATTGCCACCATTGCCTTTGTTCCTACTCGCTGCCTTTCTTCTAGGTTTGTCATGGGGACCGTTTAACCCACTAGAAACATCCCTCATTCAACAACGAGTGCCTGCAGATCAACAGGGAAGAGTCTTTGGTGTGCAAACCGCAGTCTTTTACACGGCCCCTCCACTTGGAATGGTTTTAGCTGGACTATCTGTTGAAAGTTTTGGAGTCAGCACTACATACATAGTTTTGGCTGCGATTCTCTCAGTGACCGCAATCCTGGCACTTCTAACGAAGTCATTGCGTTCAAACTTCTAAGGATGGGTTTCCATCTCTTTCACTGCTAGGCCAGAAACAACATCAGCTAGACGCCTGTGGTCACTTCTACGCACAATCCCAGAGATATCGAAAAGATGCACTACAAGGACTAAGAGAATGCCTACAAATAACAAGAACCCACTTGGGTTGATTACATAAGCAAGATTTGAAACTGCAAAGTATGCAGTCCAGTAAGCGGTAAAGATTAAGAAGAATCGTATAAACATCTGTGGTCGCTTGGCTGGAGTGCCGGTGGTCTCATTAATGGAAATGATCCTCAGTAAGTTCTGGGCTGGAGTTTGTCCTTTACCCCATGTAATTAAACTCCAGATAAACCAACCTATATAGGCAGTTCCACTGATTAGTACTATCTCTAGGACCCAAGCAGTAAAGCGTCTAGTTGGGCTTGCTGGCAGTGAATTCATTTCTTCATACTTCCTCTCGTTTCGGTCACAACTTCGTTAAGGATCTGCTTCCAACTAGTTGGCTGCATTCCAAATGCCTTCCGAGCAGCGCTATCGTCCAAAATGTATGTTCGCTGCATTTGATATGCGGTTTCCTTTAGCGCCTTCATCAATGGGTTGAAGAGTGCAAGAAGATTCCACATAACGTTTGGAACAGATGACAGCTTTGGGTTCTTTATTCCAGCCACGGCAGCCAGTTCATTTACTAGCTCTTGCTGTGTTTTGGGTTCATTGCTTGGAACATGCCACGCTTTTCCCCAAGCCTTTGAATCAGTTGCAACAATCTGCATAAGCCGTGCAACATCTAGTGGATAAGTCCATGTGTGCTTTAAATCAATATCGCCCAATACCTGTGCTGGTTTTCCAGCAAGGATCTTTGGCATGACTCGTGATCCAACTCGGCTTTGTTCTCCTGCGCAGACATAATCTGAACCGCGCACTTCTGTTGCTTTAATTCTTCCTGCATCATGTAGGTCTTTCGCATCAAGCCACATCTGGGCTCTGACCTTTCCATTTACGCCTTGAGCACTCAAAGGCAGATCTTCAGTCATTGGAACATCAACTGGGCCATATCCATAAAGATTTGAACAGGTCACAAGTACTGCGCCAGTTTTCTCTGCATAGTTAAGAAAGCTTGTTGCAATTGGTGGCCACTCTGTAGCCCAACGGTGATACGGCGGGTTTACACAGTTATAGATGGCTGCTGCACTTGGGGCAATCTCTAGGAGCTTAGAAAGATCACTCACATCGGCTGCAACGCGCTTGATGTTCTTATGAGTTGGCCCTGAGCCAGATCGAGTAATCACAATGACATCTTGGCCATCATTGGCAAGCAATTCGGCAAGTGTGCTTCCGACTATTCCTGCACCTACAACTACATGTGTTCTGCTCATGACACGCCTTCCTAGAAATTGACTGAGCCGAACGATAATGGCATAATGTTAACAATGTCAACATTAAAGAAATCTGCCTCTGAGTTCCACCATGGGGACTTACAAGCCGCACTCGTGATGGCGGGTATGCGCCATGTAGAAAAGCTTGGGCTGAATTCATTAGGTCTTCGTCAATTAGCTCTTGTAACAGGAGTAAGCCCGACAGCTGTATATCGCCACTTTGCAGATCTTGAGCATTTAAAAGCTGCCGTTGCTAAGGCAAGCCGAGAGACTTTAGGAAAGATGATGGTGGATGCCCTTAAGACTGCACCAACTAGCAAAAGTTCAAAAGGGGCGATAGATCGCTTTCTTGCCATAGGTGGTGCCTACATTGATTTTGGCATTAAGAAATCAAATCTGTATGAGATTGCATTTATTTGCTTTGATTCACCTGAGCTAGCGCCAGACTCCCCTAGTCCATGGCAGATACTTATGAATTCACTTACTGAATTACATGAGCTCGGCTGTCTGTCAGATAAGAACTTTAAAACTGCCCCCATGATTGCTTGGAGCATGGTTCATGGCTTTGCTGGATTGGCCGCACAGGGAGCAACTGGTAACGCTGGAGAGACGTTGGCCTCAAAAAGAGATGTCCTGAAGGCAGTACTCAAGTCGCTAGAAATTGAATAGTTCATTCGAGAATTTCTGCCCGCTTTTCTGCCCGTTGCCCTATTCATTTGCCCGTTTTTTTAGGCTAATTTGATATCAGTTTTGTCAGAAATGATTCCAAAAGAAATAATGAAACGAGGCGGGATTTTGTCCCACCTCGCCTAATTGGAAGAAGAGTCGCCCTATAAGCCGGATCCTGTCCTCTTGCGAGGGATCACCATCCATCTAGATCTGTAATTGCTTACAGATTCAAGCAACCTACCCGTTGACTCGAGCGAGCAGCTCTCAAACGCCAACTGCGTGGTCTTGCTTCAGGCGGGGTTTACATAGCTAACTGCATTACTGCAATTACTGGTGGTCTCTTACACCACCGTTTCACCCTTACCAACTTTCGTTGGCGGTTTACTTTCTGTTGCACTGTTCCCGCGGATTGCTCCGGGTGGGAGTTACCCACCGCCTTGCTCTGCGAAGTCCGGACTTTCCTCGGTACTTTCGTAACGCGGTGATCCGGGCGACTCTTCTAAGGTAAAGAGTACGCGAGATTAGTAGCGGTATGTATTGAGTTCCTTTAGGGTGGCACCCATGATTACGACTGTTGATGCGGATTTCCTAGCTCTACCACTCGAAAAAGTCTCAGATGCAGCGCTCAATGCGGCAACTGGCGCTGGTGCTTCTCATGCAGATGTTCGAATTGAACGGACCCGAACAGGTTTGCTTTCTCTTCGTGATGCAAAGCCTGAAACCCAATCCGATGAAACCAATTTTGGAATCGGTGTTCGAGTGATCGTTAATGGTGCGTGGGGCTTTGCTTCATCTCCAGATGTCAGCGTCGAATCAGCGCAGAAGCTTGCTGCAACAGCTGTTGCGATGGCAAAGACTTCAAAGCCGCTATCAACTGATGAGATTTCACTTGTACCAGAACCTGTCTATGCAAAGAAAACTTGGGTCTCTGCTTACGAAATAGATCCATTCTCTGTTTCTGATTCAGATAAGAAAGATCGCCTTGCATCACTTAGTTCAAAGTTGCTTGCAGCAAAAGGTGTTAACCACACAGGTGCTCACACAATGTATGTGAAAGAGCAAAAGCATTATGCAGACTCTGCTGGCACAAGCACCACACAACAACGTGTTCGCGTCCAAACGCAGATCGAAGCAATTTCAACAGGCGATCATGGTTTTGAATCCATGCGCACCCTTGCTCAACCTGCAGGCTTTGGTTGGGAATGGATGAATAACTCAGTCTGGAATTGGGATGCAGAAATTGAGCAACTACCAACTTTGCTGGCAGAAAAAGTTGCCGCACCTTCTGTCGAACCAGGTCGATACGATCTTTTGATTCACCCATCAAATCTTTGGTTGACGATTCACGAGTCAATCGGTCACGCAACTGAACTAGATCGTGCGATTGGATATGAAGCCAATTACGCAGGAACTTCATTTGCAACACCAGACAAGCTGGGAACTTTGAAGTACGGATCTGCCTTGATGAATATCACCGGAGATCGCAATACCGAACACGGTTTAAGTACCGTTGGTTGGGATGATGAAGGTGTTGCCGCACAACGCTGGGATATCGTGAAAGATGGAGTTTTGGTTGGTTACCAACTAGATCGCAGAATCGCTGCTGCAGTAAATAAAGAGCGCAGTAACGGCTGCGCTTATGCAGATTCGCCATCACATGTGCCTATTCAACGCATGCCAAATGTTTCATTGCAAGCTAATCCAACTGGGCCAACTCTTGAGAAGTTAATCGAATCAGTTGAAGACGGTATCTACATCCTTGGCGACAAGTCTTGGTCGATTGATATGCAGCGTTATAACTTCCAATTTACTGGTCAGCAGTTCCATCGCATCAAGAATGGAAAGATCGTTGGCCAGCTAAAGGATGTTGCATACCAGGCAACAACTACAGATTTCTGGGGATCGATGAAGACTGTCGGTGGACCTTCTACCTACGTTCTAGGTGGCGCGTTTAACTGCGGTAAAGCACAACCAGGACAGGTGGCTGCAGTTAGTCATGGCTGTCCAGCTGCGGTATTCGACAAAGTTAATGTTCTCAACACTGTTGCGGAGGCGAGCAAATGATTTCAGCACAAGATCTGGTTGAAAAGATCCTCGCCCGTTCTACAACTGATGATTGCATCGTGGTTGTAGAAGACAGCACACAGGCCAACCTACGTTGGGCTAGCAGCACGCTGACAACAAACGGTGTGATTGCACAGCGCAACGTCACAGTCATTGCATTTGTTGCAGTTGGTGGATCAATGGCAGCTGGCGCAGTTACTCGCACCAATGTTGATGAACGCGATATGGATGCAATTCTTCTTGAAGCAACAGCTGCGGCAAAAGCTGCGGGTGCGGCGGAAGATTTCGCCCCTCTTGCTCGCGACGTAGCTTTTGGTAATTGGAGCGCTCCACATGTTCCAACAGGTCCAGAAGTTTTCTCTGGCTTTGCGCCACAACTTGGCGACATGATGCAACGTTCAAAGGCTGATGCAATTGAACTATTTGGTTACGCCGAGCACACTCACCAAACAATTTGGGTTGGTTCAAAGGGCGGAATGAGATTGCGTCATGATTCCCCAGTTGGTCGCGTCGAAATGACAGGAAAGTCGCATCAACGTTCACGTTCTACATGGGATGGCGTTGAAACCCATGATTTCAAGGATGTTTCAGTTGCAAAGATTGATGCAAATATCCGCCAACGACTTGAATGGCAAGCAAAGAAGATTGACCTTCCGGCAGGCCGCTACGACACTATTTTCCCTTCAGGATCAGTTGCCGACATCTACGTCTACATGATGTGGGTTGCAGGTGGACGAGATGCATTTGAAGGTCAGAGCGTCTTTTCAAAGAAGGGCGGCGGAACTCGAGTGGGTGAGAAGCTTTCAAATGTTGGACTGCAACTATTTAGTACACCTACTCACCCAGTTCTAGCTGGTTCACCCTTTGTTTCTGCATCAACTAGTAGCTCATTTACTTCGGTCTTTGATAACGGTCAGAAGCAAGCACAGGTTGATTGGATCAAAGATGGAGTTCTGCAATCTCTACTTCAGACGCGAGCTAGTGCACAACTGACATCGCTTCCTTACACACCATTTGGCGATAACTTGATCATGAGTGTCGATGGTGCCAGCGGAAACCTAGAAGATCTTGTTAAAAAGGTTGATAACGGATTACTTCTGACAACGCTGTGGTACATCCGTATGGTTGATCCAAACTCATTGCTTCTTACCGGCCTTACGCGTGATGGCGTTTACTACGTGAAAAACGGCGAAGTACAAGGTGCAACAAATAACTTCCGTTGGAATGATTCACCAGTTAGCGCACTTTCACGCATTGCACATGCCGGTGCTACTGAATGGACTCAACCACGTGAATGGGCTGGAGACATGACAAGCATGTCTGTGCCACCAATGGTTATAAAAGATTTCAATATGTCGACTGTGAGCCCGGGTAATTAAACCCGGACTCACAGTCGACAATCTGATTTTATTTCTTATTCGCCACCAGTAATGCGTCCGGGGTGGGCAGTTGCTGACGGATCTTTCTTGACCTTGATCAAACTTGCCACCGTGGACACAATCAAAATCAGGCCAATAACCATCAAGCTAACTACTGTCGGGATCTTTGGTACTTCATACCAAATCTCGTGTACATAAGTCATGATCAACTTAACACCGATAAACATCAAGATAATTGAAAGTCCCAGTGATAGGTAAATCAGCTTGTCTAGCAGACCCTTGAGCAAGAAGTACAACGCGCGAAGTCCCAGCAAAGCAAATGCGTTAGCTGCAAAAACTAAGAAGGGCTCTTGAGTCACTCCAAATGTTGCCGGAATCGAATCCAGCGCGAACAACAAGTCTGTAGATGCAATTGCAATCATTACCAAGAACATTGGTGTTGCAATTCGCTTTCCATTTACACGAGTAAAGATCTTTGATCCATCGTATTCATCAGTCATCGCAATGCGCTTTCTGATCAGCTTTACAAGCTTGTTGTCTTCAGGTGAAGGATCTTCATCCCAATGCTTGAACAGACCCACACCGGTCCAGATCAAGATTGCGCCAAAGATTACGAAGGTAAAGCTAAATGCGGCAAGTGCCGCTGCACCAACTGCAATAAAGATTGCACGCAAGACTAGAGCGAGAATTACACCGAACATCAATACGCGTTGGTGGTAAATGGATGGCACTTTAAACTGCGCCAGAATAATGATAAAGACGAAGAGATTATCTACAGATAGAGATTTCTCAACCAGATAGGCTGCAAAGTATTCGGTTCCAAATTGTGAACCAGCGGTTTGCCAGACCCACACACCGAAGGCGATAGCAACGCTGATGTAAAAAATGGACCAAATGGCTGCCTCTTTGAACATAACATCGTGAGGCTTACGGCTGACAGTAAGTAAATCAACAACAATCAGAGCAATGATTGCGCCAACTACGAGTGCCCAAGTTAAAAGGGTTACATCCATGAATACACCTAATTTCGTATAAGGGGGCCTGGTGCCAAGGTCTCCCTCAACCGCTAGCTCACTAGACGGTCGCAGCTCCGGGATATTTCTATCCGTATTGACGAAGATGCCGAACGAGGTACTCCCCTTAACGTAGGTGAATAGTAGGTTGATAAAAATCTGAGGGCAAATTGAAACGAACAAATGTTGGATTTTATCTTGTAATAAGCGTGCGAATAGGACAGAGTTCGGCGAATGCAAACAGGTAGAAGCGTTGTTTATGCGCGAAATGGTGGGGCGGCTGCAAGTCAGCCTTTGGCGGTTAGTGCGGCAATTTCCATCCTCAACCAAGGTGGCTCATTTATTGATGCTGCGATCGCCCTAAGTTCAGTTTTATGTGTCGTCGAACCTGGCGCTTCTCATTTAGGTGGAGATGCTTTCCTAGTCACTCACCATGCATCAAGTAAAACCAATCTGGCATTTAACGGCAGCGGTGAAGGTTCGCACGCCGCAACACCAGAAAACTACAAAGTTGGAATTCCGATGCACGGATACAAATCAGGAACAGTTCCTGGTTTGGTCTCAACCTGGTTTGAAGCTCATGAGCGCTATGGAAAATTGCCGATAACAACATTGTTAGAACAAGCCATTGATTATGCTGAAAATGGTTTCCCAGCAAATACTGGATTTGTTCGCCGCATCGCAGGTCATCTGGTAACTACACCTGATACTGAACTCTTCAAGCACATGGGTGTCGATGTAAACGTGAAAGTTGGCGACCTAGTTGTTCAAAAAGATTTAGCACGATCACTTCGAGAAATTGCACAAGGTGGACGGGCAGCTTTTTACGAAGGTCGAATTGCCCAGCAACTGATTAAGGGCTCAGACGGTTGGTTTAACGAAGAAGATTTAAAGGCTCATACAACACGTGTACTTGATCCACTTGCTGTTAAATACCGCGACATCACTGTTTATGGACAGCCTCCCCCAACCCAAGGCATGATCTTGATGGAGGAGCTCTTGCTCAATGAGCGCTTTGATGTTGCGTCACTATCAGAGGCAGATCGAATCCATGTTGGAGTTGAGTCTAAAAAGATTGGTTTTGCTGATCGAAACGCAATTCTGGGTGACCCTGAATTCATCGCAATTAATACCGAAAAGATTCTCTCTAAGTCCCACATTGATCAACGCGCAAGCCAGATATCAATGGATACTGCTGGAAAAGATGTTGCACCTGTCAGCGAAGGTAGTGATACCACCTACTTTTTAGTGGCAGATTCTGAAGGCAACGCGGTTTCCTGGATTCAATCGGTATTTCATGGCTTTGGAAGTTCTTGGGTAATCCCAGAAACGGGAATTATTCTGAACAATCGATTAACGGGATTTTTGCTAGACCCACAGTCACCTAACGTAATTGCACCAGGAAAGCGCCCTGCGCATACTTTGAATGCATTTACCGCCGTCCACCCAGATGGCACTTTGTATCTTGTAGGTGGAACACCAGGTGCAAACATCCAAGTTCAATCAAATCTGCAGTTGATTACAAACATGGTTGATCTCAAGATGAATGTGCAAGAAGCAACTGAAGCACCCCGCTGGCAACATCTAAACGCTTCTGGGCAAAGTTCGGAAGAAGAAAAAGGGCTTGGTATTCTTGAAATTGAAAACCGAGTTTCCGATGAAGTCTTTGAACAATTGCGGGCAAGGGGGCATGAAGTTAAAGCGCTACCTGCCTGGGGACATGGATCTTCAGTTCAAATGATGGAGGTTCTAGCTAATGGAACCTTTGCATTTGGATCAGACCCTCGTTGCGAAGGTCACGCTTCAGGAATTTAGAGTGAAGGCAAGTTTTTAAAGAGAAGCTAGCGCTTCATCAAGAACGCTTAACGCATCCTTGAGAAGATCATCAGTGATAACAATTGGTGGCAAGAAGCGAATGACATTTGAATACGTTCCAGCCGTCAAAATTAGAACACCCTTGCTCTGACAGAACTTAACAACTGCGTTCATCGCTGCTGTATTAGGTGTCTTTGTGCCTGGCTCTACAAGTTCAATTGCTTGCATTGCACCGCGACCGCGAACTTCACCAATCACAGGATATTTAGCCTGCAATGCAAGAAGTGAATCGGTAAGAATCTGACCAATGTGGTTTGCTCGTGCAACAAGGTTTTCTTCATGCATAGTTTCCATTGCACCAAGGGCAGCAGCACAAGCCACTGGATTTCCACCATAAGTTCCGCCCAGACCAGAAACATGAACTGAATCCATGATCTCTGCGCGTCCCGTTACGCCAGCAAGAGGCAATCCGCCTGCAATTCCCTTAGCTGTAACGATCATATCTGGCACAACGCCTTCGTGTTCGACGGCAAACATGTTGCCAGTGCGAGCAAAGCCTGTTTGTACTTCATCTGCAATGAAGATGATTCCATTGTCGGTGGAATACTTTGAAAGCGCAGGCAAGAAACCCTTTGGTGGAACGATAAATCCACCTTCGCCCTGAATAGGTTCGATAATAATTGCCGCAACGTTGTGCGCACCGATTTCCTTATCAATCTTGTGGGTAATCATTTCGATTGCATCGTGCGTAATGGTTGCTTGATTGCCTACCCAGTGGAATGCATATGGCATTGGTACGCGATAAATTTCAGGAGCAAAGGGACCAAAGCCTTCTTTGTATGGCATATTTTTTGCAGTCATAGCCATAGTTAGATTGGTACGTCCGTGATAGCTATGCTCAAAAACAACAACTGCTTGGCGCTTTGTGTAGTGACGCGCAATCTTGATTGCGTTTTCAACCGCTTCGGCACCCGAGTTAACAAGTAATGACTTCTTCTTAAATGTTCCAGGAGTCATTGCGTTTAACTTTTCGCACACTTCGATATAACCCAAGTAAGGAGCAACGGTGAAGCAAGTATGTGTAAACGCCTGTACTTGATCAATCACACGATCAACGACACGTTGTGCTGAATTACCAACACCAGTAACACCGATACCTGAACCAAGATCAATGATCTGATTGCCATCGATGTCCAAAAGAATTGCATCACTTGCGCGTTCAATTACCGCAGGAAAGGCCAGGCCTAGTCCCCCAGATGTCGCCTCACTGCGGCGCTGTAGCGCCTCGAGAGATTTTGGTCCCGGAATAGCGGTTACCAACCGACGCTCTTGAGTCAATGCGGTAAGTGTTGTCATGGGGAAAGTCTAAGCCATCATTTCCTACTCGCGAGTCCAATGGTTAGGCTTAGAAGGTGAATTCACGGTTAAGAGATAGTGCGCCATTGCTTGATGCGTATCTGACATATTTCGAAACCCAGCGCACAGCTTTCACAATTCCAGGCCACAAACAGAAAGCACATCGCTTAGATGAGGGCTTGGGAGCTGTCGTTGATTCAGATACTCCACTGTATGGGGGGCTCGATGAGATAAAACTTACTGAGGGAACCCTTAAGAAAGTAGAAGAGTTAGCCGCATCACTGTGGGGCGCAGAGTATGCGCGTTTTTCAACTGGTGGATCAACGCATGCAAACCAAGCGATTATTTTGGCGTTGGGTAAACCAGGTGACAAAGTTGCGATCACCCGTACTGCCCACCGTTCAGTGCTCAGTGCTTTAGTTTTAACAGGATTAGAACCAATTTGGTTAACTCCTGACATAGATGAAGCAACGGGTTTTCCAACAGGTATCCCGGTTTCAGAACTTGAAAGAGTTTTAGATCAAAAACCAATCGCGCTGTTGCTAACAGAGCCAGGTTATCTTGGAACAATTTCAGAACTACCAGCGTTGATTTCAAAAGCACACGAGAATTCGATTCCCGTAATCATTGATGCCGCTTGGGGTGGGCACTTTGGATTTAATTCAGAGATTCCACGCCACGTGTTACAGCTTGGAGCAGATGCTCTGATCACAAGTGTTCACAAAGCGCTTCCTGGTTATAGCGCATCAGCATTGCTTTTGGCCCAAGGGAAGTTCTTAAATCTTGAGCGAATTGAACAAAGTTTTGAGACCACACACACTACGTCTCCTGCTGGGGCCCCACTTGCATCTATCGATGGCTGTCGTGCATTGCTACAAACTCGTGGGAATCAATTAACTGGAGACCTTTTAAAGTATGTAAATGATTTTAAGCGCAATCTTCAATCTCACTTTGAACCGGAAATTTTCCTAAATCCTGAACAATTTACCGCAGGCCGTTTCGATCCCGTCAAAATTGTTTTACGGGCAAATGTGCTGGGTCTGTCAGGTGTTGATGTAGAAAAAGAGCTACAGAAAGTCAATATTCGTGTTGAAATGGCTGATAGAGACACAATAGTTTTCCTTGCAACTCTTGCCGATAATGCTGATGATTTCTCAGTTTTGGCAAATGCTTTGGTGCCAATTCTAAAGTCTTTGAAAGGATCACCTCGGGCTACTCAAACATCCCTCAGCTGGTCGATTGTTCCAACAGTTGCAGTATCTATGCGAGACGCTTACTTTGCCGATACTGAATTTGTTTCTGCCAGCCAAGCTATCGGGCGAATCAGCGCTGACTTGATTGCGCCTTATCCCCCAGGTGTTGCAGTTGTTGCGCCAGGTGAAGTTCTTACTGAAGCTATTGTCTCTGGATTAGCTGCAACTCAAAAAGCTGGAGTGCGAATTGCTTATGCCAGCGATGCGACCCTTGCGACTTATCGGGTAATTAAGTAGCTACTCTGGAAAGTGGCAAGCGACTTCATGCTTGCCCGTAGAGATTAGTACAGGCTCAGTTGTAGTACACGCCTCTTGCGCTTTCCAACAGCGGGTGCGGAAACGACAACCCGATGGCGGATTAGCAGGACTTGGAACATCACCAGTTAGGACAATTCTTGAAGTTTTGCGAATACGTTCTTGCTTTGGATTTGCAAGCGGAACCGCAGAAATAAGCGCCTTTGTATATGGGTGCTTTGGATTGCTAAAGATCTCTTCGCGAGTTCCGATTTCTACAATCTTTCCTAGGTACATAACGGCAACGCGTGCTGAAATATGTGAAACAACAGAAAGGTCGTGAGCTACGAATAAGTAACTAAAGCCAAACTTTTCACGAAGGTCATCAAGCAAGTTAAGAATCTGCGCCTGAACTGATACATCTAGTGCAGATACGGGCTCATCAAGAACCACAAGCTTTGGGCGAGTAACGAGTGCTCGAGCGATACCTACACGCTGGCGCTGACCACCTGAAAACTCATGCGGGTAGCGATTTCCGAACTCGCGTGAGAGCCCACACAGCTCGATCATTTCATCCACTCGTGGATCTGAATCATCTGTTGCCATTCCATGAACGATCAGCGGTTCAGCAACAATTTGGCGAACAGTCATACGTGGATTTAACGATGCGTATGGATCCTGGAAAACAATCTGCATGTCTTTACGGACTGCGCGAATTTCTTCGCGTGACATGGCATGAATCTTTTTACCATCAAAGAAAATCTCACCTGATGTTGGATCTAGTAAACGTAAGATCAAGCGAGCAGTTGTTGATTTACCGCATCCTGATTCGCCAACTAGGCCTAAAGTCTCACCAGGTGCGATTTCAAATGAAATGCCATCAACCGCGTGAATCTGTCCAACAGTTCGCTTGAACATTCCGCGTTGAATTGGGAACTTCTTTTCAAGATTAGAAACTCTTAGCAATGGCTCGGTCATTTAAGTACCTTCACGAACTCAGGTTCGTTCACACGGTGGCATCGAACCAATCGGCCAGCAGCATATGTTTCTAGCTCTGGTACTTCTGTTTGGCACTTATCAATTGCAAACTCGCAACGGGCAGCAAAGGCACAACCTTTAGGTGGGCGTGACATCACCGGTGGTGAACCTGGAATTGTGTACAAACGCTTTGACGTTGACTTATCCATCTGAGGAATCGATTTCATCAATCCCCATGTGTAAGGCATCAGCGGGCGTTCAAAGAGATCATCCACCGGTGCTTCTTCAACAATGCGTCCGCCATACATAACCGCTACGCGATCACAGATTCCAGCCACAACACCAAGGTCGTGAGTGATGAGCAGGACCGCAACATTTAGTTCGCGTGCTGATTTTTCAAGAATTTCTAGGATCTGGGCCTGAATAGTTACGTCCAGCGCAGTTGTTGGTTCATCGGCAATTAGTAGTTCAGGATTACATGACAAAGCCATTGCAATCATTGCTCTTTGGCGCATTCCACCTGAAAACTGGTGTGGGTAATCATCAACACGTTGCTTGGGGTTAGGAACGCCCACAAGATCAAGCATTTCAATCGAGCGAACCTTGGCAGCCTTGGCTGAAATTCTCTCGTGCACACGGATCATTTCAGAGATCTGATGGCCGATTGTGTAAACCGGATTGAGCGAAGTCATTGGATCTTGGAAGATCATTGAAATTTCGCCGCCACGGATTTCTCGAAGTTCACGATCTGGCGTTGTCAATAAATCAACACCCTTCCAAAGGATTCTTCCCTTTGGATATATAGCCGGTGGTTTAGGGACTAAACCTAAAATACTCATGGCGGTGACAGATTTTCCAGAACCAGATTCACCAACCAGGCCTACGATCTCGCCCGGATTAAGAGTTAAAGATGCACCATTGATCGCTTGTACAACACCATCACTGGTGTTGAAGTGCACGTGTAGGTCATCAATATGAAGAAGCGGTTGGTTGCTCACTTAACACCTCGCAACTTAGGATCAAGTGCATCACGTAAGCCATCGCCGATCAAAACAATAGAAAGGGTCAAAAGAACTAGAACAGAACCTGGAATAAAGAATACGAACGGCTTATCAGTTAAGTAGTTTCGTGAGCTAGAAATCATCACACCAAGTGATGGAGTTGGTTCACGGAAGCCCACACCAAGGAATGCATATACAGATTCGCTCAAGATTGCACCAGCCACAGAAAAAGCCAAAACAACAATGATTGGTGGAATTGCATTTGGTCCGATGTGGCGAAGAATGATGCGCTTTGTTGTTGCACCCGTTGCTCGAGCAGCTTCAATGTATTCCAGCGACTTAACCTGCATGACAGAGGCGCGGAATAAACGAGTTGTTGAGTACCAACCAGTGAAGACAAGGGCTGCGACGATAACCCAGAAAGAGGAGCCAAATACAGTGATAATTGCAAAGCCGATCAAAACAAATGGGATTACCTGCCAGGTATCGATGAAGCGGCTGATCAAAGTATCTACCCAGCCACCGAAGTAACCAGCGATTCCGCCCAGAGTTACTCCAACCAAAACCGAAATTGTTGTTACAACGATAGCTACCGTTAATGACAAGCGAATACCAAAGGTAACGCGAGTAAAGATGTCGCGGCCTAAGTCATCGGTACCTAACCAGTGTCCATTTGTTCCTGGACCAACCAAGATATCTGGACCTAGATCATCGTATTTCCAACCACTAATAAATGGCCCAATTATTCCGGCAAGTACTAATGCAACCAGAATTACGAGTCCAAGAATCGAAATTTTATTGCCGAAGAAACGTTTGCGAACATCCTGCCAATACGACAGAGAAACTGGAATCTGCTCGTCCATAGACATTAGTGCACCGCCTTAGAATCGATTTTGATGCGTGGATCAATCAAGGCGTAACTCAAGTCGACAACCAAGTTAACGAAAGCTCCAAAGGCGATAACAACAATTGCTAAACCAAGTACAACTGGTGCGTCTTGAGAAAGCGCCGAATCTGCAATGGTTGAACCCATTCCTGGCAATGAGAAGACCTTTTCCGTCTGAACCGCCACACCAAATATTGCGATTAATGAAGTTCCATAAACGGTAACAACGGGGATCATGGCATTGCGTAGTGCGTGGTGAAGCCACACGCGACGTGGTGACAAACCTTTAGCAAAAGCGGTACGGATGTAATCGGCCCGCAAGACTTCCAGCAAAGATGATCGAAGCATGCGAGCAATAAAGGCAGCATCAACCACCGCAACCACCAGGGCAGGCAAGATCATGCCCTTCCAACTATCTGTGGGAATTACACCAAGCGTCCATGTCTGCGGCCACGGTTTAAAGAAGTTGAGCCAATCCCATCCCAACTGGAATGGCAGAACTCCAAACAAATACTGAGCTAAAAGACCTGAAACGAAGACTGGGATGCCCTGAATACCAACAGAAAACACTGTTCCTAAGCGATCACCAAGTGAGCCACGCTTAATAGCACTGGTTAGACCAACAGCCAAGGCGATGATTAATTGGAAGAGAGCTCCCCAAAATAAAAGTCTGGCACTTGTTGAAAGTCCATCCTGCAAAATTGTGTTGACGGATTTGTCATTTTTGTATGAATAGCCAAGATCGCCGCGAAATAAGTTACCCCAAAAGCGGAAATACTGAATGTACGTTGGCTTATCCAAACCATATTTTCTTTCAATATTATCCAAGATCTCTTGGGGCAAAGCTTTCTCGCCACTCTTTAGTGAGATTGGATCTCCAGGGATAATGAAGAAAAGTGCAAACATCAAAGTAACCGCTGCCCAGACAACTATAAGGCTCTGAAGCAATCGTTTAATCGTGTAAGTAAACATCTCTCTCAATCCTAGTGGTGAACCCTTTTGAAAATAAAATCAAGAATGGGTAGTAAATCGAAGTGAGGGGCTCTCTTTCGAGAACCCCTCACTTAGCGAACTAGATAATTAGTTCTTTACGATTTGATCGAAAACAATCATTCCGAGTGGAGTGATTGGGAATGTAGAAGTACTTGAAGCAAGTACTGCCGCAATTCCGCGGTTTACGGTCTGAGTGATTACAACGTCATTACGTAGAGCTTGTACCTCGGCACGACGGTACTGGCTTTCGGCAAATGACTTATTAGTCGATGAACGCGCTGAGTTAATTAGCGCATCAAATGACTTGCTGTTGTAACGCTCGAGGTTATCTCCACCAATTGAGTTTGAGTGAAGAAGTGGGTACAAGAAGTTATCAGCGATCGCGTAGTCAGCGAACCAACCTGCACGAATCATCTGACCTTGACCCTTACGCATCTTTGAGAAGTAAGTTCCATCAGCTGGGTATGGATCTAGCTTTGCAGGAATTCCTACATCCTTAAGGTTTGCAATAATGATTGAAGCAACCTTGTCCCAGCCAGCACCGTCGTTGTATGACAGGCGGATTGGAGCAGGAGTCTTGTTTCCAAGTGCTAACCACTTCGTGTAATCAGCCTTTGCGCCATCTAGATCACGTGAAGAGGTTAGGCCTTGTCCTGACTTGTAACCAGGAAGCCCTGGTGGAAGTAGACCTGATGCAGGCTTACGTACGCCCTGGTAGATAATTGATGAGATCTGATCGCGATCAATCGCCTTTGCAATTGCTGAACGAAGATACTTGTTCTTTGTTCCGCCAACTGTTGGATCTTCCCAATTAAAGCCCCAGTAGTCAGTTCCAAGAGTTGTCTTAACGCCCTTAGTTCCCCACTTGCTGAGAAGCTCTGTGTAACGACCAGCTGGAATTGGGCCGTTATCGCACTGACCTGATGCAAATGCGTTGTATGCAGCGTTTACATCAGATGAAATCTTGAAAGTAACCTTTGAAAGCAAAGATGCTTTTCCACCGTAGTTTGGGTTTGGCACGATTACAACTTCGCCACCTGCGCGCTTTGAAATCGCCTTATCCAACATGAATGGACCGTTACCAACAAGCTTGGTTCCGTCTTCTTCAACCTTGTCAGTTGCGCCAACCATGGTTGTTGGAATTGGTGAGAACACTGAGTGACCAACAATTGAAGGCCAGTCTGCAGTTGGGTTTTCCATCTTTATAGTAAGTGTTAGTGCCTTGTCATCTGCAACTACAGATGAAGCAGGCCATGCACCCTTACCTGTTGAGTATGCATTCATACCCAGAATAAAGTCACCGTGGTATGCAACTTCAGAGGCTAGCTTGGAATCCATTGAACGCTTCCAGCCGTTAACAAATGATGAAGGTAGAACTGCTTCTCCATTAGAGAATTTCAGACCCTTCTTCAGTGTAAATGTCCAAGTCTTCGCACCATCTTTGGTTGACCACTTTGATGCAACTTCACCGTAAAGGTTTCCGTTTGCATCTGTATCTGTAAGACCATCAAATAACATTGTTGCTACGTTGGCGCCGACTAATGTTGATGTTAGAGCTGGATCGATGTGATCAGGCTCGCCAGCAGCAAAAAGCTGGCAATCAATGTATGTAGGTGCTGCTGCATGAGCTGCAACAACATTGCCACCGACTGCAAGGGCAAGGGCAGCAAGAACTGCAGTGCTGCGCTTTCCTAGTGTCTGTACCTTCATGTAAACCATCCTTAAAATAATCTGCGCCGACGAGGGTCATTGCATGGGTTGAGGGGCGATGTGCTCCTCGAGTGTTATGGCATTCTAGGCTTATTTTAAGGATTTCCCAAAGTTTTTTTAAGGTTTTCTTAAGGTTTACGCGTGCAGCTCTGGCTCCACATCGCTCAGATTCAGTGAAGGTGGCCCTGCTCATTAAGGGTCCTTAGCGCCCTTAATCCATCACTTGGCCAGATACTCACCGTAGTGATTGAGCATGGCGAAACATCAATATGGAAAATACTGTCCGCTGGTGCACCAACAACGACTTTAGCTGCCGACTTGATGGTGCCGTTATGGGTAACAACTGCGACCCGCTGCCCTGGATATTCAGCAGCAATCTGATTCAGGGCTGCATCAATGCGCAAAGCAACGTTGTCATATGACTCTCCTTGCGGAGGTGCAAAGCCGGTTGATGAAATCCAGGCTTGGTAATCGGCCGGATACTTTTCTTTTACTTCATCAATTGAAAGTCCATCCCAGATTCCAAATGAACATTCGATCCACGCTTCTTCAAAAACAATTGGTAATCCAGTTTTTCTTGAAAGTGCTTCTGCGGTCTGAGTCGTGCGCTTTAGCGGTGACGCAATGATTACTTCAGGTTTTAAATATGCAACGGCTTCAGCAACTTTTTCAGCCTGCTCTAGACCTATTTTTGTTAACTCTGGATTTAATGGACCATCACCTGAAAACTTCTTAAACGGGGTCAAAATTGTTTCACCGTGGCGAATCAGAAAAACAGTTGTGGCTTTTTCATCTGACAATAAGCGCTCAGTAAGGTAATTCTGCTGAACCTGCACAACCTCTCCGCCACCTGCCTGTTGATCAAGGGCTTTATTTGCAAGGCGATCAGCATGGGAATTTTCATCGCGTGGAATCCATGAATAGGTAACCAACGATGGGTTGTGTGCCGAACGAGCAGATTGGGCAAGAACTCGCATGTCTGCATGCTTAATCTGCCAACGCCCGGACATTTGCTCGACAACAAGCTTGCTATCCATTTTCACTTCAACAGTTGCTGTTGAATCAATCTGATTAATGGCGGTTAAACCAGCGATCAATCCACTGTATTCAGCAACATTATTTGTTGCTACGCCAATAAAGTCATACAGCTCGGCGATAATCTTTCCATTTTCTGTAATAACTGAGCCATATCCGGCTGGACCAGGGTTACCTCTAGATCCACCATCGGCAGTTAACAGAAAATGCCGTGCCACTTAAACTCCACGAACCAAAATGCAACGGCACTCTTCGCAGCGAACAACTTCATCGTCGGCTAATTCTGACATTCGCTTTAATTCGACGGCGTTGACTGAAAGGTTGCAGCCCATGCATGAACCAGCAGAAAGCGCCGCAGCTCCTGCGCCACCAGTTGTTTCTCTAATTTTTTCGTAAAGATCAACCAAAGCTTTTTCAATTCCTTGAACAGTTTCGGCACGATCCTTTGCAATCGCATCCAAATCATTATGAATGATTGTCAGCGCATTTTCTTTGCGAATTTCAAGATCGGCGATGACAACAGCGTGTTCTGCTTCCTCGGCCTTAAGCGCTGTGATGCGTTCATTGATTGCATCTACGCGCATCATGATTTCTAGTTCGACTTCTTCAAGTTCAGCTCGGCGAGCACCTAGGGTTCCAACTTCGTGCTGTAGTTGCTCTAATTCTTTAGGCGTAGCAGATCCACCATTGAGCCGAGCTTCATCACGAGTAATGCGAGAAACAATCTGTTCCACATCACCTTCGGCACGCAGTAGTTCGCGCTTGACATCACTTAATTCGGTTTCGGCAGCGATGCGTAAATCACGAGCATTATTTGATTTGACAATAGTGCTTGCTAATTCAGCAAGTTCAGGAAGATTTGCCGCTTTGTGGCGCAAAGAGTTGGCCTGCTGATCAAATCGTGCAATATCTACAATTGAACGCTGGTCGCTTGGAGATGCTTTCATGAGAACAACTTATTTCCATATTTTACGATGATTGCAATCATGATAGTTGCGTAAGCCCCGGTATAGATGACACGACCCCAACCTTTATCTAGAAACGCAACAATTTTCTCTTGGCGTTCTGGGGAAAAATTCCACGAATTTTCTAGTAAGACCACGCGAGACATGGTTGAAAAGACCGTGATGGTAGATGCCGTAACTAACAAGCACCATGGGCAAAGCGCGTTGATAACAAAGAATGATTGAGACAGTAACCAAAGAGCGAAAACCAAACCAAGTCCATAGACAACATGTGCCACGCGCATGAACCATCGAGGAAATGCGACAAGTCCCAAGCCTGCGATTGCTATTGTGATTACAACTGGTTCAGTCATTAACCCAAGAAATGCATTGGGAAAACCCAGTAGTTGTGATTGCCATGATTTAGCCACAGTGCCGCACGACAATACCGAGTTGATATTGCAAGAGAGTGGACCAGATGGTTCAGCGGCCAGCTTGATTGCATCGATTGATAGAACAAGTGATGCGAAGAGACTAAGAGCTGAAGAGACCAACATCGCAATATAGGTCTTGCGATAAGCCCGCAAACGCTCGATTGTTCCGGTCTCAGACATGTTCAGAGTTTACCTTCTTTCTGGATTGCTGGTGTCTCTGAAGTAAATCTGCTTCTTCACGCGGGCTACTACTGTTCCATCGGCGGTCTTTAGTTCAACTTCAAACCATTTCAGATATTTCCCACTTTTTTCTACCTCGACCTTGATGTCGGCAAGGTCCTCATCTGTTATGTCAAAACTCCCATAAACAGTTTCACGTCCTGGAGATACAAATTCAATTTCCCCGCGCTTATCCCAAACGATGTATCCCTTGCCCAGATTCTTCATGATCATAATCATGAAGAATGGATCAGTCATGGAAAATAGCGATCCCCCAAAAAGTGTGCCCACATAATTAGAGGTAATCGATTTCTTCTTGAGTCGAACCTTTGCGTGGCGAAAGTCCTTCGAAATTTCCAGGACAGTAATTCCAGAAAATAAAAATGGTGGCCATATGTTGAGCATCCGCCGCATTCCTGCCGGAGAGGACATAAGGGTTTGCAGTGGATGATGCTTTTGGCTCATGGAATCAATCTTAGACTTAAGGGCTGGTAAAGTTTTTACATGGCGACCCTAGAAGCACTTTTGAAGTCGCCGGATCAATCTGTTCGACTAAAAGCCGCACTTGCCGCTGGAACTTATCCAAATCTAGATCACATTGACGTTCTCATTAGGCAATGCGCAAACGAATCTGATTTTTTCGTAAGAGACACCCTGTCATGGGCACTCATGAGACAAGACCGCCCAACGGTTGTGCAACGCCTTATTCCTGAATTGAAATCGGCAAACCCGCAGTCACGAAGTCAAGCACTTCATACGCTGTCAAAGATTGGCGATAAAAATAACTATTCACTTATTACGACTGAACTGCTGCTAGATGCAGATGATTTTGTTGCATCAACCGCCTGGCGGTCAGCTTCGGTACTGGTGCCCGATGCAGATAAGCCAGCTTTAGTTGAAGTTTTGATTTCTCAACTAGGTCGAGGCGATTCGGATACGCAGTTTGGCCTAACTAGATTTCTGTGTGCAATCGGTCAACCGATAGTTGCACCGCTCATGCAAGCTGCACAATCAGCAGATGAAACAGTTCGAACACAGGCTGAATTCACTTTGATTCGTTTTCAGGAAATGGAACTTGAAAAGGTTAAGAAAATCTAACGGTTACCCCGCAGGTACTACCAGCAATCTCCTTCACGCCAATCGCAGTAGACAGTTGAAATTTCATTCGACTTCGTTAATCTTCCAGCAAGGTACATAAGCCCATCATCTTCTTCTGGAGTCAGAGTCTTCACCGAATCCTTCATGACGCCACTTGTGCCTTTGAATCTTTGCCAGCCAAATTTGCCGTAGAAATCAAATTCATCGGTTGAAAGCATCGAGATCTCGTAATTTGATCTACAAAAATCACTTACATGTTGAATTAATTGGCTACCTAAGCGTTGACCTTGGAACTTCGATGAAACTGCAACGCCTTCAAGGTACCCAATGGTCATGGGCAAGTCGTTAATTAAAACCGCTCTTGGCACAACGGCGGCGTGAGCGACAATTTGTTCATCTAATGTTCCTATAAACCTAGCTCCACCAAAAGTGTGTTGCCAATCTTGCTCCGAAAAATCACCTTCGTACGCATCATTCAAAAGATTCTTTATGAGCATGGGATTTTCAAGAACAATATCGAAATCAACTTGCTCGATTTGGAGGGTCATATAACTGCCTTAAGAAAGATTCAAACCTGTGGGCGGTGAGGGTTTCGAACCCCCGACATTCTCGGTGTAAACGAGACGCTCTACCACTGAGCTAACCACCCGATATTGCAGACCCAAATCTTAACTTACGAGCCCACAATTTCCTAAATCACGCTTATAGCGCTGCAATAGCCGCCTTGTAATCAGCGTTTTCACGCGCTGCCCAGCCATTCTTAACTTCCCAACGAAGGATTCCTTCTTTATCGATCAAGAAGCTTCCGCGAAGTGCACAACCCTTTGATTCTTCAAACACTCCATATGTTTTTGCAACCGCGCCATGTGGCCAGAAATCTGAAAGAACTGGGAATTGATAATTCTCTTGCTCGGCAAATACACGTTGTGTAAATGGTGAATCACATGAGATTGCAAGAAGTTGCAGATCATCATTTTGGAAAGATGAGAGATCATCGCGTAGCGCACATAATTCGCCGGTGCACGTTCCAGTAAATGAAAAGGGATAGAACATCAACAAGACATTCTTCTGGCCTTTAAATGAAGAGAGTGAAACTTTTTCTCCATGTTGATTTGCAATTTCAAAATCTGGTGCGGCTTGTCCGATAGTTAAAGTCATGCGGCAAACTTACCTCTTGCCCGCTTTACGTGCCACTAATCGGGTTGCGGTCCAATCCTTGGCGAGCGCGATTGTGGAGGTCACACTGAGTCCTGCAATAGGTGCGGCATCTTGAATATCACTTGGTTCAACATGACCATCTCGTCCAGCCTTCGGAGTCATCACCCAGATAGCACCATTTTCAAGTAAGTATGTAAGCGCATCCATTAATTCATCAACTAAATCTCCATCGCCATCTCGCCACCAGATGATGACCGCATCGACAACTTCACTTGTTGATCCCTGCAGGAATGCGGTCCCAGTAATTGACATGAGTTCATCTCGAAGTGTGGAATCGCAGTCACTATCGTGGCCAACCTCCAAAACGAGGTCATCCTTGGCCAATCCCATCCGTGTAGGCACGGGCTAAGTCCACACTTTGCCGAGCCTGAGCGCAAGGGGAAGACGGGCTCAATTTCACACCTTTTGAATTTCGACTTACGGGGTCCTACCGACAAGAATAGGCACATGAGCGAAAACTTCGAGGCGCCCGATCTCAATATTGAGCAACTAGTAGATACCGACCCTACCGAGTCCGCTGAATGGCGTGCCTCCTTTGATGCCGCCCTCAAGGCTGCTGGTCCAGTTCGCGCTCGCTACTTAATGCTTAATCTCTTAAATCATGCCCAAGAACGGAATATTGGAATTTCAGCTCTTCGTGCAACCGATTACATCAACACAATTCCGCCAGAGCATGAAGCAAAGTTTCCTGGTGATGAAGATTTAGAACGAAAGATTCGCCGAATCAATCGTTGGAATGCAGCGATGATGGTTCACCGCGCACAACGCCCAGGTGTTGGAGTTGGTGGGCATATTTCTACCTACGCTTCATCTGCAGCGTTGTATGAAGTCGGTTTCAACCACTTCTTCCGCGGACAGGATCACCCAGGTGGCGGAGACCAAATTTTCTTCCAGGGACATGCAAGTCCTGGAATGTACGCGCGCGCTTATCTTGAAGGTCGCTTAAGCGAAAACCAACTAGATGGTTTCCGTCAAGAACTTTCACATGAAGGTGGCGGACTTTCTTCTTACCCTCACCCACGTTTGATGCCGGACTTCTGGCAATTCCCAACTGTGTCAATGGGTATCGGACCGCTGAATGCAATTTATCAAGCGCGTTATAACCGTTACTTACACAACCGTGGAATCAAAGACACTAGTGATCAGAATGTTTGGGCATTCCTTGGTGATGGTGAAGTTGATGAAGTAGATACTTTGGGTGCCATCGGTCTTGCTACCCGCGAAAAGTTAGACAACTTAACTTTTGTTATTAACTGTAACTTGCAACGCCTTGATGGACCGGTTCGCGGAAATGGAAAAATTATCCAAGAGCTTGAATCAATCTTCGGTGGTGCTGGCTGGAATGTTATTAAGGTCGTATGGGGTCGTGGTTGGGATCCACTTCTGGCCCAGGATCGTGAAGGCGCACTCGTAAAGATCATGAATGAAACCCTTGATGGTGATTATCAAACATTTAAGGCTGAATCTGGAAAGTATGTTCGCGATAACTTCTTTGGTCGCGATCCCCGTGCTGCTGCCATGGTTGCTAACTGGTCTGATGATCAAATTTGGAACCTTAAGCGTGGTGGACATGATTACCAGAAGCTCTTTGCGGCATACACAGCGGCAACACAAAAGAATGGCCGCCCAACAGTTATTTTGGCTAAGACTGTTAAGGGTTGGACCCTTGGTTCTCACTTCGAAGGTCGTAACTCAACGCACCAGATGAAGAAGATGACGCTGGAAGATATTCAAAAGTTCCGAGATACATTGCATTTGGACATTCCAGACGAGAAGTTGGATAAGTATTTACCTCCTTATTACAAGCCTGCAGGTGATTCGCCAGAAGCTAAGTATCTGGCAGAACGTCGCGCAGCACTTGGTGGATCAATTCCACGACGTCGTTCAATTTCTCGCCCATTAACAATGCCCGATGATTCTGTTTACGAATCAGTAAAGCGTGGTTCAGGTCATCAAGAGATCGCAACAACCATGGCCTTCGTTCGCATGTTGAAGGATCTTGTGAAGGATCCAGGTTTGGGCAATCGCATTGTTCCGATCATTCCTGATGAAGCTCGCACCTTTGGTATGGATTCATTATTCCCAACGATGAAGATCTATTCTCCCCACGGTCAGCAGTACACCGCGGTAGACCGTGAATTAATGTTGTCATACAAGGAATCAACATCTGGTGTGATTCTGCATGAAGGTATCAACGAAGCGGGATCTGTTGCTTCCTTTACTGCAGTTGGATCTTCGTATTCAACTCATGATGAACCAATGATTCCGATCTACATTTTCTATTCAATGTTTGGTTTCCAACGCACCGGAGATGCATTCTGGGCAGCTGCAGACCAATTAGTTCGTGGTTTCGTCGTCGGTGCAACTGCCGGACGCACAACACTCAATGGTGAAGGTCTGCAACATGAAGATGGCCATTCGCCTCTTCTTGCTGCAACCAACCCTGCAGTAGTTGCTTACGATCCAGCATTTGCTTACGAGCTCGGACACATTGTTAAAGATGGCCTTCGTCGTATGTATGGTGAAAACAGCGAGAATATTTATTACTACCTCACTGTTTACAACGAGCCTTACGTACATCCGGCAGAGCCAGAAAACCTTGATGTTGATGGTTTGCTTAAGGGAATTTATTTATTCTCACCAGCAAAGGCCTCTCGCAAAAAGAACGCACAAATCCTGGCTTCAGGTGTTGGCGTTAACTGGGCGGTAAAGGCACAGCAACTACTTGCAGATGATTGGGGCGTTAACGCTTCTGTGTGGTCAGTAACTTCATGGAACGAACTACGACGTGACGGTCTTGAAACCGATCGTCATAACTTGCTCAATCCAACAGATCGTCGCAGTGCTTACATCACTAAGAAATTGGCTCATACAAAGGGTCCAGTTGTTGCGGTCAGCGATTTCATGCGCGCTGTGCAGGATCAAGTTGCACCGTGGGTTGATCGTCCTTTCTATTCATTAGGAACAGATGGCTTTGGTTTGTCAGATACCCGTGGCGCACTTCGTCGTCACTTCAAGGTTGATGCCGAATCAATCGCTGTGGCCGTGTTGCAGCAACTCTGTAACCAAGGTGAAATCAAGCAAAGCATTGTCACGCAGGCAATGGATAAGTATCGTATCCATGACGTCTCAGCTGCAGATGCTGGCAATACAGAAGGATCGGGTTGATCTCTAGAATTCCAATCACAGATATCTCCCCCGCGGTTTTCTTCGGGGGAGAATTTGTTGCGGTAAAGGCGATCGCACAAGAAACTATTTCTGTATCTGCAACAATCATTATTGAAGGCCACGAAACTCTTACCGCCGAAGTGTGTCTTTACAACGCAAAAGAAAAGATGGTTGATTGCCAGCCATTAATTCAGCGTTGGCCAGGAACCGATCGATATGAAGGTCAATTTACTGTTCCGGCTGAAGGTGATTTTTACTTGGTTATAAAAGCATCAAGCACATCGCAGTACCGAACTGTTACTGGTGAATCTGAAAGGTATCCAGTTCGAGCAGATCGCGATCGTGCCTTGGTTGGCTCTTGGTATGAATTTTTCCCACGCAGTGAAGGTGCGATCAAAAATGCTGATGGCACAGTAGTCAGCGGAACATTTGCAACAGCAGCAAAGCGTTTAGCTGGCGTTGCAGCCATGGGTTTTGATGTTTTATATCTGCCACCAGTTCATCCAATCGGAATCGCACATCGCAAAGGTAAAAACAACAGCCTTGATGCACAGCCAGATGATTGCGGTGTCCCATGGGCAATTGGTAATTCAGATGGTGGACATGATGCAATTAATCCTGCACTTGGAACCATGAAAGATTTTGAAGATTTCGTTAAGGCGGCTGGCAAGCAAGGTTTGGAAATCGCCATGGATTTAGCGCTGCAGACTTCACCTGATCATCCATGGGTCAAAAGCAATCCAGAATGGTTTAACAAGCGCGCAGATGGAACTATCGCTTACGCTGAAAATCCTCCCAAGAAGTATCAAGACATATACCCCATTAACTTTGATGATGATTACCAAGGAATCCGTAACGAAGTTCTTCGAATCATTCGTTTGTGGGTTTCAAAGGGCGTAAAGATCTTCCGCGTTGATAATCCCCACACAAAGCCAGTGCATTTTTGGCAGGACGTACTTGCAATAGTGCATAAAGAAAGCCCAGAAGTTGTTTTTCTAGCTGAAGCTTTCACTGGCCCTGCAATGATGCACGCACTGGGCAAGGCTGGATTCCACCAGTCATATACCTACTTCACCTGGCGAACAAGTAAGGGCGAAATAGTTGATTACGGCCGCGAAGTTGCACAAGGAACAAGTGCTTTCTTTAGACCAAATTTTTGGGTCAATACTCCAGATATCAATCCTTTTCACTTACAAAGTGGAAACCCCGCAATGTTTGCCTTACGTGCAGTTCTAGCATCAACGTTGACTCCATCGTGGGGAATGTATGCAGGATATGAATTGTATGAACATCGCGCCTTTAAAGAAGGCAGTGAAGAGTATATGGATTCGGAAAAGTATGAAATCAAGGTTCGCGATTGGGAAGGAGCAGGCAAGAGAGGTTTAACTCTTGCACCATTTATTGCCCAGCTCAACGCGATCCGCAAGGCGCATCCAGCACTGCAAAGACTTCGCAATTTAACTTTTCACGATACAGATTCTGATGCAATCGTGGCGTACTCAAAGCGCGAAGGAAAAGATTTAATTCTGGTTGTAGTAAATCTGGATCCAAGCTTTGCTCAAGGAACAACGGTCCACTGGAACATGGATGCATTGGGCTTTTCAAGTAACGAATTTGAGGTAAAGGATTTGCTGGATGGCTCAACCATGACCTGGAATCCCCATACCTACGTTTCACTCAACCCAACACGTCCAGTTGGAAAAGTTGCGCATATTGTTTCGGTAAAGATCTAACGTGGGCGTTTTCTCGAAGTTCTTCAAGGGCCAAGGTCAAGAGAACCAACAACCTGCATCATTTCTAAATCCTCACTCATCTCTTGGTGAATTAGATCTGTATCTCATCGCAGAGGGCCGCCATGAGCAGCTCTGGAAAGCCCTTGGCGCGCAGGTAAAGCGCGATGAAACAGGGGTATTGCTGGGCACTGCTTTTTCAGTGTGGGCTCCGAATGCGCAAGCTGTCTCATTGATTGGCGACCACAACTATTGGGATCGTAATGCTCATCAAATGCATCGCATTGGATCCTCTGGAATTTGGGAAATTTTTGTTGCAGATATCGGCGCAGGTACCAAGTATAAATTTGCTGTGTGTGGAATTGATGGTCGCTGGGTTGATCACGCAGATCCCATGGCGCGTGCTACCGAGATACCGCCTTTAACGGCATCAGTTGTCGAAGAATCCAATTACCAATGGAATGACCAAGCATGGATTGATCAGCGTTCACAATTTCAACCATGGCGCTCTGCTGTCTCGGTATATGAAGTTCACCTAGGCTCATGGAAAATTGGTTTGAGTTATAAAGAGTTAGCTGTTGAATTAGTTGATTACATCCAGCAGCAAGGATTCACACATGTTGAATTTCTGCCAGTAACAGAACACCCTTACGGTCCATCATGGGGTTATCAAGTCACTTCCTTCTTTGCACCCACATCTCGCTTTGGTTCACCAGATGAATTTAGGTTCTTAGTTGATGCACTGCACAACGCTGGTATCGGTGTCATCTTGGATTGGGTTCCTGCCCACTTTCCCAAGGATGAATGGGCACTTGCCAAATTTGATGGCACCGCCTTGTACGAGCATGCAGATCCACGTTTAGGCGAACACCCTGACTGGGGAACACTCATCTTTAACTTTGGTCGAAACGAAGTAAGAAACTTTCTAGTCGCTAGTGCTTTGTATTGGCTAACCGAGTTCCACATCGATGGTTTACGTGTAGATGCAGTGGCATCCATGCTCTACTTGGATTATTCACGTGAAGAAGGCCAGTGGTTGCCAAACATTAATGGTGGCCGTGAAAACCTTGAAGCGGTTCAGCTGCTGCAAGAAGCCACATCTACTGCTTACAAAACCCATCCCGGCATCATGATGATTGCTGAAGAATCCACCGCTTGGTCTGGTGTTACTGCAGATACAACGGGCGGCGGACTTGGGTTTGGCTTCAAGTGGAACATGGGCTGGATGCATGACACTTTGCAGTACTTGTCACAAGAACCTGTTCATCGCGTCTATCACCACAATGAGATTACTTTTTCAATCTTGTATGCATGGAGTGAAAACTTCATGCTGCCTTTGTCTCATGATGAAGTAGTGCACGGCAAGGGTCAGCTAGTAAACAAATTTCCCGGTGATCGCTGGCAAAAGCTTGCAACCTTGCGTGCCTTGTATGGATTTATGTGGGCGCATCCAGGTAAGAAGTTATTGTTTATGGGTAGCGAATTCGCTCAAAATGATGAGTGGAATGAAAACGATGGTTTGCAGTGGTACTTAACCGAATATGCAGAACATCAAGGTGTTCAGAAAACGGTTGCTGAGCTCAATAATGTTTATAGATCAACGCCGGCTTTGTGGGAAAAAGATACAAATCCAGAAGGTTTTACTTGGTTGGTTGGAAACGATGGTGCTGCAAATATTGTTGCCTTTGCTCGCTGGGATGAATACGCCTCATCACTTGTAAGTGTTACTAACTTCTCCCCTGTTCCACATGAGAACTACCAACTTCCATTTCCTAGTGCAGGAATCTGGCGAGAAGTCTTAAATACTGATGCTGCTGCTTTCGGTGGAAGTGGAGTTAGCAACGAACAGTTAATCGTTGGTGCTTCTCAGATTGCTTCGGTGCGTATTCCACCTCTTGCGACGGTTTGGTTTAAGCGTTCTTAAAAATCTTGGCAAGGTAGGGAACAGTTAACAACATCACCGCAGGAATCAGTAAAGCGATTGTCAGTGAAGTTGCCTGAGCAGTCCATGCAATAACCCAACGGACTACAAAGACCAAGGTAATGTTAATGACACCGATTTGGCCGATAACAACGCTAGATGGGAACTTAGAGCGTGTATTAGCTGCATTCATAACCGAAGGCCCCAAGAATGATGAGCCAAGCCCTGCAAGAGTAAAGCTAATGGAGAGAATCACAATGACTAATGTCTTGTTTGAAGTTCCAACAACTGTGACTGCACTAATTCCAGCAATAAATGAAAGCCCAGACAATAGCGATGCTCGCACGACAAGATAATCGATGGCGTAGCGCGGCAAAAGGTTGTGCAAATTGAGACGACCAACAATCATTGCAAGGGTAAAGAGAATGTATGGCAAGGTGTGAATTCCACCAGCAATCTTCATATCCTCTTTTACAAAGATTGCTGCCCAGTCGCTGACCGCGTATTCGAGCATGATTACCAAAAGCAGGGCAGCTGAAACTTGCTTATCAATTGTAAAACCTTTAAACATGTCACGCGCACGATGGTCTGATTCTGGATTCAAATCTGCTTTGACTAAATTGGGTGTAATTTTGTAAATAATGTAGGTCATTAGAACAAAGCAGAAAAATGCTAGAAAATTTGAATACGTTCCTAAAGCAACGCGATCAACTAGCAAGCCAGCGATAATCGATGTAATCAGCGCACCACTGCTCCAGAACCCACTCATCAGGGTAATGATTTGTCTCTTAGTTCTATCTTGGAAAAAGAAACCTTGCGAATTAATCGAGATATGAAAAGCAGAAATTGCTCCACCTTGAATGATGATAAAAATAAGAAACACCAAACTTGAAGTGCTATGAGTTAAGAAAACCAGACTGACACCCAAAGCGAAGGATGCAATATGAAGTATCCAACGCGCACCATATTTGTGTACCAGGTGGCCCACGGTCAAAAGCGCGACCAGGTTTCCAACCGCTCCCATACTGACCAAGGATCCGAACTCGCCATTAGTTAACTTCAGGTTGGCCTTAACTTCAGGAAAACGGGGGACCCACGACATGATGAGCAACCCAAAGAGAAAGAAAAGTGCCTTTAGAAGGTTTAACTCCTGTTCTACTCCGACGATCTTTTTCAAAATAGCGCACTGGCAAGCTCTTTTCGAGCTGCCACCAATCGAGGGTCACTTGGGTCTACCAGGGCAAATAAGTTAAGTAGGTGATCTTTGACCTTAGCGCGGTCATCTCCGGCAGTAGCTCGCACCGCATGAAGTAAACGAGTAAAAGCTGCTTCTACACCTCCGTTAA
>JBJONF010000003.1:0-74625 GCA_046051985.1 Actinomycetota bacterium
TGACAACCCAGTTGCCTATTGCCACGTTGCAGAAGATGACGGTCTTGTAGTTGGAATCTCTATCTGGTTCCTCAACTATTCAACATGGATTGGTAAACCAGGTATCTATCTTGAAGATCTCTACGTACACCCCGCATACCGCGGTAAGGGTTACGGCTTAGCTTTCCTAAAGGAATTAGGAAAAATCTGCCTAGAACGCGATTATGAAAGATTGCAGTGGTGGGTTCTAGATTGGAACCAACCAAGCATCGACTTTTACAAATCCCTGGGCGCAGTGCCAATGGATGAGTGGACGGTATATCGCGTTAGCGGAGACGCACTTAAAAAACTTGGAAGTTAATTAAGCAGTTGGTGCTTCAGCAAGATCTTCAGGAGTATCAGGCAGACTTGCCTTTGGCGCTCCCTTGAAAGTAAAGACCGCTTCGGCACCCATGCCTTCTACATCTACAACGATGATCTCGCCTGGCTTTAGTTCACCAAACAAAATGCGCTCTGACAATCCATCTTCGATCTCGCGCTGAATTACACGACGCAATGGACGTGCACCTAACAATGGATCGTAACCACGCTCTGCAAGAAGATCCTTGGCAGCTGGAGTGAGCTCGATGCCCATGTCCTTTGCATGCAAACGATCATCAAGGTTCTTAAGCATCAAATCAACGATCTGAATGATCTGTGGCTTAGTCAACTGGTGGAAGACGATGATGTCATCGATACGGTTGAGGAATTCTGGACGGAAGTGTGACTTAAGTTCATCACCAACCTTGGCCTTCATTCGCTCGTAATTAGTTAGGTCGTCATCGCTGTTAGCAAAGCCAAGCCCAAGTGACTTAGAGATGTCACGAGTACCAAGGTTTGTTGTCATGATGATGACAGTGTTCTTGAAATCTACGCGTCGGCCTTGTGAATCTGTTAGGTGACCTTCTTCAAGTACTTGTAGAAGTGAGTTGAAGATATCCGGGTGTGCCTTTTCGATTTCATCAAAGAGAACAACTGAGAAAGGACGGCGACGTACCTTTTCAGTGAGCTGTCCACCCTCGTCATATCCAACATAGCCTGGAGGTGCACCGAACAAACGTGAAGCGGTGTGACGCTCTGAGTATTCAGACATGTCGAGTTGAATCAATGCATCCTGATCACCAAACAAGAATGAAGCAAGTGTGCGAGAAAGTTCTGTCTTACCAACACCTGAAGGACCAGCGAAGATAAATGATCCACCTGGACGACGTGGATCCTTTAGGCCTGCGCGAGTACGACGGATTGCTTGTGACAACGCCTTGATCGCTTGATCTTGTCCGATAACACGGTTGTGAAGTTCATCTTCCATACGAAGAAGACGAGCAGTCTCTTCTTCGGTCAGTTTGAATACTGGAATACCAGTTGAGAGTGAAAGCACCTGTGCGATGAGTTCTTCATCAACTTCAGTGACCTTATCTAGATCTGTTGCCTTCCAATTCTTTTCAGCCTCAACCTTTTCTGCAATCAGGTTCTTTTCCTTATCGCGAAGCGTTGCAGCTAATTCAAAATCTTGACCGTCGATTGCAGACTCTTTTTCCTTGCGAGCGCTAGCGATCTTGTCATCAAATTCGCGTAGTTCTGCCGGAGCTGTCATGCGCTTAATGCGAAGACGTGATCCTGCTTCATCGATTAGGTCGATTGCCTTGTCTGGTAAGAAACGATCTGAAACATAGCGATCAGCCATGTTTGC
This sequence comes from Actinomycetota bacterium, assembly GCA_046051985.1. Classification (GTDB taxonomy): domain Bacteria; phylum Actinomycetota; class Actinomycetes; order Nanopelagicales; family Nanopelagicaceae; genus Planktophila. The sequence continues at coordinate 1,709 of JBJONF010000003.1, forward strand.
CGCCGCAGCTAGTGCGCCATCAGTGATTGATACACGGTGATGTGTTTCGTAGCGATCGCGAAGACCCTTCAAGATTTCAATGGTGTGAGCAACTGATGGCTCCTTCACCTGAATTGGCTGGAAACGACGCTCTAGCGCTGCATCCTTTTCAACATGCTTGCGGTACTCATCAAGAGTTGTTGCACCAATTGTCTGTAGCTCACCGCGGGCAAGCATTGGCTTCAGGATGCTTGCGGCATCAATTGCGCCTTCTGCTGCTCCTGCGCCTACAAGGGTGTGAATTTCATCGATGAACAGAATGATGTCACCACGAGTTTTGATTTCCTTTAGAACCTTCTTCAGGCGCTCTTCGAAATCTCCGCGGTAACGGCTTCCTGCAACAAGTGCACCCAAATCAAGTGAGTACAACTGCTTATCCTTCAAAGTTTCTGGAACATCATTCTTGTAAATCGCTTGTGCAAGACCTTCTACAACTGCGGTCTTACCAACACCTGGTTCACCGATTAGAACTGGGTTGTTCTTTGTGCGACGTGAAAGAACCTGCATCACGCGTTCGATTTCATTCTCGCGACCAATAACTGGATCTAGCTTTCCTTCACGTGCTGCTTGTGTCAGATTGCGACCAAATTGATCAAGTACTAAAGATGTAGATGGAGTTCCTTCTGCTGGTCCTCCAGTTTGTACCGCTTCTTTTCCTTGGTAACCAGAAAGAAGTTGGATAACTTGTTGGCGAACACGGTTAAGGTCTGCACCAAGCTTTACAAGAACTTGTGCAGCAACGCCTTCACCTTCACGAATTAATCCAAGCAGGATGTGTTCGGTTCCAATGTAGTTGTGTCCTAACTGCAACGCTTCGCGAAGTGAAAGTTCAAGAACCTTCTTTGCGCGCGGAGTAAATGGAATGTGACCACTTGGAGCTTGCTGACCTTGACCAATAATTTCTTCAACTTGTGCGCGGACGCCTTCAAGTGAGATGCCAAGTGCTTCTAGACCTTTTGCAGCAACGCCTTCACCTTCGTGGATTAATCCCAGCAGAATGTGCTCGGTGCCGATGTAGTTGTGGTTGAGCATGCGTGCTTCTTCTTGGGCCAGCACGACAACGCGACGGGCTCGGTCTGTAAAGCGCTCAAACATGGGCGGTGCTCCTTTGGATCGTTCTTTCGTTAAGCCTAATACCTGCATGGGCAGGCCCGCGAGGCGGATTCTTACTATCTTTTACAACCCCAAATGTGGCGGGGTTATGCCCGAAATTGGACTAAATCTGGGGCTCTATAGCTTTTTGAGCATTCGGGTATTTCCCAGGGTATTGGGCTTTACCGACTCAAGATCCAGGAATTCGGCCACACCCGCATCGTAGGAACGAAGGAGCTCTGTATAAATCTCGGGCTCAACTGGTGTTCCTTCGATGACTTCAAAACCATGGCGACCGAAAAACTTAGTTTCAAAGGTCAAGCAGAAAATTCTCTTAACCCCGATAGTTTGTGCACGAGCAATGATCGAATCCAAAATTTGATGTCCAACACCTTTGCCACGAAGTTCTTCTGAAACAGCGACGGTACGAACTTCTGCTAAGTCTTCCCACAGCACGTGCAGCGCGCCACAACCAACAACTTGATCGCCTTCAACTGCAACTGTGAATTCCTGAACGCTTTCGTACAGTGTCACTGTTTCTTTCGATAGCAAACGCCCTTGCGGTGCATAAGAATCAATTAATTGGCGAATGCCTTTAATGTCGCTTGTACGAGCTGGACGAATCTCCATGGTTATTCAACTTCAGGCTTAACAAGTGGGAACAAAATTGTTTCGCGAATTCCAAGACCGGTAAGTGCCATCAGCAAACGATCAACACCCATCCCCATTCCACCTGTTGGAGGCATTGCGAACTCCATAGCGCGCAAGAAATCTTCATCTACTTGCATCGCTTCTAAGTCACCCTTAGATCCAAGAGTTGCTTGTTCTACTAAACGATCTCGTTGCACAACTGGATCAATAAGTTCTGAATAACCCGTTGCTAATTCAAAACCATCAATGTACAAGTCCCATTTTTCTGCAACACCCGGAAGATCACGGTGTGCGCGAACAAGTGGTGATGTATCGACTGGGAAACCCATTACAAATGTTGGCTCAACTAATTCGTGACGGGCAACGTGTTCAAAGATCTCTTCTGCTAGTTTTCCGGTGATCCACTTTGGATCAATCTTCATCCCAAGCTTTTCAGCTATCTTCTTCAATTCTGCATACGGGGTAAGGGCTGTAACGCTTTCGCCGACACCATTGGAAATAGCGTCATACAAAGAGATTTGCTTCCACTGGCCACCAAGATCTGCTTGGCGTCCATCGTGATGGGTTACCACATGAGAACCAGCAACGGCCATAGCAGCGTTTTGAACCAGAGTGCGGGTCAGATCAGCGATCGACATCCAGTCTCCATATGCCATGTAACTTTCAATCATCGCAAACTCTGGGCTATGTGAAGAGTCTGCGCCTTCATTGCGGAAGTTACGGTTAATCTCAAAAACACGTTCGATTCCGCCTACTACGCAGCGCTTTAAGAATAGCTCTGGTGCAATTCGCAGGTACAGATCCATGTCATATGCATTTGAAAAAGATTTAAATGGACGTGCCGCGGCTCCACCGTGCATAACCTGCAGCATCGGAGTTTCAACTTCAACAAAGTTTGCCTTATCGAAAGTATCGCGAAGAGATTTCATCACTGCAGGACGTAAGCGTGCATTGCTGCGAGCTTCGGGGCGCACAATTAAATCTACATAACGCATACGAACGCGCGTCTCTTCAGACATTGGTTTGTGATCATTTGGCAGCGGACGTAAAGACTTTGAAGCCAAAGTCCATGAAGTTGCCAAAATAGAAAGCTCGCCGCGCTTAGATGTAATGATTTCACCAGTTATTGAAACGATGTCACCTAAATCAATATCTGACTTCCAAGAATCAAGTGTTTCTTGTCCAACTTTGTCCAGCGACAACATTGCCTGAAGTTCAGTTCCATCTCCTTCGCGCAAAGTTGCAAAACAGAGCTTGCCAGTATCGCGCTTGAAAATAATTCGACCTGTTAAAGATTCAACATCACCAGTTGCGACATCGATTTCTAGACCGACATATTTATCGCGAATCTCTTTCAGTGATTTGGTGCGAGGCACAGAGACTGGATATGGCTCAACGTTGCGCTCTAGTAAGGATGCGCGCTTTTCACGTCGAATACGGAGCTGCTCAGGCAGATCCTCTTCCGTGGGTAAATTTTCTGTACTCATAGGACGCGCAGTCTACCGAGTTAGGCATTTCGTTCGTGAATTAAGCGAAGCCCAATGAGCGTTAAATCTGGCTCGTGATGGTCGATTGTTTCTGAAACGCCAATAATCAATGGGGCTAAGCCACCGGTTGCAATCACTGTTGGCTTTTCAGAATAAGAATCCAGAAGTTCAGCAGTAATTCGATCTACCAAACCATCCACCTGCCCGGCAAATCCATAGATGGTTCCGGATTGAAGAGCTTCAACCGTGTTCTTACCAATTACATTTTTAGGTCTAATTAACTCGACCTTGCGAAGTTGAGCAGCACGCGATGCAAGTGCATCCACTGAAATTTCAATTCCGGGTGCGAGTGCGCCTCCAAGGAACTCACCTTTTGGTGAAACAACATCAAGATTGGTTGATGTACCAAAATCTACAACGATTGCTGGCCCGCCAAACAATGTGTGAGCTGCCAAGGTATTCACAATGCGATCAGCGCCGATTTCTTTTGGATTATCTACCAAAAGCGGGACACCTGTTTTGATTCCAGGTTCAACAATTGTTACTCGAACATCAGAGAAATAATCGGCAATCATGGTTCGCAGTTCGCGCAGAGTTGCGGGAACTGTCGAGCAAATAGATAACCCAGTTAAGTTGTAGTCATCAACTAGTGCTCGGTATTGCAACCACAATTCATCAGCGGTACTTCGCGGATCGGTCTTTACACGCCAGGATCTAATCATTTCCTTGTCATCAAAGATTCCAAGCACCGTGTTTGTATTTCCGACATCAACTGTTAGCAACATCGTTATCTCCCTACCATCGGCATATTGTCTAGTAAACGAACTCCTTCAACCCAACCAGCAATAATTGCTCTGCGGTTTTCGGTACCTTCGTGTGCAAGTGAAAAATCTTTCTCATCGATAATTGTTGCGTAATCTTTGTCGAAACCTTGCTCGGTAGCCAAAGTTGAATTAAGGATCTCTTGGGCAATTTCTATCGTTGGGGCAAGCTTTGCTGCCGCTAGCGCGCGATGAATAACCAGTGCCGTTACTCGTCCAGTTTCACTTAAACGAACATTGCGTGAAGATAGTGCTAAGCCATCAAATTCACGAACAGTAGGAACTGCGACAATTTCTACCTTGCTCTTCATTGCTTTAACAATTGTTAACTGCTGAAAATCCTTTTCACCAAAGACAGCTTTGTCTGGCTTGGCGATTGCGAATAAACGATCAACAACGGTCACAACGCCATCAAAGTGACCTGGGCGAGATGCACCTTCAAACTTGTTTCCTAGTGCACCTGCACTAAGTGTTTTAAAACCTTCTGGATACAAATCTTCGTACTCGGGAAACCACACTTCGTTTGCTCCAGCAATTGTTGCGATTTCAATGTCGCGTTGTGGATTTCTTGGATACTTTTCTAAATCTTCTTTATTCTCAAATTGCAAAGGATTAACAAAGATGCTGACAATTACATCTTTATCTAATGTGCGCGCACGTTTAATCAACGCTTGGTGGCCTTTGTGCAAGGCGCCCATTGTTGGCACTAATACAGTCATAACAGTGGCTCCAGTCCTTTCGGGGTACCGGGCGAGATAGTGCAAAGTTTAGCGCTAAGCCGGCAATTGCTCCAAAAGTTCTTTAATTGGCCCATGCGTAAGCAGGATTGCATCAGGCTCAATTTCAAACCACGGCTGTAAAACAAAACGACGTTCATGTGCTCGCGGGTGTGGAAGTTGTAATTCATCAGCCTTGCTCAGCAATCCACCGAACTGAATTAAATCTAGATCAATTGTCCGTGGACCCCAATGCACCGTTCTTTCGCGACCTAAACTCTTTTCGATGCCATGAAGCAGTGACAGTAAATCCATAGCTGGTAATTCGCTTTCAATTATGCAGACGGCATTTAAGTAATCAGGTTGTTCTGGTCCACCAACTGGTGCAGTTGAATAATAAGTAGAAACATTTTTTACATCAGTTGCCTCACGTAAAAGTGCAACGGCTAAATCTAAATTCTCTTGTGGGTTACCAATATTGGCACCTAATGCGACAACGGCTTTCATCGGCTGCGAGTTACAACTACGGCGATATCTTTTAATTGTGCCGCAACCGGTGCTTGTGGCTTATGAACTGTCACCGACACTGCCTGCACTTTAAGGTGTTGATTCAGAACTCGTTCAGCAATTCTTCCTGCTAATTTTTCAATTAGATTTACTGGATTGCTTGTAATTTCCTCGACCACTAAATCGGTGATCTCTGCATAATTGACGGTATCTTCAATTGCATCTGAATGAGAAGGTTTGGTTAAATCAACACTTAGTGTTAAATCCACGAAAAAATCTTGCCCATCTTTTCGCTCATGATCAAAGAGGCCGTGGTACCCAAAGCCATGAATCCCAGTCAAAACAATTTGATCTTTCATCAGTTGAGCACCTCCTTATGTGGCTTCACGCTATGAACTCTAACCGCCCAGACACCTGTCCTGCCAAGGCGCTTGGTAAGTTCGATCGTCGCGGCTTCTCTTTCATCGGGTGAGTCTCCACCCAAAAATCTTTTTCGAGATGCTCCAACAAGGACTGGATAACCCAGAGCTACAAAGTGATCGATTGAATCAATGATCGCCCAATTGTGTTCGGCATCTTTTGCAAAACCAATACCTGGATCGATGATCAACTTATCTTTCGCAATTCCGGAATCCAGTGCAGCTTCGATGCGCTCATTAAGTTCTGCGATTACATCATTAACCACATCACCATAAATAGCCTTCGAATTCATATCTTTTGACTGCCCACGCCAATGCATGGCAATGTATGGAACTTTTAAGCGTGCAGCGGTTTGCAGCATTTTCGAATCAGATAATCCCCCACTGACATCATTAATGATTGATGCTCCAGCTTTAATTGCAGCCTCTGCAGTGCTTGCTCGCATCGTGTCAATACTTATTGTGACTCCATGTTTAGCTAGCTCTGTGATTACCGGAATAGTCCTGGAAATCTCTTCTTCTTCACTTACTCGATCAGCGCCAGGGCGAGTTGATTCACCACCGATATCAATAATGTCTACACCTTCTGCAATCATTTCTAATCCACGATTAACCGCGGCATCGAATTCATTGTGTCTTCCACCATCGGCAAATGAATCAGGAGTTACATTCAAAATGCCCATCACTAACATGTGATTAGCTCTTAGTGATTAGTGAGATTGCTTCTGCGCGCGTAGCAGGGTTTGTGAGCGCTCCCCGAACTGCAGATGTAGTTGTTCGTGCATGTGATTTCTTAACCCCACGCATTGACATGCATAGATGTTCACAATCAATAATTACGATTACTCCTAGTGGATCCAAAATACTGACCATGGCATCTGCAATCTGAGTTGTTAAACGTTCCTGCACCTGCGGACGCTTTGCATACATGTCTACCAACCGAGCAAGCTTTGAAAGTCCAGTGATCTTTCCGCGGGGAATATAACCAATATGTGCAACGCCGTGGAAAGGTGTTAAGTGGTGTTCGCAGTGCGAAAACACTTCAATGTCCCGCACAATCACAAGCTCTTCATGCCCAATATCAAAAGTTGTTGTTAAAACATCTTCAGGTGATTGCCACAGGCCTTCAAAATTTTCTTTCATTGCACGTGCAACCCGTGCCGGAGTTTCCTTTAGACCGTCGCGATCTGGATCTTCTCCAAGAGCTAAAAGCAGTTCACGAACAGCCTTTTCAGCACGTTCCTGATCATAAGGACCAGAAGCGCGACCATCTGTGACGGTGACCTTATTTACCGTCACTTGCAGCCTTCTTACGTCGGGCAGGCTTCTTCTTTTCCTCTACAGGAGGCTCTACAACTAAGCGCTCTGGAATATCAACCGGTGGTTGTTCTGAGGGGATGCGAGTTGCCGAACCTGTCCACGCAGGACGCTTAGTAACTAACTTAACTTTCTTAAATATTTGAGCGATCTCTTCTTTATTAAGTGTTTCCTTTTCAAGAAGTTCGATGACCATTTCATCAAGAATCTTGCGGTTAGCAACCAAAATATCAAAAGCCTCTTGGTGGGCATTTTCAATCAGGGTGCGAATCTCACGATCAACCACAGCTGCAATGTTTTCGCTGTAATCGCGTTGATGACCATAATCGCGACCTAAGAATGGTTCGGTAGAACCGCCTCCAAGTTTGATTGCACCAATTGATTCAGTCATTCCATATTGAGTAACCATTGCGCGAGCAAGAGCAGTTGCCTTCTCAATATCATTTGATGCACCAGTTGAAGGATCGTGGAAAATTAACTCTTCAGCTGCGCGACCACCCAGTGAATACGCCAATTGGTCTAGCAGCTGATTGCGAGTAGTCGAATACTTATCTTCATCAGGCAAAACCATCGTGTAACCAAGTGCACGTCCACGAGGCATAATCGTGACTTTATGAACAGGATCGGTATGTGGCAAAGCATGTGCAACTAAGGCGTGACCTGCCTCGTGATATGCCGTAACTCGACGTTCATCATCATTCATCAAGCGAGATTTACGTTGTGGGCCAGCCATTACGCGATCGATCGCTTCATCTAATTCGATGTTGCCAATAGTTGCTTTGTCATCTCTGGCTGAAAGAAGTGCGGCTTCATTGAGCACATTTGCAAGGTCTGCGCCAGTAAAACCAGGTGTACGACGTGCGTAATCAACTAGCTTTACTTCATCGCTAAGAGGTTTGCCCTTTGCATGGACCTGCAAAATTGCTTCTCGTCCCTTTAGGTCTGGACGATCAACTGCAATCTGACGATCAAAGCGACCCGGGCGTAGCAATGCAGGATCCAAAACATCAGGACGATTTGTAGCAGCAATCAAAATAACTTGTGAGTTCTCTTCAAAGCCATCCATCTCGACAAGAAGTTGGTTAAGGGTTTGCTCGCGCTCATCGTGACCACCACCCATACCGGCACCACGTTGGCGACCTACTGCATCGATTTCATCAATGAAAACAATCGCCGGTGAATTCTCTTTTGCTTGATTGAAAAGATCGCGCACACGAGCTGCACCAACACCAACAAACATTTCAACAAAATCAGAACCAGAGATTGAATAAAATGGAACTCCGGCTTCACCAGCTACTGCACGCGCAAGAAGCGTCTTTCCGGTTCCTGGAGGACCAAACAACAAAACTCCCTTAGGAATTTTTGCACCCAGCGGTGCGTACTTTTCTGGTTTAGCTAAAAAGTCTTTGATCTCATCTAGTTCAGCAAGTGCTTCATCAGCGCCTGCAACATCTTTGAAAGTCGTCTTAGGTACGTCAGGATCTTGAAGTTTGGCGCGTGATTTTCCAAATTGGAAAACCTTGTTGCCACCTTGGCCTTGGCTCATCATCCAGAAGAACAAGAAGCCAATTAACAAGAATGGAACTATTGAAAACAAGAATGAAACAAGAATTGATTGAGATGGAACCTTTACATTCCAACCCTTTGGAGGCGGATTACCAGTCAATGCGTCAACAATTGTTGGTTCTTGTCGTGCAACATAAAAGGCTTCAACTTTTGATGAACCCTTAATTGTCGTGCCAGGGTTAAGTATTAAGCGAATCTTTTGATCTTTATCTACAAGTTCTGCAGATTGAACCTGTGCCTTAGTGATGGCATCCAAGGCCTGTGAAGTTTCAATCTGTGTGTAACTTTTGCCAGCAGAAGATATTTGTCCAAAAACTGTCACAGCAAAAATGGCGGCAACTATCCAGAAAAGTGGTCCGCGAAAAAGTCTTTGACTTTTTGTTGGCGCTTTCTTTGCAGGTTGTTTACCTGAGAAACTCTTCTTGACTTGCTTCTTTGGCTTTTGAACTTGTGACATCTATGGGGACTCCAGAAACTATTCGTACATGTGCTTAGCAAGCACAGCGATAAAGGGAAGGTTGCGATACTTTTCATCAAAATCAAGGCCGTAACCAATTACAAAGTCTTTTGGAATATCAAAGCCAACGTACTTCACATCAACTTCAACTTTTGCTGCTTCTGGCTTTCGAAGAATTGAAAGAATTTCTACTGATCCAACGCCGCGTGATTCAAGGTTGGCCTTGAGCCAGGAAAGTGTTAAACCTGAATCAACAATGTCTTCAATAATCAAAACATTTCTACCGGTGATATCACGATCAAGATCTTTCAGAATTCGAACAACTCCGCTGGACTTTGTTCCAGATCCGTATGAAGAAACCGCCATCCAATCCATATCGATGTGGCGTTGTAATGCGCGTGAAAAATCCGCAACCGCCATCACTGCACCCTTAAGAACTCCGACAAGCAGCAAATCTTTACCTTCGTAATCTTTTTCAACCTGAGCTGCAAGCTCCTTTAGTCGTGCTTGCAACTGCGCTTCGGTTACGACTACGCGTTCGATATCGCCCTTGACTGCTTCTAAGTCCACGGTTCTCCCTAAGGTCGGTGCTGTAAGAGCGAAAGTCTGCCCGAAATCCGCTCAACCTTCACACCGCCCGGCAAATTGAGCGCACCTTGGCCGCTCCAGGCAGAGATAAGCGCCTCGACCGCGCTCACATGCTCCGAAGTCACCGTGCCGGCGGGGGCACCTGCGGCATAGACCGCGGCTCTAATGATTCGGGTCCTAATGGCACGAGGCAGTTGTTCCAGATGGGAACAATCTAAATCAGTCAGGTCTAAATGAATTTCCTCGCGTTTAGCCCAATGATCTAGTGCATCGGCATCATCGCGCAAAAGATGTGCGCTACGAGCAAGTGCTTCTGCAATTCCAGGACCAATACTTTCTTCAAGAATTGGCAACGCAACGTTTCTAACACGAACACGCGAAAAATCGGGATTCTGATTATGTGGATCATTCCAGTACTGCAACTTCATCTCTTCGCAATATTGTTCATTTTGCATCCGAGTAATTTCAAGAAGTGGCCGAATGTAAAGCCCATTGTGGTGAGCCATTCCAGAAAGAGATCGAGTTCCAGATCCGCGAGCTAATCCTAGTAAAACAGTTTCGGCTTGATCATCACGTGTGTGTCCAAGAAATACAGCAACCACATTTTTTTCTTGGGCAACTTCTTGTAAACCGTTATATCTAGCTTTACGTGCAGATGCCTCTAGACCATCTTGAAGATTAACTTGAACTTTTTTGATGATGCATTCCAAACCAAATTCTTTCAGTTGGTTTTTCACTTTTTCTCCTTGTGTGCCTGATTGTTCTTGCAGTTGGTGATCAATCGTCACGCCGATTACCGAGATTACAAACTCTTTTGATTCAACCGATAGCGCATGTGCTAACGCCAAAGAATCTGCACCGCCAGAGACTGCGACAAGGATTGTGTCTCCGGCTTCAAAGTTTTCAAGCCAAGTTCGTACAGCATTTCGAACCGCTGGGACCGCTGTAGTCATGGCTTAAGAGTAGTGCTGAATTAGACGCGACCACCAAATGGCATCAAACCCTTGATGCTGTACATGTTTGAGTAAAGCAAACCTTTGCCCTTTGAGTTGGCCTCCCACATCATTCCATTTCCTGCGTAAATCGTGATGTGGTGAATGGTCGAAATATTTCCCTTATACGAGTAGAAAAGTAAGTCGCCTGGAACTAGTTCCTTGAGCGAAACATGCTTTGTATAGGTTGAATACAGGGCGGAGTTAAGTCGATCCCAGTTAGGCCAACCTAAACCAGCTGATCTGTATGCAGCATAAACAAGTCCAGAACAGTCAAAAGAATTAGGTCCTTCTGATCCCCAAATGTAAGGCTTACGTGCGAGCACCTGCGTTTTTGCAAATGCAACTGCCTTATCGCGTTGTGCTTGAGTAGTTCTAATTGTGGATCTTCCTTGGAAGCCACGATCTGGCCAAACACTCTTTTGCCCAGGCGTTTGCGAAGCGGTGCTTGCTTGGCTTTCTTCAAGCAATGCAAGCTGTCGTTGTTGTTCAAGAGTTGTTCTTACTTTTCGCGCACTCATTAATTGACGCATTAATTCATCCTGAACTTTTTGCAGCTTTGCAACTTCTTTTGCTTGCTCAGCCTTTGCATCATCTGCAACCTTTTTTGCTGCCGCTACTTTTTCAGTTGCAACAAGCTGTACTGCTTTTGCATCATCTGCAATCTTTTTGGCCTTACGTGCTGCTTCTTCGGCAATCTTGAATCGATCTAGTGCAACAGAGTTCTGAGAGCCAAGAGTTCCAAGAGTAGAAAGTTGATCAATTAAATCCTGTGGACCGTTTGCACTAAGCAATGATTGAACATCTGTAAGGCTGCCGCCCATGATGTACGCGTTAGCTGCAAGCCTTCCAATAGTTTTGTGAGCATCAGCAACAGCAGCTGCAGTTTCGGCGGCATGTTTTGCTGCAATATTTGCGGCATTTGTAGCTACCGCTAACTCTGCTTTGGCTTTCTGATACAACGCTCTTGCTGCATTTGCCTTAGCGGTTAGTGCTCGTAAGCTTTGGTTTGCAGCAGCTAGTTTTTTAGCCTGAGCTTCTGCAGCTTTTTTCTTTGCTGCCTCTACTTTTTTTGCAGCTTCGATTTCAGCTACGGTTGGTTTAGGGGCTGCAAATGCAGGAACTGACGAAATCGCCAGCCCCAGAATTACAGCAAGGGAAATCGCCCTAAAACTCTTTTTCACAATTACCTTTCGGAAGGGAAGGGTTAAAGAATAAATGCCCAACCTTAGAAAACCGTGTTTTTAAGTGTGAGTGTCCTTAATTAGCTACGTCACGACGAACAAAGAGAATTGATGCGACTAAAGCACCTATTGCGACATAGGCACCACCTGTAGCAAGAGCATGCGTATAGGTGACATCTGCGGTTCCACCTGAAGCGATAGTGCTTAACTGATAACCAGGCATCCAAGATTGCAAAGAATTCTTCACCGCTATCAGCAAGGTCTCAACAATTAGTAACCAAAGAACTCCGAATGAAATGGCACTAATTGGAGAGCGCAGAAGCAGCCCTAGAACCATGCCAATAATTCCGTAGCCAGCCACAGAGATAGTTACATTAATAAATGTCGTATAAATGTATTCAATTCCAGCACTAGAGAACCACAAATCGGTAGATACATCGACAGTCGGTGCCAAAATCGTTGATGTTGCAATACTTATCACTGCAGATATGGTGATCATCGCTAAAGCAAAGATGATCATTGATATCAACTTTCCAAACAAAATTTTCATTCGGCTTGGCTGACGTACGAGTAAATTGCGAAGAGTTCCATATGTATATTCCTGCGCAGTCTGCGCTGCAAAAACGCACAGGGCAATAATTCCTAGAAACCCGCCTACGTTTGCAAAGCCCTGGACACCGCCACTTGCCAAAGCCAATACTTCGCGAGTAATTACTCGTCCGCGATCAGCATTTCCTTGAGGTGAATCAATTAAAAGGTAAAGCAACGCTGAAAAGAGTCCACTAAAGAATACAACTGCACCCATGGTGCCTAGAAATAAAGTTGGGCGGCGAAGCTTACGTAGTTCAGCTCTGATGACATTGAACATTACTTATCCCCCGTCATTTCAAAGAAAGTTTCTTCTAGGTTTGGTAGTTGTGGTGCTAGTTGCGCCAAAGTGATTCCTGCATCAAAAGCAGCTTCATTAAGTACTGGAGCCCAGTCCATTTCAGCTAAAACATGAACAGCATCATCTCGAATCACAGCGTGATGACCTGCATCCATTGCAATCTTAACGATGCGCTTTAAGTCAGATTTCTTAAGTGACTTTGCAATGATTGTTGGTTGCTGTTGGGCCATTAATTCACCGATTGGACCAGCAAAAACAATTTCACCCTTGCGCAACATAACAATGTAATCGCTGATGATTTCTAATTCAGATAACAAGTGTGAAGATACAAATACCGTAGTTCCTTGATTTGCCAAGTCGCGCAACAGCGCGCGAACTTCTTGAATGCCTTCAGGATCTAAACCATTTGTTGGTTCATCCAACATTAACAATTTTGGATCAGGCAATAGAGCAGCAGCAATGCCCAATCGTTGCTTCATTCCTAATGAATAAGTTTTAAACTTTGACTTACCGCGATCTCCGAGTCCAACTTTGTCTAGTAATTGCTGCACTCGTTCGACTGGAAAGCCACCGAGTCGTGCAAGCACCATTAAGTTTTCATGGCCAGACAAAGCTGGATAGAAAGCTGGCCCTTCAATCATCGCGCCAACTCGACTCAAGTACTTTTCTGGATGCTCAATCGGTTCACCAAGAATGTGCCCTTGCCCAGTCGTTGGTGTAATTAGTCCAAGCAACATTCGCATGGTGGTTGTTTTGCCCGATCCATTTGGGCCAACAAAGCCACAAACGGTGCCAAGCGGAACTTCAAAATTGATATGTGAGACCGCTAAGCGATCTTCATACTTCTTCGAGAGATCTGAGACTGAAATAGCAGTTTTAGTCATGGCCTTACTCTGCCACAATTAAGGCATGAGCAAACGACCTTGGGGGTACCAACCTCGCCCAGAAACACTGGGACCTGACTGGGATCTACACCCGCAGACACATTCAGTTCGCGCCGGTCTTGCCCGCACAGGTTTTGGAGAAACTTCTGAGGCTTTATTTTTAAATAGTGGTTTCACTTATACATCAGCAGAAGAGGCTTTTGATTCTTTCGCCGAAGAAACTGATCACTTTCTATATAGTCGTTTTCATAACCCAACGATTGCGATGTTTGAGCAGCGTCTTGCTGCAATTGAAGGCGCAGAAATGTGTGTCGCGACAGGTTCAGGAATGTCGGCGATGTTCGCATCTCTTGCCTGCTTAGTTGAACAAGGCGACCACGTTGTTGCATCAGCTGCAATGTTTTCTTCTTGCCATGTTGTTATTACAGAGTTCTTGCCTAAATGGGGCGTTACTTTTGAATTAGTAAAGGGAAATGATCCAGCTGTCTGGGAAAAAGCACTTAGCAAGCCAACTAAGGCAGTCTTTATTGAAACACCAAGTAATCCATTATTAGAGATCGTCGACATCCAGATGGTTAGCGATCTTGCGCACAAGGTTGGTGCGACTGTAATTGTTGACAATGTAATGGCATCGCCTGTTCTACAAAAACCTTTAGCACTTGGCGCAGATGTAGTTATGTATTCCGCAACCAAACACATTGATGGACAAGGCCGAGTTCTTGCCGGTGCTTTGTTAGGTTCAGCTTCATATATTCAAGAAAAGTTACTTCCATTTATACGACACACAGGTCCTGCGCTCAGCGCATTCAATGCCTGGGTCCTTGTTAAGTCTTTAGAAACAATGCACATGCGTGTGGAAAGCATGGTTTCAAACGCACAGGCCGTTGCAGAATTCTTGGAAAAGCAGCCTGCGATCAAGTCTGTGCGTTATCCAGGTTTAAAGTCTCACCCAGGTCATGAACTAGCAATGAAGCAAATGAACAACGGTGGTGGCTCAACGATTGGTATTGAATTCAATGGATCTCAAGCCGAAGTTTTTGCCTTCATGAATAAGCTGTGCGTTATCGATATTTCTAACAATTTAGGCGATAGCAAGTCACTTATTACTCATCCAGCATCGACAACTCATCGTCGTTTAGCCCCAGAAGTTCAGGCCGAAATGGGAATTACGCCTTCAGTGTTGCGTTTATCTATTGGTTTAGAGCATTCCAGCGACTTAATTAAGGATTTGCAAAAAGCATTAGCCAAGTAGTTGTGCCACAACCAGCAAAACAGATAGCAAACTTAAGTAAGTGATTGACCATTGGAAAATCTTGCCAGCCACCTTTGCATACTCTGGTGAACCTTCTTTAAGCGCGATTAATTGGCGTGCAAAGACAAGGCCAAGCGCAACAGTCATCACAAGTGACCACACCGGTAAACCAGCTGAAAGTATCAGCCAAATAGATGATGCAATCATCAAGATGGTGTGAAACCACATTTCTTTATGTACTCGACCTTTAGTTGCAACCACTGGAAGCATTGGTGTTCCTGCAGCGGCGTAATCATCTTTGTACTTGATTGCAAGTGCCCAGAAATGCGGCGGCGTCCAGAAGAAAATTACAAAGAAGAAAGCCCATGCCGTTAATGACAAGGAATTAGTAACTGCTGCCCAACCAATAAGAACTGGCATACAACCTGCGGCACCGCCCCAAACAATGTTTTGCGATGTGCGTTGTTTCAAGGCCATCGTATAGACAACAACATAAAAAACAATTGCAATAAATGCGAGAAGAGTCGCTAGCGGTGTCGTGAAAATCCAAAAGATAATAAGTGAAATTAATCCAATTAGTGTTGCAAATATTGTGGCATTTCTTTTCGAAATCTGACCCGTAACAACTGGTCGCTTAGAAGTTCGTGCCATTAATTTATCAATGTCACTTTCAATAACCATATTGAAAGCATTGGCACTTCCAGCAGCAAGGGTTCCGGCAAAAATTGTTGCAAGTGCTAATCCAAACTCTGGCAAACCTTGGGCAGCTAAAACCATTGCGGGTAATGTTGAAACAAGTAAGAGTTCTACCACTCTTAACTTCATTAGATCGAGGTATCCCCGCATAGTGCTGCTCACGCGCCAAGATTACTCAGCCTTTCGAAGTACGCCTCCCAGACCTCTCACAGCAGAATTAGTTACCTTGCTCATAACGAAGGCCGCTAGTTAAGTAGAAGAGGTAAAACTATGACCCAGAACAACAAGCCTGAATGGTTTGAGATCACTGATGCTGATGAGAAGCAAGAGCTTCGCAAGGTGTCAAAGTCACTTCCTGTCAGCGCGGTTCTAGTGGTTGCGCTAATTGTCGGTATGGGTGCGGTTACTACTCAAACTCAGAATGATTCAACTGCATCAGCAACTTCAACCGCTACTGAGCAAGCTCCGACTGCTGATACCACTCCAAAAGCCAAAACAGTCTCAACTGCAAAATCCGCGGTGGTGGGTACAACTGCAGAAACTAAGTTAGTAAATCCATCTATTTCTAAGCTACCTACGGGTGGTGGAGATGATGAGGATGATGAGGATGATGAAGGCCACGACGACTAACTAGTACAGTTAGTAAATGCGCTTTAAGTTTTTTGTCTTTTTCACGGTGCTTTCACTGTGCCTAATTGCAGAACCTGCGCAGGCAGAAGTTAATTCGGCACAGATGAAGTTGATTCACACAATCAATGGGTCGATCGCGCCTAAGTCAGTTCGATCATCAGCCGATGGTGTAGTTAGCGCACACAACATGATGTACCGACATTCCGTCACCATTTATGATGCAAAAACTTTCGAACTCTTGCACACGGTTTCTGATTCGGTTTCACTAAAAGATTTCGGTTTTTCAAAAAGTGCAACCAACTATAAAGGCGCACCTGTTGAAGGAACTTTTTCGCCAGATGGCAAGTACTTGTATGTCACTAACTATGCGATGTACGGCAAGGGCTACAGCAAAGAAGGAACTGACACGTGCTCACCCGCAGATGGATACGACAAGAGTTTTGTTTACAGAATTAATCGCAGTAATTACCAAATAGATTCCATTTATCCTGTTGGATCGGTACCAAAAGTTGTTGAAGTTACACCTGACAATAAATATGTCTTAGTGGCGAATTGGTGTTCCTACACAGTTTCCATAATTTCTGTCGAACAAAACAAGGTAATAAAGACTGTGAAAATTGGGCGATATCCGCGAGGTATTGCGATCAGCAATGATTCAACAAAAGCTTATGTTGCTGAAATGGGCGGCAACCGAATTCATGTGATTAATTTGCAGGATTTCACAACCTCATTTATTCCAATAGGAAGTAATCCGCGTGCCATTGTTTTATCACCCGATAACTCAACTATGTATGTGACTATGAATCTTTCAGGTCGGGTTGCCTCATGGAATCTTGTCACTAACACTGCTGGCAAGTCTGTAAAAACTGGTGATGCAGCGCGAAGTCTGGCTATCTCAAAAGATGGCTCAACTTTATTTGTAGTAAATTTCAAAAGTGACACCATGTCTCGTGTGAGAACCAGTGACATGAAAGTAACTCAGAACATCAAAGTATGTAATGAGCCAATTGGAATTACTTACGATGCTCCTACCGGAAACACCTGGGTTGCTTGCTACAAAGGTCAGATAAAGATCTTCTCTAACAATTAAGGTGCGGGAGAAATTTCAGCTGGGATGTTTGGAGCCGCAATTCGTCCCAGTACTCGATCTATAGCTTCGCGAGCTTTCTTGAGTGCAGTATTTCCTTGCGGTATTTGATCTGCCAACACGACAAAGACATATTCTCGATCCACAGATTGAACAAAACCAGCAAGGGTTGCAGTTCCATTAAGCGTTCCAGTTTTCGCTCTGACTAATCCAACCGCTATAGGTGCTGTGGTGATAAATCGAGTTTTAAGAGTTCCAGAAACTCCCCCAACAGGCAGGCCAGCATAAATCAGGGAATACTTTTCATCTTTACGCAGTTTGAAAAGTAGTTCACCCATTAATTTTGCTGTTACCTTATTTTTTTTAGACAACCCGCTTGCGTCGTCAACAACCAATCGTGAATCATCGATTTCAAGTTTTGCTAGCATTTCACGAAAGACTGCATTAACACCCTTTTTATCCATGTTAAATCCTGCAGATTGAGCTGCTAAACGAGCTAATCGTTCTGAGATGACATTGTCGCTCCACAGCATGATCCACTCCAACATTGCACCAACAGTTGGTGAGGTCTCAGAAACTATCCGATCACCAAAAGCTAGATATGCCTCGTCATCACTGACCGCCTTCATACTAGGTTTAAAACCTTTTTTAGACCAATACGATTTCAAGTTCTTTACATCTTGTGAATAAAGCCCGCTATAAATAACTTTGTAACCCTTAAGAGAACCTTCGTTGACCTCTTTCACATGGCTAATCGCGCTTGAACCAATGTAGGGAAGAGATGCTCGCTTCATCTTCCTGGCGATTTTGTGATCCATGCTGATCCATGGATCGTGAGAGCCTTGGATAATTACGGTCTTAGTAATGGAATTTACATTCACAGTGGTGCTAAATGTTGACTCTGGAACTAAATATTCAAGCACAACTGCACCAGTCAATATCTTCATTAAAGATGCGGGTTTGCGTTGCGAGTTAGCGTTCTTTTCGTAGAGAACTGCACCTGTATTCTCATCAAGAATAACCATTGCAGGGTTTGAAAGATTTTTATTTTTTAATAACTCATCAAAGGCTGCCGGAAAAGACTCTGGTCCTAAAACCGCATGAGCAGGAAGTACCGAAAGAATTGTCGCAAAAGCGATGACAAAAAAACGATACAAAAACGGCATTGTGACTTTCTAGCGCCAGGAGGCTATAACAACATTTGTGATAGTTAAGCCAAGCATTGTTAGCCAGACATTCTTAGGAAGTTCAGGCTTCTTCACATTTGTGTAGCCAAGAACAAGAATAACTAATAGAAAAATAAATTTAATTCCAACTTTGATGTGACTGAGTTCTTCGTCAGGCTTGACTGAATTATGAAGACCAACCAAAACAATTCCTGCCAGCAGAGCCGTAAGGCTTGTGTGAAGGACTCCTGGGTTTAGTTTGCGTGGAGATTTATTCCACTGAAGTAGCAACAAGACAAGGATGCCTAAAACAGATAAAAGGTGAACTACATAAACGACTGTGTTGATAGCTGACATGTCTTCAGTTTAGAGTGCATACATGTCTTCTCCAACAACCCCCGCCACTATTGGCCCGGGTGAATTTTTCCCGGTTGTCGGAGTAGGACCTCATGAGAAGCCTTGGCCTGAAGGTGATCACTACGACCCTGAATTATTGCTGAATGGTGATCGCAGGAATGTCTTAGATCACTATCGATATTGGACGGTTGAAGCAATCGTTGCGGATTTAAACACCAAGCGACATAAACTGCAGATTGCAATTGAGAATTGGCAGCATGATCTAAATATTGGATCTATCGTTAGAACCGCGAATGCATTTAACGTTTCAGGTGTTCATATCGTTGGAAAACGCGATTGGAACAAGCGCGGTGCGATGGTTACTGACCGATATCTAACTGTGATGCATCACCCAACTATCGAAGAGTTTGCTCAGTACTGCAAAGAACAAAGTTTGCCAATTATTGGTATCGATAATGTCCCTGGTTCAAAACAATTAGAGCCTGCAGATTTGCCCGAAAGTTGTGTTCTTTTGTTTGGTCAAGAGGGTGCAGGCATGTCTGATGAAGGAATTGCTGTGTGTGAAGTTTTGTATGAAATAAATCAGTATGGATCTACAAGATCTATGAATGCATCTGCCGCTGGTGCAATTGCGATGTACCACTGGGCACTGCAGCACCTACCACGCTAAGAAGCTAGTTCTACCAGTAACCCATCTACAGCGCGCTCAACCATAGCTAACGTAGTTTCATACGCTTCATCACTTTGGTTATATGGATCTGGAACTTCTAGTTTGAAATAATCCTCAGAACTTGGGTCAATACCTTTAAGTGCTGGATCGAAGCTTCTTAAGTAGAAAACCTTTGAGCGATGTTCTTCGCTTTCCGCCAAAGAAATAACGTTGTGGTAATTGCTCGAATCCATTACAAGAATCAAGTCGTGAATAAAGAAATCATTGCTAGTGAACTGCTTTGCTTTATGTTCATGCGTGTATCCAGCTTTTTCCCAAATCTTTTTTGAGGATGGATGGGGGCCTTGCCCAATATGCCATGGGCCAGTACCTGCGCTATCAACGGTAATAATCGGTGATTTAATTGCCTTTTTCTTGTTGGCAAGGACCGCTGCGGCCATGGGTGAGCGACAAATATTGCCAAGACAGACCATCGTGATACTTATCTGGTCTCGATTTTTAATTGAGGAGATCACGCTCAGGTTCATCCTCTAACGCCTCTTGAACGGATTTCAAGCGACGTTCAATTTCATCGGCCTCATCTGCTCGACCCTGCATGCGCAAGATCTTGGCAATTCTTGATTCAATATCAACAATGAATTCGAAATCCTTCGGTTCATCTTCGCTGACTATTGCTAAAACATTTTCTAAAGTTGCCAAACCCTCATCATATTTTTCAAGCAAAATTTGTGCTTTGCCGAATTCAAAGGAGGCAAAAGTTTCACGACGGTGATCGTGACCAGTTTCAAAAACATCAACAGCTTTGCGTGCTGTTTCTAGCGCAAGTTCACCTTCGCCTAGTTCGATGAGGCAGGATGCCATTTTCTGATCACAACGAGCAACATGAATTACTTCTTTGTTGCGCTTGAAAAGAGAACGCGCTTCTTTGAAAGCTTCGATAGCTTTTTCATAGTTCTTTAGTTCGCGTTCTGCGCAACCAATCAAATGTAAATCATTTGCCGCGCCAATTTCATTTCCATCAACTAAATGTTCTTGTGCGCACTCATTCATCGTCTCTACAACTTTGTCGTAGTTCTTAGATGAGTACCACCATTCACCAAGAGTGCAGGCAAGCTCTAATGCAATAGGTGATTTGTTCTCACGCAAAATTTCTACAGCTTTGCTCATTGCATTAGCTGCTTCATCCATGCGCTTAAGTTGGTTTAAGTTATATCCGATGGCCGAATATGCCTGAGCCAAACCTTCTGATGAAACTGTTTCGCCAAGTTGGGAATAGATATCGCGTGCAGTTTCTGCGAGCGCAAGTGCTTCGTCATATTGGCCACGAGCATAAATTCGTGCACTTAATTCATAGTAAGTACTGGCACGTTCTTCACCTTCAACTTCGGGGATTCGATCCCACAACATTTCCTCGGTGACGAGTTCTTCCATGCCTTCGTCTTCACTCATGTGCGCGACCTTATCTTTACTAGGTGAGCCAGGGCTTGGGATTAGGCTCCAAAGACATGAATTCTCGGCTTTTTTCCTATATGTGGCAGATGCAAGTGATTTGCATTAACCTTTCCCCATGCATATTCCTGATGGATTTATTGATGTCCAGACTTCAGCCGTATTTGCCGGATTGGCTGCTGCTGGCGTTGCGGTCTCTCTCAAGGGAGCCCGTAATCAGCTCGATGAGAAGACTGCTCCTCTTGCAGGGTTAACCGCTGTGTTCATCTTCGCGGTTCAAATGCTCAACTTCCCTGTCGCTGCGGGAACAAGTGGTCACTTATTGGGTGGCGCATTGGCTGCAGTCTTAGTTGGACCTTGGGCTGCAACCTTGGCCTTAACTGTGGTGCTGTTGATGCAAGGTTTCTTGTTTGCCGATGGTGGTTTAACAGCGATCGGTCTTAACGTCTTTAACATGGGCGTCATTGGAGTTTGGGCTGGATACGGAACTTTTCTGTTACTGCGCAAATTTCTTCCAAAAAATAAATCTTCAATCACAGTGGCTGCAGCAATCGGTGGCTTGCTATCAGTTCCAGCGGCTGCAGTTGGATTCACAATCCAATACGCATTAGGTGCGACGGCGACATTTTCAACTTCAACCGTTCTTAGTGCAATGGTCGGCACACATGTACTTATTGGAATTGGTGAAGCGCTAATTACTGGTTTGACTGTCAGTGCAGTTTTGGCAAGCCGTAGCGATTTGGTTTATGGGTGGAAGAACAATGCTCAGAAGTTGGAGATCAGAAATGCTAGCTAGTCGAAAGTTTTACATCGCGGGCTTTATTGCTTCTTTGTTTCTCGCTGGAGTTGTTTCGTACTACGCATCTTCTTCGCCAGATGGATTAGAAAAAGTTGCCGGGGATATTGGTTTCATTGAAACTGCAAAGGACCATACCAATGCCGACGGAACTTTGGCTGATTACGGTGTCAAGGGAATTGAAAATGAACGCGCATCTGTTGGAGTCGCCGGAGTAATTGGCGTAATTGGTACCGCAGTTATAGCAGGCGTTGCTTTCAAGCTAATCGCTCGTAAACCAAATAAGAATGGCAGTTAAGGTCGATCAAGAGAACCATCACCACGGTCATGACGTGGGTGAAAAGCTCTATTTACATCAACACTCGGTAGTTCACTCACTTCCATCGCACCTGAAAATAATTGCCGCACTGGCCTTTATTTTGATTGTGGTTTCGACGCCGGTAACGCAGTGGCAAGCTTTTATTGCTTACTTTGTTTGGCTTTTGTTCGTTGTAAAGCTCGCGAAGATTCCATACTTACTGCTGCTAAAGCGCTCATTAATTGAGATCCCCTTTGTCTTCTTTGCAGTTCTGATGCCTTTTTTTGGCTCTGGTGAAAAGATTCAGGTAGGACCTCTTGAGCTCTATCGAGAAGGATTAATTGCAGGTTCCGGAATCGTTGTTAAGGGAACCCTTGGAGTGATGACTGCAATTATTTTGTCTACATCAACTACTGCACGAGAAATTCTGCGGGGGCTAGAACGCCTACGTCTTCCAGTGTTAATGGTTCAAATTGCTTCTTTCATGTTGCGCTATGTCAATGTTGTTAATGATGAAATGGAACGTATGAAGGTTGCTCGCGAATCACGCGGTTTTGAGGCAACTGGAATCAAACATTGGAAGGTTTTAGCAACCGCAGCTGGTGCGCTTTTCATTCGATCGTATGAACGAGGCGAACGTGTGCACCTTTCAATGTTGTCCCGTGGATATAACGGTGTCTTGCCGCATGAGGAACCACCACACATCAAAAAATCTATTTGGCTAACAGCGATGATGTACCCAGTCGTTGCCGCAATCATCTTTATCGCTCAATTACTGATTGGAAAAATGTAATGAATACACCAAGTCTAGAAATCAAAGAGTTAGCCTTCGCATACCCTGATGGCAATCAAGCTCTTTATGGTGTGAACCTGTCAGTACAAAAGGGAGAAAGAGTTGCACTGCTTGGTCCCAATGGTGCAGGTAAAACAACACTTGTGATGCATATGAATGGAATTCACCCAACATCACATGGATCAATCCATGTTGCAGGACAGCTTGTTGATTCAAAAAATAACGAGTCGATCAAGGAGATTCGGGCAAAAGTTGGAATTGTTTTTCAAGATCCTGATGATCAATTATTTATGCCTACCGTTGGTGAAGATGTTGCCTTTGGTCCATACAACATGGGCAAGCGCGGTGCTGAGCTAGAAGCAATTGTTGATGATGCGCTGAAATTAGTTGGAATGATCGAGTTCAAAGATCGTCCACCACATCACCTTTCATTTGGTCAACGACGCCGCGTAGCTGTTGCAACTGTGCTTGCGATGAAGCCTGAAATCCTTGTTTTAGATGAGCCTTCATCAAACTTAGACCCGGCAAGCCGTCGTGAATTAGCCGATATCTTGAGATCTCTGGACATCACAATGGTGATGGTGACGCACGACCTTCCTTACGCATATGAATTATGTCCACGCTCTGTAATTCTGAAGGGCGGCATCATTGTTGCTGATGGTTCTACGCGTGAAATTCTTACTGATTCAACGCTATTGGCCGCGAATCGTCTTGAACTTCCAGTTGGTTTTTCCATTCAATAATCCACGGTAGAATTAACCCGTTGGTGCGACCGCACCAAAGTACTTCCCCCAAGTGCTGCACATGCAGCACTACATGCGAGTCTTATTTTCGCCCTAGCCGCCAAAAGTGCGAGCTATACCCGAGACGCGCTTGTCGTCTCGATTGGTATGCATTTCTATGTCTCTACAACCACGTACTAGCGCGCCCGGAAAAGCTCGTCGCGCAGCATCAGCAGGAAAGCCTAAGCGCGCAAAGAAGGCTGTCGCTTTTAAAGAAGCAGCACCTAAGGCACGTCATACAACTGCACAAAAAGCAGCTCGTAAAGGAGCAGCAGCTAAACCTGCGACCGGCAAACCATCAACTCGTCGTTATTCAGATGTTGATCCAACAGCAACATCAAAGAAGGAAGTTCGTTTAGTCGAGCGTTCAAAGTTGCGCGCAAAGCGTTACCAAGAACAGACGGCATCAAAGCCTCGTCCGACTGAAGCTCCTGAAGAACGTAAGGCACGTATCGAGCGTTCACAGCGTCCAGATTCTCGAGCAAAGAAGTTTGTGAAAGAGCGCGAAGTTCGTGAATCTGCACCACGTGCAGAGCGCACTGAACGAACAGAGCGTCCAACAACACGTCCAGAATTCAAGAAGACTTACAAGAAAGCAGAACGTCCAGAACGCCCAGCTTTCAAGCGTGATGATTCTCGTCCAGCATTTAAGAAGGATTCTGATACACGTCCAACAAATCGTCGCGACGCAGTGAAAGCAAAGATTGCACGCACCGATGATGGACGTCCAAATTTTGAACCACGCAAGCGCGAAAAGTTTGATCCAACACGTCCAAAGAAGAGCAGCGTTGCACCAGATACACGTGCAGCTAACTTCCGCGCAGAGCGTCCAGTACGCGATCGTCGCAATGATTCACCAGCATATGCTCGTGATGATTTCAAGAAGCACGCAAAGTCTCATTCAAATGCAGCGGTCGATTTCGGTGCAGATGACAACTACATTTCAGCAAATCTTGCAGATGCAAACCTTGTTGATGCAACTCCTTTAACTGAGATCACAACAACTTTTGCTGATCTTGGAATTGCAGCGCCACTTGTTAACGCACTTAGCAAGCAAGGAATCATGCATCCATTCCCAATCCAGATTGCAACACTTCCAGATGCTCTCGCAGGACATGACATCTTGGGTCGCGGACAAACTGGTTCAGGAAAGACTCTTGCATTTGGTTTAGCTCTGCTTAACAATCTCAATGGCAAGGTTGCAAAGCCACACAAGCCATTGGCACTTGTTTTGACTCCAACACGTGAACTTGCACAGCAGATCGATGAAGTTTTGATGCCGCTTGCGCGTTCAATTGGTCATGAATCTGTTGTGGTTGCTGGTGGAATGTCGTATTCAAAGCAGATCACTGCAATGCGTCGCGGAACTGCAATCTTGGTTGCAACACCTGGTCGTTTGATCGATCTACTTAACAAGGGTGAAGTTCAATTAGATCAGTTGCAAATTACTGTTCTTGATGAAGCAGATCAAATGGCTGACATGGGCTTCCTACCTGTTGTTAAGGAAATTCTTGATCAGGCAAAGCTTGATGGTCAGCGTTTACTTTTCTCTGCAACTCTAGATCGCGGTGTTGATTCATTGGTTCGTCAGTACTTGAAGAACCCAAAGACTCACTCGCTACAAAACGATCGTGCATCAGTTTCAACAATGGAGCACTACGTATTGGTTATGAACCCAACTGATAAAGATGACATCACAAATCAGGTTGCTGCTCGTAACGGTAAGACAATCTTGTTCGTAAAGACTCAGCGCGGTGCAGATCGTTTAGCTGACAAGCTTGCTCACGCAGGTGTTCCAGTTGGTGCTTTGCACGGTGGAAAGTCACAGGCTGTACGTACACGTACCTTGGCGTTGTTCAAGGAGACTCCAAATGCTGCACTAGTTGCAACAGATGTTGCTGCTCGCGGTATTCACGTAGATGGAATTTCACTTGTTGTGCACGTTGATGCGCCAACAGATCACAAGGATTACCTACACCGTGCAGGTCGTACTGCACGTGCGGGTGAGGCCGGAACTGTTGTAACTCTTGCGACTACACGTCAGCAAAAGTCGATCGGTGGACTTACACAGCGCGCCGGTGTCACACCTAAGTTTGTTGGAGTCACACCACTCAGCACAGAATTAATGAAGATTACGGGTGCACAGGAGCCATCAGGTATTCCTTACATCGTTCCGATTGTTGAAAAGTCAGTACGTAGCGGCGGAAAGCGTCCACGTCCTAATTCAAGCCAACGTCGCCGTCGCCCTCGTTAAAACTTCCTTTAATTGATAGGTTTCGCGTTATGACAAACGCGAATCCATTTGCCCAAAGAAGCACTCTTGAATACGAGCTGCCACCATTTGCTCAGATCAAAGAGGAGCACTACCTGCCCGCATTTTACGAAGGTTGTGCGGCACAGCTAGCTGAAGTCCAAGCGATCCTGGATGCACCAGGTGGTGCAACATTTGAAAACACAATTGTTGCGCTTGAAAAAAGTGGGCAATACCTAGGACGCGTTTTGCGCGTTTTCTATAACAAGTCTTCTAGCGATACCAATGATGCATTAGATGCAATTGAAGAAGAGATCGCACCTAAGTTTGCCGCACACCAAGATGCAATCAGTCTGAATCCTGTGCTCTTTAAGCGAATCAAGGATCTTTATGATGCGCGCGAATCTTTGGGGTTAAACACCGAAGATGCATGGTTACTTGAGCGCTATTACAAAGATTTACTTCACAAAGGTGCACACCTAACTGAGGCTCAACGCGAACGCCTAAAGGCGCTCAATGAAGAGCTTTCATCACTTCAAACACTTTTTTCAAAGAATGTTTTAGCAGATACCAACGATCTAGCAATTGTGGTTGATTCTGTAGAAGAGTTAGATGGTTTAAGCGAGAATCAGATAGTTGCCGCTGCCGCTGCCGCAAAAGATCGCGGACATGATGGCAAGTGGCTTATCGGAATGGTGAACTTCACCGGTAACCCTGTGCTGGATTCGCTCACAAACCGAGAGCTACGCAAGAAGATCATGGAAGCTTCATTGCTCAAGGCAAACCGCGCTAATGACCATGACAACAAGCCGGTTCTTCTCAAGATGGTAAAGCTGCGTGCAGAGCGCGCACGATTGTTTGGCAATGAAACTCACGCAGAACATGTGATTGCAGTCCAGACTGCCGGGCATCCTGACAATGTTCACGCAATGTTGCGCAAAATTGCACCAGCTGCGGTACGTAATGCCCAAGCCGAAGCAGATGATCTGAAGAAGTCTGCCGGCACTGATATTGAAAGTTGGGACTGGGGTTTCTACACCGAAAAAGTCCGCGTAGAAAAGTACAACATCGATACAACAAAGATGCGTCCTTACTTTGAACTAGAGCGCGTTCTACATGATGGAGTCTTCTTTGCAGCAAACAAGTTGTTTGGCGTTAGTTTTAAAGAGCGTCCAGATCTAGTTACTTATCACCCAGAAGCACGCGCTTTTGAAGTAAACAACGAAGACGGCACCAAGGTTGGTTTATACATCGCTGATTTCTACACACGTGATTCAAAGCGTGGTGGAGCTTGGATGAATAGCTTGGTAAATCAAAACTTCTTGTTTGATCAGTTGCCAGTTGTTGTAAACAACTTAAATATTCCAAAGCCTCCTGCAGGCAAGCCAACGCTGCTTACCTTTGCAGAGACAACAACTTTGTTCCACGAATTTGGGCATGCAATCCACGGTTTCCTATCGCAGGTGAAGTACCCACGTGTATCAGGAACAAGTGTTCAGCGTGACTTTGTGGAATTCCCATCACAGGTCAATGAGATGTGGATCCTGTGGCCAGAAGTAGTTGAAAACTATGCCCGCCACTACGAAACCGGTGAGAAGTTGCCACAAGAGTGGATCGATAGTCTTGATGCTGCGAGCACTTTTAATGAAGGACATGCAACTACTAGTTATTTAGCAGCTGCAACCCTTGACTTAGCGTGGCATTCGCTCAACGTTGAAGACGCTGCAAAGGTCACTGATGTTGTTGCTTTTGAAGCACAAGCGATCAAAGATTATGGTCTTGATTTTGCACCTGTTCCAACGCGTTACCGCTCTACTTATTTCAGTCATATCTTTGCTGGTGGTTACTCATCCGGGTATTACGGGTACATCTGGTCTGAAGTTTTGGATGCAGACACCGTTGATTGGTTCAAGGAAAATGGTGGCTTAAAACGAGAAAATGGTGAACACTTCAAGAACACTCTTCTTGGACGCGGTGGATCTATTGATTCAATGCAGATGTTCCGCAATTTCCGTGGGCGTGATTCAAAAATCGAACCACTGTTAAAGCGTAGAGGTTTGCTCTAACAATTAACTTCGAGAGAAGTTGCAAAGCAGGTGGCTAGCCAGCAGAACCAGATCCTGATGGACCAGCTTTGCGTTGCACCTGTGGTGCGCCGCCACTGCGTTGTCCGCCACGAATCTTTGATCCGCCTTCAGAATGGTTTTGAGTTCCTGGTGCACCTGGCTTATTTTTCTTAGCTTCAAGGGCAGCAAGCATTCTTGCTTTCATGTCATCATTCTTATCGGCCATGATCTAATCCTACTGCTAGGAGCTTGATTCCTTGTATTCGCGTAAACGCTCAAGAACTTCTGATTCGCGATAACGACGATGTCCACCTAATGTGCGGATGGCGGTTAACTTTCCCGCCTTTGCCCAGCGGGTAACTGTTTTTGGATTAACGTGAAAACGTTGTGCAACCTCTTTAGGGGTCAAAAGAACTTCGGCATCGGGGATGCGGTTCATGGTGACTCCTTTGGGTGGCTGTCCGTTTTGGACCGTATTAGGGTGAAGTATTGCGATTAAATCAGCGTGAAGCAATACCTACGAAGCTTGCTCGTATGCCTGAACTAAGCGCCAACGGGACATTAATCGTTGATAACCAACGCCGGCCATCATTCCATCTGCGGCAGCAAGGCCAGCAACAGAGTGCGTGACATCTTCAATCGATGCATCTGATTCAAGGCCATCTTCACCTGAATCACGTAGTGCACGATCCATGTAATTTGCGAGACCGCCGTAATCAAGTTCAACTAATGATTCTGGATGAAACATTTCGAGCCAAGCAAGTAGGTTTTCTAGCTCTTGCTCGACAGGACCATCACCAAATGCATTGAGTACCGCGTCATGTGCGCTGCTACAACGTTGCTTTGCATCTGAAATACTTGTTAGCGCACGGCAATACAAACCATCTGCATTTTTTCCACGCGTGCGCTCTTCTGGTGAAAACAAAATAAACCAACGAGGAGGAATTATCCAAGTCTCATTTAGGATGTGTGGCACTTTATCTTCGAGCAGATCAACACCTGCTGTAATCACATCTTCGATTGCTGGAGAAATAAAGTACGGAACAACGGTGCTTGGCAAAGATTCTTTAAAATTATCTAACGCTCCCCAGCAACGCATCGCAGTTGCCCAAGGCGCAACGTAACGGATTCCATCACGATCAAAAATGTGAACGCCATCAGGTCGACCTGCTGGTGGTTCTGGTTGAACAACACGATGTAACGCTAACTCTTCTTCTTTATTAAAAGAGAGCGGATCGATTTCTATATTTTGCCACCGTAAACGATCAGCAGGTTCAAATGCCGACAATGGTTCGTAGATACGAAGTGAAGCGACGTAAGGTGTAGGTCTCACGCACGTGGAATGTAGTTACCCTCAGCAAACGGATCATCATCATCCTTGCGTGAGGTTGTATCGATCTCGCCATGAAGTTCCTTGGCTAAACGATCTAAATCCATATCTTGCGCGTTATATTTCAAATCACGTGCAACTTTTGTTTGCTTTGCTTTTGCGCGGCCGCGACCCATGGGCGACCTCCTTCACTAATTGCTGTGCGTCAGGAGCGTAGGTTATCGCGCCTTGTACGCCCCTTCCAAAGATGAGCGTGGATTTGAGCCTTCACGCTCAGAAACCACCCCTGCAACCCAAGCTTTCATACCCCGAGCAGCCAAGGAACGCAGCGCTAAATCGGCAACTGATGGGTCCACAAAAGCGCTCATCCCGATGCCGCAGTTCCATGTGCGCTCCATGTCGGGTTGCGGAACTCCGCCCGTTTTTGCCATCAGCTCCATCTCGACAGGCAAAGACCATGTGGAACGATGATACGTAGCAGTTAAGTGATCTGGAATTACCCGAGCAGTGTTTTCGGCAATTCCACCACCAGTGATATGAGAAAAGGCATGTAGATGTTCTGGCATAGCTTTAATCAACGCCAAACAATCCAGTGTATAAATTTCAGTGGGTATTAAGAAAACTTCGCCTGCTGTTTTTCCGTATTCAATAACATTCGCATTTAAGTCTATTCCTGCAGACTTAATGATATGTCGTACAAGCGAAAATCCATTTGCATGAAAACCACTAGATGGCATGGCGATAATTATGTCGCCGGCCTTAACACGATGTGCACCTAACTGGTGATCTGCATCAACAACACCTGTTGCAGCACCTGCAATATCAAACTCATCATTATCGAGTAAACCTGGATGCTCTGCTGTTTCTCCACCGATTAATGCGGTATTCGCTTTTGCGCAACCACGTGCAATTCCGGCAACTATATCTGCAATGTTTTCTGGAATAACTTTGCCCACGGCAATATAATCAGTCATGAAGAGGGGTTCTGCGCCACATACAACAAGATCATCAACCACCATAGCTACAAGATCTTCACCAATCGTGTCGTACTTACCTAACGCCCGAGCGATTTCTGTCTTAGTTCCAACTCCATCTGTGGATGTTGCAAGCAAGGGTTGCTTCATACTTTTTAATTTGCTTGCATCAAATAAACCAGCAAATCCCCCGATACCACCGATAACCTCTGGGCGTGAAGCCTTTGCAATTGAAGCCTTCATTAATTCAACGGCGCGATCACCTGCGTCGATATCAACGCCAGCATCTTTATACGTAGACACTAGACACCGAACACTTCTGTGATTTCTAGGCGCATCTTTCCCTCAGATAGGTCTTCTGGAATGCGGATTGGATATTCGCCTGTAAAACAAGCAGAACATAGCTTTTCTGAGGGCACTTCTGTTGAAGAAATAAGTCCTTCTAGTGAAACGTATCCCAGCGAGTCTGCTCCGATAGACCTACGGATTTCTTCCACATCCAGACCATTGGCTATCAGTTCGGCACGTGAAGCAAAGTCGATGCCGTAATAACAAGGCCATTTAACTGGTGGCGAAGAAATACGAACATGAATTTCGCGGGCCCCTGCTTCGCGAAGCATTCGAACAATTGCTCGCTGAGTATTGCCACGAACAATCGAATCATCAACAACAACAATTCTCTTGCCTTCGATAATTTCTCGCAATGGATTGAGTTTTAAACGTATGCCTAATTGGCGAATCGTCTGCGAAGGCTGAATAAAGGTTCGTCCGACATAAGAGTTTTTTACTAATCCCATTCCAAATGGAATCCCTGACTCTTTGGCGTAACCAATTGCAGCTGGTGTCCCAGACTCTGGTACCGGTATAACTAGATCAGCCTCTGCTGGTTGTTCTTTTGCAAGTTGTGCGCCTATGGCTACACGAGTTTTGTGAATACCGCTGCCTGCAATAGTCGTATCTGGTCGGGCTAGATAAACGTATTCAAACAAGCAACCCTTGGGTTGAGCTTCCGCCCAGCGCTGTGAGCGAACTCCCTGTGCATCGACAGAAATTAATTCACCAGGTTCGATTTCACGCACAAAAGCTGCTCCAACAATATCTAATCCAGCACTTTCAGATGCAACCACCCAACCTGTTTCTAACTTTCCAAGAACTAACGGCCTAACACCGTGCCGATCGCGCGCCGCATACAAGGTGTGCTCATCCATAAATATCAATGAAAATGCACCTTCTAACTGTGGCAGAACAGCCAGTGCACTTGCTTCTACATTTTTTGAATCTTGCAACGCAATCAGCGCCGTCATAATTTCAGTATCAGTCGTTGCCCCACGGGTATACGTGGCTTCAAGTTTTTGGACCAGCTCTGCCAAATCTCCGGTGTTAGTGAGGTTTCCGTTGTGGGCTAAAGCCAGTGTTCCGTACTTAGTTGGGCGCAATGTTGGTTGAGCATTTACCCACGTACTTGATCCTGTTGTGCTGTATCGACAGTGACCGATTGCAAGATTTCCCTTGAGCGTTGCAAGATCACCTTCAGTAAAAACTTGAGAAACAAGGCCCATGTCTTTGTATACAAGAATTCTTTCACCATCACTTGTGGCAATACCTGCTGATTCGGTCCCACGGTGCTGTAACGCATACAAACCATAAAAAGCTAACTTTGCTACCTCTTCGCCTGGGGCCCACACACCAAAAACACCACACGCATCTTGTGGACCTTTGTCCTCGCCAAGAACGTTGTGATTGAGTAAACCATCAGGGCGTCTCATGCATCTGATCCTAACGGTAGGTATTGCGTTAAATCTGCACGCACACCAGATGCTGCAATCGCGCCACTGTTCATGGCTTCACTCCAACTGAGTTTTCCAGATGCAAGTGATAGCCAGGTATCAGCATTCATTTCAATTGTATTAGGAGGAGTACCTCGAGTATGCGTTGGTCCTTCACCACATTGCACTGCAGCATAAGGTGGCACACGTACTTCGATCGCACGTCCAGGAGCTTTTTCGGTTAAAAGCGCAAGAGTGCGCTTGACCTGTTCCAGAATCGCAGGATCACGCATCTTTCTAACCAAACAACCGTGGAAATGTTGATGTGTGTGCGTGTGATAATTCTGTCAGTGGAATAACTGCATCATTAATAGTCAGTGAATCTCCACCTGTCACGCCAATTTTTGTGATTGCAATTGAATTCTTGATAGCCAATCCTGCCAGCGTTGAAGTATGCGCTGGATCAATTGCCACAATTACCCGACCTGGAGTTTCACTAATTAAAGAGATTCCAACATTTTCTAGCAGAATTGTTGCGCCGACTTTGTATCGTAAAACCATTTCAGTAAGCCCGGCAGATAATCCACCTTGGCTTAGATCATGGGCTGCAGCAAAGAATGAGTTACCTTCAAGAAGTAGTTCAATAAGGCGTAATTCACGCTGTAAGTCAGCGGTGGGAGCTTGTCCGATGCGTTGGTTGTGCAAGAAAGCCCATTCGCTACCTGCAAGATCTTCGTGGGTTTCACCTAGTAGGTACAGATCTAATCCAGCTTTAGTAAAACTCATGGGAGTTCGTGTGCGGACATCTTGAATTACACCAAGCACACCAATAACTGGTGTTGGCAAAATAGCGACAGATCCTGTCTGGTTATAGAAGGAAACGTTGCCACCAGTTACTGGTAGACCCATTTCAAGACAACCATCAGCTAAGCCACGTACTGATTCGGCAAACTGCCACATAACACCTGGATCTTCAGGAGAGCCAAAGTTTAGACAGTTTGTAACAGCTAATGGACGAGCACCTGCGGTTGCAACGTTTCGCGCAGCTTCAGCCAAAGCCAACTTCGCTCCTTGATATGGATTTAAATAGGACCAGTTTGCATTCGCATCAGTTGAAATTGCGACGCCAAGGTTTGTTTTTTCATCAATTCGAATCATTCCAGAATCATCAGGTTGAGATTGAATTGTATTTCCCTGAACATACTTATCGTATTGAGAAGTAACCCAGGATTTGTCTGCCAGGTTTGGTGCTGCGGCTAATTTTAAAACGGTGGCCTTGATATCTGCAGCAGTTACTGGAATCGGAACATTTACCTTTTGAGAATTAACCTGCTTGATGTAATCAGGTTGCGCCAATGGCCGGTTGTATACCGGGCCATCATGGGCCACGGTGCGAGGTGGAACATCAACAATTAACTCACCATTCCAGGTAATTTCAAGATGCTTTCCATCTGTTACTTCACCAATAACAGTGACAGTTACATCCCACTTCTTACAGATTTCTAAGAATCGATCAATCTTGCTTGGTTCTACGATTGCGCACATACGCTCTTGTGATTCAGACATCAAGATTTCTTCAGGAGAAAGTGACGGGTCACGCAGTGGAACCTTGTCTAACTGCACCTTCATGCCACCAGAACCACCTGAAGCCAGCTCGCTTGTGGCACACGATAAGCCTGCTCCGCCAAGGTCTTGGATGCCTACAACTAAATCTTCAGCAAAGATTTCTAAGGAACATTCAATTAAAACCTTTTCAACAAATGGATCGCCAACCTGAACGCTTGGACGTTTTGTGGACCCACCAGCTCCAAATGTCTCTGATGCAAGTACTGACACTCCGCCAATTCCATCGCCACCTGTTTTTGCGCCATACAGGACAACTAAATTGCCAGCACCGGCCGCCTTTGCTAACTTAATGTCGCTGTGCTTCATTACGCCAACACACAATGCATTAACAAGTGGATTACCGGCATACGTTTCATCAAATGTGACTTCACCACCAATGTTTGGAAGTCCTAAGCAGTTTCCATATCCGCCAACACCAGCAACGATTCCTGGTAATACGCGACGAGTATCTGGCGCATCTGCCGGACCAAATCGCAGTGGATCCATTACAGCAATTGGACGAGCACCCATGGTCAAAATGTCACGGACGATTCCGCCAATACCTGTTGCTGCTCCTTGATATGGCTCAACAAATGATGGGTGATTGTGCGATTCAATTTTAAAGGTAACGGCATAGCCCTGACCCACATCAACTACACCAGCATTTTCACCAATGCCTACCAACAACGCATCAGACTTTGGTGCCTTTTCGCCAAACTGCTTCAGGTGAACCTTTGATGATTTATAGGAACAGTGTTCTGACCACATTACCGAATACATGGCTAGCTCAGATGAAGTCGGGCGGCGACCCAGAATTTCCTTGATGCGTGCATATTCATCAGACTTGAGACCAAGTTCTGCAAAGGGTTGTGAATTATCGGGAGTGCTTTGTGCAATTGCGACAGTATCTAGTGCCATTACTTCACCATCGCATTCAAGATCGATGTGAAGAATCCAAGTCCCTGCGCTGATGGACCAGTTAACTCATTTATCGCATGCTCTGGGTGGGGCATAAGGCCCACGACATTGCCCTTTGCATTAGTAATACCAGCGATTAAGTTACGAGATCCATTCGGATTTTCACCCACATAACGGGCAATTACACGACCTTCAGCTTCAAGCATCGCAAGGGTTTGATCATCGCATTGGAAAGAGCCCTCACCATTTTTCAGTGGAATAACAATCTTTTCGCCTTGCTCAAATGAGCTGGTCCAAGCAGTTTGATTATTAACAATTTCAATCTCTTGATCACGGCAAAGAAAGTGCAGATCAGAGTTACGAGTTAGCGCACCTGGTAATAAATGCGATTCACACAAAACCTGGAAACCATTACAAATGCCAAGAACTGGCATTCCTTCATTTGCTGCTTCAATGACAAGTTGCATGACTGGCGCAAAACGAGAAATGGCACCACAGCGCAAATAATCGCCGTAGGAAAACCCACCGGGTAGAACAACTGCATCTACACCCTTCAAATCTGCATCCGCATGCCACAATGAGACAGATTCGGCACCACCTGCAACGACTGCGCGGGCAGCATCTCGATCATCCAGAGTGCCTGGAAATGTAATTACTCCTATGCGCATTACTTCTCAACTCTTACGACGTAATTTTCAATGACAGGGTTTGAGAGCAAAACTTCAGCAGCTTTTTCAACTTCAGCAAGCTGCGCAGCTGTTGGTTCGCCATCGATTTCGATTTCAAAGCGTTTTCCTTGACGAACAGATTTAGCAAAGGTAAATCCCAATCGTGGCAGTGCAGATGCAACAGCATTTCCTTGAGGGTCAAGAATTTCGGGCTTCAACATCACATCAACCACGATCTTTGCCATTTATTTTCTCCCTTTTAGAACTTGCTGCCAGTGATTCGAAAAAATGCTTCTTCGTAACGTTGTGCTGTCTTCTCTACGATCTCACTTGGCAGTTCAGGGGGTGGGCTATTTCTATCCCATCCACTTGCTACTAGGTAGTCACGTAGAAACTGTTTGTCGTAAGAAGGCTGAGCCCCGCCTGGCTTCCAGGCCGAAGCCTCCCAAAACCTTGAAGAATCAGGGGTTAGCGCCTCATCACCAAGGAGTATCTCTCCCTTGTTATTTCGACCAAATTCAAACTTTGTATCTGCCACAATAATTCCGCGGCTAGCTGCAAACTCTGTTGCCGTTTCATATAACTTGATTGTGAGATCCCGAAGTTCGGCGGCATCAGCTACGCCAATAATTGCTGCCGCACCATCAAAATCAATATTAATGTCGTGATCACCAATTTCAGCTTTGGTCGCTGGGGTAAAGATGCTGTTAGGCAACTGTGATCCATCAAGCAAGCCGTCTGGCAAGGTATTTCCACAAACCGCTTTGTTGTTCTGGTACTCGCTCCAGCCGCTACCTGTTAAGTAGCCACGAGCAACACATTCAACATCAAACATAGTCAGTGGCTGTGCGATGATCGCACGATCTTCAACAGCAGCAGGAACATCTGTTGAGATAATGTGGTTTCCAATAATGTCTTCAAGTAATTCAAACCAAAACAATGACAGCTGAGTAAGCACTGCGCCTTTGCCTGGGATCACAGTTGGCATAACCCAGTCATATGCTGAAATGCGATCTGATGCAACAAGTAAAATCTCGTTTTTATCATTTGTATAAAGATCTCTTACTTTTCCGGTGCGCAGATGTTTCCACCCAGTTATTTCAGGCGCTGGCGGTGGGCCAGCTAGGCCAAAGCCGCTCACCGAATAGAGCCGGGCTTGTACTGCGCTGCGGCAGGGTGCGCGGAAGTAATCGCACCGATGCGACTAACAACTCGAGCTACTTGTTGGCGAGCTTCGCCAGTAAATTCGATGGGATCACTGATCAAGACATCAAGTGCTGCACGGTCTAGAGGTAATCGGGCATCAGCTGCAAGATCATCAAGAAGAGTGTTCTTTTTGCCTTCGCGCATTCCGAGAGCAGCCTTTACTGCGTGCTCTTTAATTACTTCATGAGCAACTTCGCGCCCAACGCCACACTTGACGGCAGCCATAAGAATCTTTGTTGTCGCCAAGAAGGGTAAATAACGCTCTAATTCAGCGCTAATTACCGCTGGGAATGCGCCAAACTCATCAAGGACTGTGAGCATTGTTTCGAGCAATCCATCGATTGCATAAAAGGCATCTGGTAAAGCAACGCGACGAACAACGCTGCATGAAACATCGCCTTCATTCCATTGATCACCAGAGAGCTCACTCACCATTGATGCATATCCACGCAAGACAACTGAAAGACCATTTATGCGCTCACATGAACGGGTATTCATCTTGTGAGGCATTGCGCTACTGCCAACCTGCCCAGCTTTAAAGCCTTCAGTTACTAGTTCGGCACCAGCCATTAATCTAATTGATGTGGCAAGAGATGATGGTGATGCGGCAATCTGTACCAAAGTTGTCACAACATCATAATCAAAAGAACGTGGATAAATCTGGCCTGTTGAATCTAGAACATTGTTAAACCCAAGTTCTTTTGCAATTGCACCTTCTAATTTGAAGTGTGAATCACTTGAACCTAAGAGATCAATTGAATCTTGCGCTGTACCTACTGGACCCTTGATGCCACGCATTGGATAGCGATCTTGTAGTGCAATTAGACGTTCATATGCGAACAACAACTCTTCAGCAGCTGATGCAAATCGCTTTCCTAAAGTTGTAACTTGTGCCGGCACATTATGTGAACGTCCAGCTATTGGTTGGTCGGCATACTGTGTTGCGCGTTCGGCAAGTCGAGCAAGAAGAGTTACGACCTTGTTATGAACAATTTCTAAACCATTTCGAATCTGGAGCGCTTCAATATTTTCAGTTAAGTCGCGGCTGGTCATACCTGCATGAATCGCTTCGTGGCCCGCAAGTGCGTTGAACTCTTCAATACGAGCCTTAACATCGTGACGAGTTTGCTTTTCGCGCGCATCTATTGAAGCAACATCCACCCGTGTAATTACATTTTCGTAATCTGTAATTACATCCTTGGAAATCGCGTGGCCCAGTGTTGATTGAGCCCGCATAACTGCGATCCATAACTTGCGTTCTGCGATGATTTTGGCCTCTGGCGCAAAGATTTCGCACATCGCTGCTGATGCATATCGGCTAGCAAGCAGGCTCATTGGTGCATTATCTGCCATTTAATTGCCCTTCTCTGCGACCGACGCATTAAGGGCGATGTCGGAACGGTAAAAGGATCCAGTTAATGAGATTTGACTGATTGCTCGGTATGCACGGTTTCGGGCCTCAGTCAGATCTTCGCCAATTCCAGTAATAGTCAGCACCCGGCCACCCGAAGAAGCTAACCCTTGTTCTGTACTTAAGGTGCCTGCGTGAAAAGTCTGAACATTATCAAACTGTGTAAATCCACTAATGATCGATCCACTTATTGGCGCTGTTGGATATCCCTGAGCGGCTAACACAACTGTTACAGCTGAATCATCCTTCCAGTCCAAAGTTGTGCCGGCTAAGTTTCCTGTTGCTGCTTTGTAGAGCAAAGTTGCAAGTGGGGTTTTTAGTCGAGGAATCAGAACTTGAGTTTCAGGATCGCCAAAGCGTGCATTAAATTCGATAACGCGAGTTCCATGATCTGTTAATGCGAGACCGGCATAGAGCAAGCCAACAAATGGTGTTCCACGCGCAGCCATTTCAGCAATCATCGGAGCTAAGACTTGTTTGTGTGTGTCTTCAACTATGTCAGATGGCGCCCACGGCAAAGGAGAATATGCACCCATTCCCCCAGTATTTGGACCTTCATCGCCATCGTATGCTCGCTTAAAATCCTGGGCTGGTTGCATTGGCACAATAGTTGTTCCATCACTAATGCCAAAGAGAGAAACTTCTGGCCCATTCAAAAACTCTTCAATTACAACTCGCTTGCAACTAAGTGCATGCGCTAATGCTTCATCTCGGTCATTAGTGACAACAACACCTTTGCCTGCTGCCAAGCCATCATCCTTAACAACATATGGCGCGCCAAAAGTATCTAATGCTTTTTCAATCTCATCTTTACTTATGCAAGTAAAGCTGTGTGCAGTTGGTACGCCAGCATCACGCATGACTTCTTTAGCAAAGTTCT
The DNA here is from genome assembly GCA_046051985.1 of Actinomycetota bacterium. Classification (GTDB taxonomy): domain Bacteria; phylum Actinomycetota; class Actinomycetes; order Nanopelagicales; family Nanopelagicaceae; genus Planktophila. The sequence goes on from JBJONF010000003.1 coordinate 40,369, forward strand.
TAGAACCCTCTAATTGAGCAGCAGCCTTGGATGGCCCAAAGACAGCGATATTTGCTGCTCGCAGAAGATCGGCAACTCCATTAACAAGTGGAACTTCGGGCCCGACGACAACTAAATCAATCTCTAAACGCTTTGCTAACTCAACAATTGCTTGATTATCCGTGACAGCGATTGGATGACATTGCGCAAACTCTGCAATGCCCGGATTTCCTGGTGCAGCATGAAGCTCGGTACATACTGGATCTGCCTGTAGCCCTACTCCTAGCGCGTGCTCGCGTCCGCCGCTTCCGACTAGGAGGATTCTCATTCTTAGATGAAATCCTTTACGACGATTGTTTGATCGCGTCCGGGGCCAACACCGATTGCACTCATGGGAGCACCTGAAATCTTTTCAAGGAAAGCCACATAATCTTGCGCGTTCTTTGGCAGATCAGACATCTTTCGAGCACCTGAAATATCTTCAGTCCAGCCAGCTAAGTATTCATAGATTGGCTTTGCATGGTGGAAATCAGATTGTGAAGCTGGCAACTCTTCTACGCGCTTTCCATCAATTTCATAAGCAACACATACTGGGATTTTTTCCCAACCAGTTAAAACATCTAGCTTTGTTAAGAAGAAATCTGTTAAGCCATTGACGCGTACTGCATAGCGAGCGATAGGTGCGTCGTACCAGCCACAACGACGCGCGCGGCCAGTTGTTACACCGATTTCTCCACCAATGCGACGAAGTGCTTCGCCATCTTCATCAAATAATTCAGTTGGGAAAGGTCCACTACCTACGCGAGTCGTGTACGCCTTGACGATGCCGATTACGCGTTCGATCTTTGTAGGACCGATTCCTGAACCAGTACATGCTCCACCAGCTGTTGGATTACTTGAAGTAACAAATGGATAAGTACCGTGATCAACGTCCAGCAAAGTTCCTTGAGATCCTTCTAGCAGAACACGCTTTCCGGCCTTGAGCGCTTCATCCAAAATTAGAACAGTGTCAGCAACATAGGGGCGCAAGATGTCTGCGTACTTTAAATACTCTTCTAGAACTTCATCGACTTCGATGTTCTTGCGATTAAATACCTTGATAAGAATCTGATTCTTATCGCGTAAAGCACCTTCTAGCTTTTGACGAAGAATTGATGGATCAAATAAATCCTGTACGCGAATACCGATGCGGTTGATCTTGTCAGCATAAGCCGGCCCGATTCCACGGCCTGTTGTACCGATCTTTGACTTACCCAAGAACCGCTCTGAAACCTTGTCGATTGTGCGGTGATACGGCGTAATCAAATGCGCGTTAGTTGAAATCAGCAGTTTGCTGGTATTGATTCCGCGCTCATTTAACCCACGAATTTCTTCGAGCAGAACACTTGGATCAATAACCACTCCATTGCCAATAACAGGAATTACATTTGGAGAAAGAATTCCTGATGGCAACAAGTGCAGCGCATACTTTTGATCACCAATAACAACTGTGTGACCTGCGTTGTTTCCGCCTTGATAGCGAACGACATAATCAACACGATCTCCTAATAAGTCTGTGGCTTTACCCTTGCCTTCGTCGCCCCACTGAGCTCCGAGCAGTACTAATGCAGGCATGGTTAAAGCCTCTCCGACTAGTAGTTAATTACTTAAGTGATGAAGTTCCGTTAGAGCGTAGATCTTCGCAAGCACGAACAACGCGAGCTGCCATTCCTGCTTCTGCAAGCTTGCCCCACGCGCGTGGATCGTAAGCCTTCTTGTTTCCAACTTCGCCGTCGATCCTTAACACGCCATCGTAGTTCTTGAGCATGTGATCAACCACTGGACGAGTAAAGGCGTACTGAGTGTCTGTATCTACGTTCATCTTGATCACACCGTAATCAAGTGATTCGCGGATCTCTGAAAGAAGTGAGCCAGAACCACCGTGGAATACCAAGTCCATTGGCTTGCTTCCAGCAGGAAGGCCTAGCTTTGCAGAAACTGCCTCTTGCAAAGTTGCAAGAATCTTTGGTTGCAAGACAACGTTTCCTGGCTTATAAACACCGTGAACATTTCCAAATGTTGCTGCCACCATGTAGCGAGCATTGACATCGGTTCCAAGTGTTTCAATCGTCATTAATGCATCTTCTGGAGTCGAGTACAGCTTTGCATCATGCTTAGCTTCGATTCCATCTTCTTCCCCACCAACAACTCCGATTTCAATTTCAAGAATTGTTTTTGCAGCGACCGACATTGCCAACATTTCCTTAGCGACCTTCATGTTTTCAGTCATATCTACAGCTGATCCATCCCACATGTGTGAGTTAAACAATGGAGACTTGCCTGACTTAATGCGATCTGCGCCAAATGCAAGAAGTGGACGCATAAAGCCATCTAGCTTTTCAGCTGGGCAGTGATCTGTGTGAATTCCAATGTTTACTTTGTAATTTTTTGCAACAACATGGGCGTACTCTGCGAGCGCAACTGCACCATCAACCATGTTCTTAACTGTTGAACCAGATGCGTATTCAGCACCGCCCCAAGAAAATTGAATGATTCCATCTGACTCTGCTTCGGCGAAACCACGAATTGCTGCAGTCAGGGTTTGTGAAGATGAAACGTTGATTGCGGGATATGCGAAAGCGCCTTTTTTAGCGCGATCCAACATGTCGGCGTAAATTTCAGGGGTTGCAATTGGCACAGTGACTCCTAGGGCTCGTTGTAAATCTTTAGACTGAGCGCTTCGTTGAGTCGTCTAGAGGCTTACGACCAATCCTCTCACCTTGGCCCCCATGGCACAAAAAGACCCTCCGCGCACAGTGCTGGGAGGGCCTTCATGTGTGGGATTTACCCGCTAACTCACCGATTTCAAGGCGTTGGCCAAGAACTTAGCTAGGGCCGCCACCATCACCGGGTTACTCAAAAGCTTGATTAGAGCCAGAATAAATGAAGTCAACATTGCATCTCCTTTCCGTCGGGACATCTTCAGGCCAGCGCTCAATTCAAAAATCAATTACGAATCATCTGTTGATAACAATGGTGAAGCGGTAATCTCTAGCGTTATGAGCCAAGACCACGAATCTTTAGAGAACCTGCTCAATGAGGAACGCGAATTTGCGCCTACTGCCGAATTCGCAGCGCAAGCTAACGCCACCGCCGCTCTCTACGACTTGGCCGAAAAAGATCGATTGGCTTTTTGGGATCAACAAGCTAAAGCCTTGGCGTGGGAAACTCCTTGGACACAAACTCTGCAATGGGATGCACCCTATGCACAATGGTTTGTCGGCGGAAAGATCAATGCATCCTTTAACGCACTAGATCGCCATGTCATTGAAGGTCGCGGTGACCGAGTTGCTTTTCACTTCGAAGGTGAACCAGGTGATACTCGAACAATTACTTACGCGCAGTTACTAACTGAAGTTAAGAAAACTGCTAACGCATTAATTGAATTAGGAATCCAAGCCAAAGACCGTGTTGCGATTTACATGCCGATGATTCCAGAGGCTGCAATTGCGATGTTGGCATGTGCTCGCATTGGAGCAGCTCACTCCGTTGTCTTTGGTGGGTTCTCTGCTGAAGCTTTGCTGTCCCGCATCCAAGATGCAGATGCACAGTTGGTTATTACTGCTGACGGCGGTTTCCGCAAGGGTGGAGCCTTTGCGCTTAAGCCTGCTGTTGATGAAGCGCTTAAAGGTAAGCACAATGTAAAGAAGGTTTTAGTTGTTCAACGCACCAAACAAGAGACTGCCTGGAATTCTGCAACGGATATCTGGTGGCATGACATTGTGGATCGACAATCTGCTGACCACGCCGCTGAAAGCTTTGATTCTGAGCACCCGCTATTCATTTTGTACACATCAGGAACAACTGCAAAGCCAAAGGGAATTTTTCACACAACTGGTGGTTATTTAACCCAGGCTGCCTATACGCATCGAATCGTCTTTGATATCAAGCCTGAAACCGATGTGTACTGGTGCACCGCAGATGTTGGTTGGATTACCGGCCATAGTTACATTGTTTACGGCCCACTGATTAATGGCGCAACACAGGTTATGTATGAAGGAACACCAGATACGCCGCATAAGGGGCGAATCTTTGAATTGATTGAAAAATATGGCGTAACTATTTTGTATACCGCTCCAACTTTGATCCGAACATGGATGAAGTGGGGAGATGAATTTCCAAATAAATTTAACTTGTCATCACTTCGCTTATTAGGTTCTGTCGGAGAACCAATTAACCCTGAAGCGTGGATGTGGTACCGAGAAGTAATTGGTGGCAATCGTTGTCCAATTGTTGATACCTGGTGGCAAACAGAAACTGGTGGAATCATGATTTCACCTTTGCCTGGTGTCACTGCAACTAAACCAGGATCAGCAATGACTGCGATTCCCGGAATCAGTGCCGTCGTTGTTGATGACAATGCAAACCCTGTTGCAAAAGGTCACGGTGGTTTTTTAATCCTTGATAAACCTTGGCCCGGAATGTTGCGTGGCGTGTGGGGCGAAGATGAGCGCTACAAAGAAACTTACTGGTCGCGATTTAAAGGAATTTACTTTGCAGGAGATGGGGCAAAGCTAGATAAAGATGGAGCGATCTGGTTACTGGGTCGCGTTGACGATGTAATGAATGTTTCAGGTCACCGAATTTCAACCACCGAAGTTGAATCAGCACTTGTTTCACATGAAGCGGTTGCAGAGGCAGCAGTAGTAGGCGCGCAAGATGCAATGACAGGGCAGGGAATTGTTGCTTTCGTTATCTTGCGTGGCGGAATTGCTCACGCCAGTGGCGAAAAATTAGTCACCGAACTACGTAATCACGTTGCTAAAGAGATTGGTGCGATTGCAAAACCTCGCCAAATCTTGGTTGTAGCTGAATTACCAAAGACTCGAAGCGGCAAAATCATGCGTCGCTTACTCAAAGATGTGGCTGAAAACCGTCAGGTGGGAGATGCAACAACCCTTGCTGATCCCAACGTAATGAAGCTGATCTCTGAAGGTTTACACAGTTCAAAGGATGAAGACTAAAGACGCACGCCTAAATATTTTTCGGTAAGGGTAAGAATTTCATCTAGATTGTTAATTATTCCTATGTGTTTATGAGCAACGCTTCCATCGGCGGCAATAAACCAAGTAACAGGTACGCCTAAACCAAAGTACTCGCGTGAGCGGCCATCTGGGTCATACAAATTTGGCCAAGTAATTCCATTTCGCTCTACGAAAGTACGGCCATCATCAAAGTTTGCTTCTTCAACATCCACGCCGATTAGCTGAACTTTGTCTTTTGCTCGTTCATGAAAAGCACGAAGAACTGGCATCTCTTTCTTGCAAGGTCCGCACCAGGAACCCCAGACATTAACCACCATTGGTCCGCGCAAACCACCTAACCGAGCACCTTCTGTGCGATCAAGGCAATCCATTTTTATTCCGTCAGTGAAGTTTGGATCTTGCGAAATTGATTCGCAGGAAACAACTTCACCTTGTACAAATGATGAAGAAGGAGAACATGCGGTCAGCAAAAGTAATGCTGCTGCAAGCAATGACTTTTTCATCTGAAATCCTTATCTGTCTTTATTAACAATAACGCTTTCTCTTTATCCATCTCACCAATCCCAACGCTGGGACAGATTTTTGCTACTGGGCATGCACCGCAGGCCGGTTTGCGTGCGTGACAAATTCTGCGTCCATGCCAAATCATGCGCTGAGACAGATTTGTCCATTCAGGTTGCGGAATCAACTGCTGAACAACCATTTCAACTTTTACTGGATCTGTTTCCTTGGTCCACCCAAATCTGCGTGATAGCCGTCCGAAATGGGTGTCAACTGTTATTCCTGGTGTATTAAAGGCATAACCTAAAACAACATTTGCAGTTTTGCGTCCAACACCTGGCAAGGTAATTAATTCCTCGAGAGTTCTAGGAACTTCTCCCCCAAAATCTTCAAGTAATTTAATATTAAGCGCCTTTATATTTCGAGCCTTTGCTCGAAAAAACCCCGTCGAATGGACCAAATCTTCAATCTCGTGAGTATCTGCCTTTGCGTAAGCCTTTGGGGTTTTGTACTTTTTAAACAGCGCTGGGGTTACGGCGTTAACTCTCTTATCTGTGCACTGGGCGCTCAGCACTGTTGCAATAATTAGTTCCAGTGGGTTTGTAAAATCTAATTCACAGGAAACATCGGGATAGGTCTTAGTAAGGATGCGATAGACCGCCTTTGCCCCTTTTCGGGTTTCGCCATCGACCGCCATGGGTAGTAAAGTACCCCTCGTGCCCATAGATCAAGAAGTTATCCGTAAAGCGCCACTGTTCACCGCTTTGGACGATGCCGCTGCCACTTCCTTGCTGGCAAGTATGGATTCAGTAAGAATTTCAAAAGGTACGGTTTTATTTGCCGAAGGCGATGAAGGTGATCACCTATATGTGATTTCCGATGGAAAGCTCAAACTGGGAACTTCTAGTGGTGATGGTCGCGAAAATCTATTGTCTATCCTCGGGCCAGGAGAAATGTTCGGCGAACTCAGCCTTTTTGATCCAGGTCCCCGCACATCAACTGCAACAGCGGTTACAGATGCAAAGTTATTAAGTCTTGGTCAGGAAAAATTGATTCCTTGGCTCGCAACAAACCCACAGGTCTCACTTCAACTTCTTGCTCGTTTAGCACAACGTTTACGCCGTACAAATGAAGCAGTGGGAGATCTGGTCTTTTCAGATGTGCCTGGACGTGTTGCTAAAGCTCTTATTGATCTAGGCGAGCGTTTTGGAAAGCAAACAGATGAAGGATTATTTGTTCACCACGACTTAACGCAAGAAGAGTTAGCCCAACTAGTTGGTGCATCTCGCGAAACTGTTAACAAAGCCCTTGCTGATTTCGCAGGACGCAATTGGCTAAAGCTTGATGGTCGCGCAGTTCTGATTACTGATTTAGAACGCCTCTCAAAAAGAGGTAAGTAATGTCCGGACGCAATGACTTCATTGCGTTGTCCGAGGTTCCTCGTTAATTATCTACTTCAATAATAAGTGTGTTAATCAGTAATTTCGACTGTTAATTCAATCTCTACCGGCGAATTCAGTGGAAGCTCTGCAATACCAACCGCGCTACGTGCATGTTTTGCACCATCGCCCCAGATAGAGATGAATAATTCGGAAGCACCATTTACTACCCCTGGATGACCGATGAAACCAGGCACACCATTGACGTAACCAACTACACGAACAATTTTTGTAATCTTATTTACATCTGCAACTGTTTCAACTGCTGCTAAAGCGTTGAGTGCACAAATCTGTGCAAGCTCCTTTGCACGCTCAGGAGTGATCGCTCCATCAACTTTTCCAACTCCTGCCATTTCGCCATTAGCTAATGGAAGCTGTCCTGCAGTGAAAACTAAATTTCCGGTACGAATTGCTGGAACATAAGCAGCAACTGGCTTTGCAGCAACAGGTAGTTCTAATCCAAGCTCTGCAAGCTTTGCACGTACATCTACTTTATTCATGCAAGCGCACGCTTCATGTAAGCAACTAGCTGCTCACCAGTTCCGGGTGCTGGAATAACTTGTACAAGTTCCCAACCATCTGAACCCCAAGTATCAAGAATTGCCTTTGTTGCATGTGAAAGAAGTGGAACTGTTGCGTATTCATACTTAATCATTTGTTCAGACTCTCCTTGACTAGTGATGAAACAAGTGCTCCATCAGCCTTTCCTGCAATCTTCGGTTTAATTGCGCCCATTACCTTGCCCATATCTGCAGGACCTGCTGCACCTGTTGATGCAATTGCATCAGCAATTATCTGCTTGATCTCATCAGCGGTTAACTGGGCAGGCAAATACTTGGCAATAACTTCACCTTCAGCTTTTTCTAAAGCAGATTTTTCTGGATGGCCAGCGCCTTCAAATGCTTCGGCTGCTTCGCGGCGCTTCTTTGCCTCGCGTGATAAAACAACGATGACTTCATCATCACTTAGAACACGTGCTTCTTTTCCTGCAACCTCTTCATTGGTGATAGCAGTCAGAACCATGCGGATAGTGCTTGATGTAATTTCGTTGCGACCACGAATTGCTTCAGTTAAGTCGGTGCGTAGGGTTTCTTTAATACTCATGCTGTGAACTCTACCGCCAATAATTCAGCGATCTGGGCAGTATTTAGCGCTGCTCCCTTGCGTAGGTTGTCACCACAAACGAACATATCTAGCGCCATTGGATCATCAATGCTCTTGCGAACACGTCCGACCCATGTTGGATCTGTTCCAACAACATCTGCTGGTGTTGGGAACTTGTAATTCTCTGGATCATCGACCAATTTCACGCCTGCAGCGTTCTGCAAAATATCTTGTGCCGCCTTTCGTGATGGCTCCTTTTCAAAAACTGCGTGAACAGTTAGTGAATGCGTAGTGATAACCGGAACGCGAACACAAGTTGCTGAAACCTTTAAGTTTGGCAGGCCAAGAATCTTGCGAGATTCATTACGAACCTTCAACTCTTCAGATGAGTAACCATCTTCCTTTAACGAACCAGCCCACGGAATTACATTCAGAGCAAGCGGAGCGGGGAACGGGCCTAGATCTTTAACAAAGTTGCGAACATCGCCCGGATTTGTGCCAGCTTCTGTTCCTGCCACTGCAGAAATCTGTTCTCTTAAGGAATCGATTCCTGCTTGTCCTGCACCAGATGCTGCCTGGTACGAAGAGACAACTAATTCCTTTAAACCATATTCGCGGTGCAAAGCACCCAGAGCAACAATCATTGAAAGCGTTGTGCAGTTTGGATTTGAAATAATTCCACGCGGACGATTCTTTGTTTGCTCGGGATTTACTTCTGGAACAACCAAAGGAATATCTGCATCCATGCGGAATGCACCAGAGTTATCGACAACTACTGCCCCACGTGAAGCTGCAATTGGTCCCCATTCAGCAGAAATCTCATCTGGCACATCGAACATTGCAACATCGATGCCATCAAAACTTTCTGGTGAAAGCGCAACGACGGTTAGCTCTTCGCCGCGGCACATCAACTTCTTTCCTGCACTACGAGCGGATGCGATAAGACGAATCTCTCCCCAAACATCTGGGCGCTCTGACAAAATTCCAAGCATTACGGTTCCAACAGCACCCGTTGCACCAACTACTGCAAGTGAAGGCTTCTTACTCATCGGCCAGATCCTCCGTATACAACTGCTTCGCTTTGATCAGCATCTAGTTCAAAAGCTGTGTGTGCAGCCTTGGCACCGCGCTCGAGATCAGCTTGGCGACAGATAATTGAGATACGAATTTCTGAAGTTGAAATCATTTCGATGTTCACGCCAGCATCTGACAAAGCACCAAAGAAGGTTGCTGTAACACCTGGATGTGAGCGCATTCCAGCGCCAACTAATGACAATTTACCGATTTGATCATCGTATTGAATTGAAGCAAAACCAACTTCACCCTGAAGCTTCTGCAGTATTGCAGTAGCCGCAGCGCCTTCAGCCTTTGGCAAGGTAAATGAAATATCGGTAAGACCAGTAGCAGCTGCAGAAACATTCTGCACAATCATGTCGATGTTGATGTCTGCATCGGCGATTGCTTGGAAGATACGTGCAGCAACACCGGTGCGGTCCGGTACTCCGACAATCGTAATCTTCGCCTCAGATTTATCGTGTGCGATTCCCGAGATGATTGCTTGCTCCATGGCTCCTCCTTCAGGATGATCTTTGACCACCCAGGTTCCTTCATTGGTTGAAAAAGATGAACGTACGTGAATTGGTAAGTTGTAACGGCGCGCGTATTCAACACAACGCAAATGCAAAACCTTTGCTCCACTGGCTGCAAGTTCTAACATTTCATCGTAAGTAACTGTCTTTAACTTACGGGCAGCAGGAACAGCACGAGGATCCGCGCTGAAGACTCCATCGACATCTGTGTAAATTTCGCAGACATCTGCATCAAGTGCTGCAGCTAATGCAACCGCTGTTGTATCGCTACCACCGCGACCAAGCGTTGTTACATCCTTTGTATCTTGCGAAATTCCCTGAAAGCCAGCAACGATTGCAATTGCGCCAGCATCTAGCGCTTCCTTGATGCGACCAGGTGTCACATCGATGATGCGAGCGCGACCATGTGCAGATGTTGTGATTACACCTGCTTGGCTTCCGGTAAATGACAAAGCTTCATGACCCAAGTTGTTGATCGCCATTGCAAGAAGTGCCATAGAAATTCGCTCGCCCGCAGTTAACAACATATCTAGTTCGCGCCCCTGTGGAATTGGCGTGATCTGTTCAGCTAAATCAATCAATTCATCGGTGGTATCGCCCATGGCTGAAACCACGACAACAACCTGATTACCGTCCCGCTTTGCCGCCACAATCCTGTTGGCAACGCGCTTCATACCCTCGGCATCTGCTACCGATGAGCCGCCGTATTTCTGAACAATGAGTCCCATGGCTCAATCATGAACTAGATATCTGGCTGGGGCTACCCGATTTCGGGCATTTCTTAAATAATGAGACAGGGTGCGTTTCAAATAATGAGATTAAACATCCCTGCGGCCTTCAAAGGCACGGCCAAGGGTAACTTCATCGGCATATTCCAGATCTCCGCCTACTGGCAGACCGCTGGCAAGACGGGAAACCTTTATCTCCATCGGCTTAATCAGGCGGGATAGATAGGTAGCTGTCGCTTCACCTTCAAGGTTTGGGTCGGTCGCCAAAATAACTTCAACAATTCCGGCATCTGCCAAGCGAACCATTAATTCGCGGATGCGAAGTTGTTCTGGACCGATGCCATCAATAGGGCTAATCGCTCCGCCAAGCACATGGTACTTACCGCGAAATTCGCGAGTTCGCTCGATAGCAATGACATCTTTACTCTCTTCAACAACGCAGATGATTGTGTTGTCACGTCGAGGATCGCGACAGATTCGGCACTGATCTTCTTCTGAAACATTTCCGCACTGCACGCAAAACTTCACTCGCTCTTTTACGACGCGGATTGAATCAACCAGCGCAGATGCAACCTCGGAATCAGATTGCAAAATATGGAAAGCAATACGTTGCGCACTCTTTGGACCAATTCCTGGCAAGCGACCTAATGCATCAATTAAATCTTGAATCGCACCTTCATACATACCTGACATGTATTACTTACCTTCAATAACTTTTGCGCCAAGTTCTTGGGCAAGCAAAGCAGCACCGGTAAGAAGAGTTTTATCTGATGGTGCCTCTGATGTTCGTGTCTCACGAGCTGCAGGAGTATTCGTATCAATCGAAGGATCAACAACAACTGCAATCTTTCGATCAAGCCCCACCACATCAATAAATGCGTTGCGCAGAATCACATCAGATTCAGAACGCTCGAAACTTTCCTTAGCTCCTGCATTAACAATACCGATTGTGATCGCATCTTCATCTACAGACAGAACCTGTGCCGATGCGCTAAGCAGCGACCAAGTTAGCCTGCGACGCTTCTTTACATCCTCAATAACATCCGGCCATGCTCGTCTCAGCGCGGCAATATCAAAGTTGCCGGGTACTTTTGGAACGGTGACCGGGGCGGAGTCCTTTGTTTTAGCAGCAGGCTTTACTTCCTCATTTTTAGAGGGAGTGACATCAGAAACCGAATGAGCAGAGTTTGTACTTTCTTTTAACTCTGCGGTTCGTGTTTCTGAAGAACGACTGGATGTAAGCGGGGCAATATTTTCTGCTCTTTCAAGGCGTTCAATACGAGAAAGCATGCCGGCCTCGCTGTTGTCGCCAATCGGCAACAAGATTCGCCCGCAAATGAGCTCAAGAATTAAGCGCGGCGCAGTAGCCCCACGCATTTGAGTTAAACCCTCGGCAGCAATATCTGCAGCCCTTGAAAGATTTGCAGTACCAATTCTGTTTGCTTGATTGCGCATACGTTCCATTTGATCATCAGGCATATCGCGCAAAATCGAATTAGCTGTTGAATCCTTAAGCGCATCAACAATCATCAAGTCGCGAATTCGTTCCAACATATCGCTAGTAAAACGACGTGGGTCATGTCCTGATTCAATGACGCGATCAATTGTCTTAAACAATGTTGCGCCATCATGTGCGGCAATCGCATCGATCGCATCATCTAACAAGGCACCATCTGTGAATCCAAGTAGCTGAATTGCAATCTCGTAGCTAACGCCATCTTTTCCTGCACCAGCTAACAGCTGACCAAGAACAGAAAGCGCGTCACGAACTGAGCCACCCGATGCGCGTACTACAAGTGGAATTACACCCTTATCGACCTTCACGCCTTCAGCGTTACAAACCTTTTCAAGGTGAGCAGCCAAAGTTCCTGGTGGAACTAAACGGAATGGATAGTGGTGCGTACGTGAACGAATAGTTGCAATCAACTTATCTGGTTCAGTTGTAGCAAAGATAAAAATTACGTGAGCAGGTGGCTCTTCAACAACTTTAAGCAAAGCATTTGCAGCACCTGGTCCGAGCTGATGTGCTTCATCGATAATGTAAATCTTGTAGCGACTTTGAACTGGTGCAAAGAATGCCTTGTCGCGAAGATCGCGTGCATCATCTACTAAACCGTGGGTCGCAGCATCTAATTCAATAACATCTAACGAACCCGGACCGTTCGCAACTAAATCTTTACATGACTGGCATTCACCACATGGATTTGGTGTTGGCCCTTTTTCACAGTTAAGCGAGCGCGCCATGATTCGTGCGCTAGAAGTTTTTCCGCAACCACGAGGTCCACTAAATAAATATGCGTGGTGTGTGCGACCAGATTCCAAAGCATTTGAGAGTGGAACAGTTACATGCTCTTGTCCGATGACATCTGCAAATACAGAGGGACGATATTTACGATACAAAGCTAATGACATCGCCGTGCTCCTCTACTGTTCGTCGCGCTAATTTTCTTACCTACAAACCCTATTAAAAGGACCCCTCGCACACCCGCCAGAGCGGACCTACCCTTGCTGCATTCCTGCCCTGGGGGAGTTCAGTACGGTAACGCCGTACGAGGGATCTGGTGTAATCATAGTTATACCCACCGATAGAGTTCTCCCCCTCGGGAGGATTCGCATAGCGGCCGAGTGCGCACGCTTGGAAAGCGTGTATAGGGCAACCTATCGAGGGTTCAAATCCCTCATCCTCCGCAGGTTAGATCTCTACGCCAATGAACTTGGTCTGCAAGAACTCGTGAATTCCATCGAAGCCACCTTCGCGGCCCAAACCTGATTGCTTCACGCCACCAAATGGCGCAGCTGGGTCTGAAATAACGCCCTTATTGATCGCAACCATTCCTGATTCCATCGCCTCTGCTGTGCGCAGTGCGCGGGTGAGGTTTGAAGAAAAGACATAACTAATAAGACCGAATTCAGTGTCATTAGCTAATTCGATTCCTTCTTCATCGGTATCAAAAACGACAATCGGTGCAACGGGTCCGAAGATTTCATGAAGCAATATTGGGTTATCTTTTTTAACAACCAAAACCGTTGCTGGGTAAAAAGCACCTTCGCCTGCTGGCTTTACTCCACCAACTTCAACCTTTGCACCAGCTGCGATTGATTCATCAACTATGTCAGCGATCTTGTTGCGTTCCTTCATTGAAACATATGCGCCAAGTGTTGTTGTGGCTTCAGTTCCGCGGCCCATGACGTATGAGCTCATGGACTTGGTCATTTCTGCAATGAACTTCTCGGCAATTGGGCGTTGAACAAAGATGCGGTTTGCTGAAGTACATGCAGCACCACCATTGCGCATCTTGGCAAGTGAAAGCTGCGGAATAGTTACTGCTAAATCTGCATCGTCATGAATTACAACTTGTGCGTTTCCACCAAGCTCCATTGAGCAGCGAATAACACGGTCTGCTGCTTCTTTTAGCAAGATGCGACCAACTTCAGTTGATCCTGTGAATGAAAGATTCTTAACGCGTGGATCATGCAGCATCTTTGAAATCGCTGGTCCTGTTTTTTCTGGAAGAACTAAATTAAGAACACCCTTTGGTAAACCTGCACGCTCCATCAAATCAACGATGTACATCGCAGTTAATGGTGTTTCACCCGCTGGCTTCAGGATCATCGTGCAACCTGCAGCAACTGCCGGTCCGATCTTGCGAGTAGCCATACCTGCTGGAAAGTTCCATGGAGTAATAAGAATTGATACACCGATTGGCTCATGCGAAACCAGAATTCGCTTGTCACCTGAAGGTGATTTACGGAAATCTCCTGGTGTGCGCACTGTTTCTTCTGCAAACCAACGGAAAAATTCAGCGGCGTACGCTGCTTCACCACGAGCATCTGGCATTGCCTTGCCATTTTCGCGAGAAATCAAAGTTGCAATTGCTTCACTTTCTGCAGTCATTAATTCAAAAGCTTTGCGCAAAATTTCTGATCTGTAACGCGGCGCAGTCTTTGCCCACGCTTTTGCAGCTGCATCTGCTGCAGCGATTGCGGCATCACATTGTGCATCTCCGGCAAGGGAAACCTCGGCGATTACTGAACCATCGCTGGGATCGTAAACAGGAAGCTTTCCGATTCCATCTACCCATTGGCCGTCGATATATAACTGTGTATGCATGGCCGAAGCATACGCTTTACGCCTAAAACAGTGAAGATTGTGCGGGCTGAGGTAGAGTGATGCTTATTAAGTTGCATTGATTGCAATTAAAAGAGGAGTTTTAAGTGCCTAAGTCGTGGACCGATGATGCGCCAGTTCCAGAAGTCCTTAAAGATCATGCTCACCTGAAAGACTCATTCTTTTACACAATCAAGCGTCGGATTTTAGGTAACCCTCTCAACCGTCACACACTGAGTCATCAACGCCTCAGCAAGCGATACGGGTTAGGAATTCTTTCTTCTGACTGTATTTCATCATCTGCTTATGGCTCAGAACAAATTTTGATTGCTCTGCTACCCGCATTTGGCTTAGCAGCATTTGCGATCTTGATGCCGATGACCGCAATTGTTTTGATAATTCTTCTTATCATTACTTTGTCTTATCGAGATGTCATCAATGTTTATACAAAAGTTGGTGGGGCATATATTGTTTCGCGAGATAACTTTGGGCCCGTAGTAGCTCAAATTGCAGCAGTTGCCTTAATGCTTGATTACATCGTAACGATCGCGATTCAATCAGCAGCTGGCGTCGCAGCAATTATTTCTACCTTCCCATCTTTAAGCCCATACAAGATCCCGATGATTTTGGTTGTTATTGTTTTGTTAACGTATGGAAATCTACGTGGCGTAAAAGAAGCAGGTAAGGCTTTTGCGCTTCCAACTTATTTCTTCGTTGGTTGTATGTTGATTGTTTTCTCAGTTGGTCTATACAAGCAGTTCAATGGAACCTTAATTCAACTAAGCGTTGAACAACCTGGCGCAATTGAAATTGGCCAAGAACAAGGTTTACTAACATTTGCAGCGATCTTTATTCTGCTTCGTGCTTTTGCAAATGGTGGGTCATCTCTAACTGGCCTTGAAGCAATCTCTGATGGAGTCGCTCTCTTTAAGACTCCAGAGCATGTAAATGCACGCAGAACTTTGTACACAATGAGTGCGCTCCTTGGAACAATGGTTCTTGGAGTTTCTTGGTTTGCTCACAAAATCCATGCTGTCCCATATGAATCTGGTACTCCAACAGTTATTTCTCAGATCGCTAAAACAATCATGGGCGACGGAGTTATTGGTCAAACCATGTTCGTGATGGTTCAGCTAGCAACGATGCTTATTTTATTTGCTGGGGCCAACACGACCTATAGCGCTTTCC
Organism: Actinomycetota bacterium; assembly: GCA_046051985.1. Classification (GTDB taxonomy): domain Bacteria; phylum Actinomycetota; class Actinomycetes; order Nanopelagicales; family Nanopelagicaceae; genus Planktophila. The sequence continues at coordinate 56,029 of JBJONF010000003.1, forward strand.
CACTCTTAGTTAACTTTGTTGCAACAGATGGTTATCTACCTCGTCAGCTAACTAAGCGTGGCCACCGTCTTGCGTTCTCTAACGGAATCATGCTTCTTGCAGGTGGTGGAATCTTCTTAGTTCTTATCACTGCTGGATCGGTTGAGCACTTAGTTGCTTTCTACGCACTGGGTGTATTCACAGGATTTACTTTGGCAGGTTTTGGAATGACTCGTCATGCATTGCGAAACAGAACAGGACAATGGCGAGCAAAGGTATTCATCAACGGCCTTGCTGGTTCGATTTCCCTACTTGTTGTTATTATTTTCTCTGTTGTTAAATTTACACAAGGTGCTTGGTTAGTACTACTAACCGCCCCAATTTTGGTGATGGCTTTTCTACGCTTACGTCGCCAGTACACCCGTGAGCAAAATGCTCTAGAAGTGAAGCAGCATCAAGAGCGTGCAACATCAATTGCTCGCCATGATGTAACTGTTCTTGTTGATAACGTTGATATCGCAACGGTTGGTGCAATTCGATATGCCCGAAGCTTGAAGCCACGTAACTTAGCGGCTGTTCACTTCGTAATCGATGATCGTCGTGCTGAAGAGATTCAGAAGGCATGGGCCGCATCTGATGCGTTAGATGATGTGACTCTTGAGTTAATTGATTGCCCTGATCGTCGACTTGCAAATGCAGCTTTAGATTATTCAATTCGAATGACTGAGAAACAGGATGTCGAATTAACGCTTCTGCTTCCACGTCGTGCCTATTCTGGATTCTTAGGCCGTTTGCTACATGATCAAACCGCTGAAGAGATCGCTGCTCCGATTTCGCAGCTTCCACGCGTTGTTGCAACGATTGTTCCTTTCGATGTTGAACGCATCGCATCTGGAAAAACATCTTTTGTTCCTACGGCCCTTGCGGCTCCAGTAGTTGCTCCAAGAACTGTTCAAAAGGTTATTCCTGTAGATGTTGAACCAGTCAGCCACTACGCAGAAAATGTGACGCCAATCGGCAAGATTGAATGGCGCAAGCGCGCACAAGTTCAAGGCCGAGTTACTTCAATTAAGGCAGCTCCTCGTGGCTCTGCACCGGTCCTAGAGGTTGAGATTTGGGATGAGACCGGCGGAGTTTCACTGCAATTCTTAGGCCGCCGCGATATTGCGGGCCTTGAAGTTGGTTCTCAGTTACGTGCCGAAGGCATGGTTGGCGAGGAAGAGGGATCTATGGTGATTCTTAATCCTTCTTACGAACTTCTTGTATAAAACTCTTAATTAACGCTGCGCATTCATCGGCTAATACGCCTGCACGAACTTCGGTTCTAAAGGTGCTTCGAGGATCACGCAATAAATCCCACACAGAGCCAACTGCGCCTGCTTTTTCATCCCAAGCACCAAAGACAACTGTTTGTAAACGAGATTGCGCAATTGCACCCGCACACATTGCACATGGCTCTAAGGTCACAACAAGTGTGTGATCTGTCAAATGCCAATCACCTAATTTTTCTGCTGCCCGGCGGATCGCAACGATTTCAGCATGTGCAGTTGGATCTTGATGAAGTTCTCTTTCATTGTGGCCAATTGAAACAATTTCACCACTGCTATTAAAGATCGCAGCACCGACTGGAATATCCCCACTTGCAATTGCCCTACGTGCTGCATCTAAAGCAACACGCATCAATTCAATATCGTTCACAGATCCAAAAGCTCCGAGAACTCTTCTCCGAAACCAAGTCGAGCTGCGATTGCTTCTAACTGTTCATCAGGAAATAATTCTTCATCATCACACAACGCAGATATTTCCATTCCATTTAAACCAAGATCTGCCAAAATTTCCAAGTGCCCTACTGGACCAGATTCTTCATCCTCTTCTGGAATTGGAAGATCGGCGATCTCCATTAACTCTTCTGCAACTGGATAATCTAAAGCTGCAGTTGCATCACTGAGGAACAAAGAAATATGTGAACCAAGTACACGGATTAAAATAAAGAACTCTTCATCTATTGAAATCAATGCGATAGAGCCACCATTGGTTTGTTGTGACTTCAATCTAGTAATAATTTGTGCAATGTCATAAGGGTCGGGCAAGGTAGCCAAGGTCCAACGGCCATCTTCATGCCAAGCCGCTACAGCGAAATCCATTTCACTTGTGAGGTCGCGCACGTCGTCGCGTATGTCATCGAAGGATTCAATCTCCTCGGTCTCATCGTTGAGGCCATCTTCGAATTCGGACATGGGGCCATACTTTCACTCATTTGCAGGGAATAAAACCCCTGTAAGGTATTACCTATGAAAGTACATGTCGCCAATCACCCGCTTATCAATCACAAACTGACGGTTTTGCGCGACGAAGGCACCGATTCGCCAACCTTCCGACGTCTGGTTGAAGAACTTGTAACGCTCCTGGCTTACGAAGCTACCCGCGATGTGCGAACACATGAAGTTGAGATTACAACCCCTGTTACAAAGACAAAGGGCCAGAAGTTAGCCGAACCCCGCCCGGTTGTTGTGCCAATTCTTCGTGCAGGTTTAGGAATGCTTGAAGGAATGAGCAAGTTGGTACCAACTGCAGAGGTTGGCTTCCTCGGAATGGTTCGAGATGAAAAAACTTTAGAAGCAAGCACCTATGCAAACCGTCTTCCTGATGATCTTTCAGGCCGTCAGGTTTTCGTTTTAGATCCCATGCTTGCTACAGGTGGAACTTTGATCATGGCTTTTCATTATCTGATCGATCTTGGCGCAACAGACATCACTGCAGTCTGTATCTTGTCTGCTCCAGAAGGAATTGCGGCAGTTGAAAAAGAGTTTGCAAATAGCAAGGTGCCAATCACAATTGTGACCGGTGCATTGGACGAAAAATTAAATGAGCACGGATACATCGTTCCTGGATTAGGCGATGCAGGCGATCGTCTTTACGGAGTTGTATAAATGGCATCAACATCACCTGGATACGGAATTACGATTCGTGTCGAAGGTCCACCTGATGCACAGCCGGTAGCTCTTGCAACAACAGTAATCACCGCCGCAGGTGCAACGATTACTGCGCTTGATGTTGTTGAATCATTACTAGAGCGAGTTGTCATTGATATTACTTGTGACACCATCAACGTAGAACATGCAGATGAAATTACAGCTGCGATCTCGGCCAACCCACAACTAACAGTTCGCAAAGTCAGTGATCGTACTTTCTTGCTTCACCTTGGTGGAAAAATTGAAATTTCTTCAAAGGTTCCTCTGAAAACTCGTGATGATCTATCGCGCGCATACACCCCAGGAGTAGCTCGTATCTGTCAGGCGATTGTGGCCGACCCATCAGATGCCCGACGCCTAACAATTAAGCGCAATACCGTCGCTGTAGTTACTGATGGATCAGCGGTTTTAGGCCTTGGAAACATTGGCCCTGCAGCAGCGCTGCCTGTGATGGAAGGTAAAGCCGCCTTATTTAAGCGCTTTGCCGATGTTGATGCCTGGCCGGTTTGTTTAGATACCCAAGATGTAGATGAGATTGTTCGAACAGTGCAATTGATTGCACCTGTTTATGGTGGAATCAACTTAGAAGATATCTCTGCTCCGCGCTGCTTTGAAGTCGAGCGCCGCTTACGTGAACTATTAGATATCCCAGTTTTCCATGATGATCAACATGGAACAGCGATTGTGGTTTTGGCTGCGCTTCGAAACGCGCTGCGCTTAGTCAAGAAGGATTTAAAAAATACAAAGATAGTTCTGAGCGGTGCCGGTGCTGCCGGTACAGCAATTGCACGTCTGCTAGTTCGCAGTGGTGCGGTAAACATTATTGGGTTTGATAAAGATGGTGTTATCTGCAAATCCACACCTAATTTAGGTGATGAGATGCGCACCTGGTTTATTGACAACTGCAATCCGCAAGACTTCCGCGGCACTATTTCAGAAGCTATGAAGGATGCAGATATCTTTATTGGTGTTAGTGCTCCAAATGTTCTTACTGAAGCAGATGTTGCATCGATGGCACCTAAATCAATTATCTTCGCACTTGCTAATCCAGATCCCGAGATCGACCCAACAATTTCTCGCAAGTATGCAGCCGTTGTTGCAACTGGACGCAGTGATCAACCAAACCAAATCAATAACGTTTTAGCTTTCCCTGGAATCTTCCGCGGTTTACTAGATGCCAATGCACACAAGATTTCAGATGAGATGTTGGTTGCTGCAGCAGAAGCAATTGCAGACTGTGTCTCTACCGAACAACTAAATGCTTCTTTTATTGTGCCAAGTGTCTTTGATCCCAATGTAGTAAAGGCTGTTGCTGCGGCGGTTAAGAAGTCCGTGTGATCGAGCTCGCCGCAACCTTTGATCAGCAGTTTGCCACTATCGCCCCTATTTTTGTATATCTTCTAGCTGGTGGAATCGTTTTTGCTCAAACCGCCTTTTTGCCAGCGTTTTTCCTACCCGGAAGCTCTGTTCTTTTCAGTGCAGGCCTAGTTGCTTCAACCGGTAAAGATGTAAGTATCTTCAATGTGGCAATAGTGATTTTCTTGGCCGCTGCCACTGGTAATCAAGTTGGCTTTGCACTTGGCCGAAAGATCGGCCGACCTTTACTAGATAAGTACAAGGATCCAAGGATTCTTAAAGTAGTAACTCGCTCTGAAGCTTTCTATAAGAGAAATGGTTGGTGGTCAGTTTTTGCAGCGCGCTTTATCCCATGGGTGCGAACTTTTGTTCCTACGATTGCTGGTGCTTCAAAGATGAATTACTACAGCTTCTCATCTGCAAACGTAGTTGGTGCATTGGTGTGGGGAGTTGGAATCACATTAGCTGGCTATTACACAGCAACTTTGCCATGGGTGGAAACTTGGACTTATTCGATTGCCGCTTTTACCATTATTGCTTCGATTACTTACGCACTCGTTGATTACTTACGCCACCGGCAACAACGCCCGCATACGTCATAACGATTCCGGTAATTAAATAAGCACTCACACTAACGCCTGCTGTTGGTGAGACAAGATCAATAATCAAAGAGCCCACTAACTGTCCTCCGACGCTAAACAAAGTAAAAGTTAGAACGCCTAGATGCTGAACAATTGTTGAAGTAAAGGCAATGTAAATAACGCCGATTACCCCGCCGGTATAGATCCACCACGGTCCGCTAGGTAATGGGGAAAGTTCATTCTTGCCCAGAATCAAGCCAGTGATAATCAAAATAAGCAGAAAAGCTGTGCCCGTCATAAAGTTTAAAAGAGATGTTGTAAAACTTTGTTTCGAGTACTCATTGATCTGGCCATTTAACGCACGTTGGATACCAACAATTGCTCCAGCTATTCCCCCGGCAGTAACAGCCAGCATTGATAAGTTGTTTGCATCAATGCGATCCCAGACCGAAACAAGAACGGCAATGACCGTTAAAAACGCGGCTAATACACGCCTTGGCGAGATGAGCTTCTTGCCCCCACCAGTTAATCCAATTCGATCAACGATTAATGACATGGCAGTTTGTCCGGCTATAGATGCAACGGAATAAATAGCAACACCAATTAGCGGGACGATCTGGGTTTGAATTGCAACAAAACTTCCCCCCAGAGCTCCAGCAAATAACTTCCAACGTGCGATTTCCTTGTTGGCGACGGCCTGGCGAAGATTCTTGATTCCCGCTTTAATCTTTGTGTTAAAAAGCGTAATAACAAAAATTATAATCAGGCCTGAACCAAAGGAAACAAGGGCGGCTTGTAAGCCATTGTTAAGACGGTGCGAAAGTTCGCCGTTTGCTCGTGCTTGCAGAGCAATCATCGCCCCCGAAAGAGCTGCCAGTAAATCTAAGCGCATACAAAAATCCTAACTTAGCCTTCAAGTGAAAGAGTGACTTGAAGCCATTCCTCTTCTAATTTGGTTGCTTCTATGCTCAAAGCCGCTAGCTCTGATGCGATTGCTACCAAGCGATCTGCATCAAAGGCAGCGCTTTCCTGTTCTGCAGTTAACGCTGCGATTGCCGAAGTGTTTTTTTCCATCTGACGTTCAAGTCGAACTAAATCTTTCTTTAATTGTCGTTGTTCTGCAGCATTTGAACTTTTCTTTTCTTTGGTCGTCGTTGTTACTGATGACAATGCTTGTGTGCGTTGTTCAAGATACTCATCTACTCCCCGCGGCAAGTCACGCACTTTCTTATCCCCCAACAAGCCAACAAAGCGATCACAGACTCTTTCTAGGAAATATCTATCGTGTGAAATCACGATCAATGTTCCGCCATAGCTATCTAGTAGATCCTCAAGCTCGGTAAGAGTTTCAATATCAAAATCATTTGTTGGCTCATCCAGCAACAAAACATTGGGACTATCCATTAGTAATCGAGTCAACTGTAAACGTCGCTTTTCACCGCCAGATAAATCACCGACCGGAGTCCATTGGGATTCGCGATCAAAACCTAAACGTTCGCACAATTGAGAAGCAGATAGTTCGCGTCCGCCACCAATTTCGACACGGTTTGCAACCTTTTCAACCGCTTCAAGTACACGCCAAGTTGGATCAAGCTCATCAAGATGTTGGGTCAAGAATGCTGCCTTAACAGTTACACCTGTTACAAGCTTTCCGGCAGTTGGCGCAATCTCACCGGTTAAAGTTTTCATCAAGGTTGTTTTTCCAGCACCATTTACGCCAACAATTCCAATGCGATCCCCAGGGCCAACATTCCAATACAGATCATCAATCAGTTCATTGTCATCAAGTTTTACTTGTACATGGTGTGCTTCATACACTGTTTTGCCGAGACGGTTTAGGGCAAATTTAAGTAGTTCGCCTTGATCTCGTGGAGCTGGTTCATCTGCGATTAAAACATTGGCTGCATCAATACGAAACTTTGGTTTAGCCGTACGAGCGGGTGCACCACGACGTAGCCAAGCAAGCTCTTTCTTGATCAACATATTACGTCGTTGATCCATTACAGATGCTTGGCGGGATCTTTCAGCTTTAGATAAAACAAAGGCGCTGTAACCACCGTCGTACTCTTCAACCTTGCCTTCTACGACTTCCCACGTTCGATCTGTGACAGCATCCAAAAACCAACGATCGTGCGTAACAACAACTACAGCAAGACCGCGGCGATTGTTCAAATATGTTGCAAGCCAAGCCACGCCTTCTACATCAAGGTGGTTAGTTGGCTCATCCAGCAAAATCAGATCTAGCTCATTGATTAGCAGCTTTGCCAAGCCAACACGTCTGCGTTCTCCACCAGATAGTTGACCAAATTTGCGATCAAAGATGTGGTCATCAAAACTTCCAAACAATCCAGTAAATACTTCACGAATATTTGGATCACTTGCCCATTCATGTTTTGCAGCATCACCTAAAACAACTTCACCAACTGTGCTTTCGGGATTTGCAAGATCTACTTGTGACAACAAACCAATCTTTGCTGAATTATTTTTAGTTACTCGACCTGAATCTGGAGGTTCAATTCCGGCCATAACTTTCATTAAAGTACTTTTGCCCGAACCATTACGCCCAACAATTCCAATTCGATCACCTTCGGAGACGCCAAGTGAGACGCCTACTAAGAGCTCTTTGATATCAAAGGCTTTAGAGACATCTTCGATGTTTACAACATTGCGCGCCACGGTAGGAGAGCGTACCTTTCCCTCATGAAGGTTACTGACCGCCAATACGCTGAAGAGCTTGATAAAAAAGATCCATTGGCTCATTTCAAATCCCAATTTGTGATTGGCGACCCGCAGATGTGTTACCTAGATGGTAATTCTTTGGGCCGTTTGCCTAAGGCAACCATTACTGCGATCAATGATTTCATGACCAAGGAATGGGGTCCAGAAATCGTAACTGGTTGGAGCCACTGGGTTGATGAGGCCCAACCAACTGGTGATTTATTGGGCGAAGCCGCATTAGGAGCAGCTGCCGGTCAAGTTCTTGTTTGCGATACAACTTCAGTTAATTTCTACCAATTGTGTCTTGCAGCAATTCATGCGCGCCCAGGTCGTAAAACAATAATTACCGATGCAGCAAATTTTCCAACTGATCGTTACATCCTAGATGGAATTGCAAAACAGTTTGGTTTGAACCTAGTCATCATTGACAATGAAGATCCAGCAATTGCAACTCATGAACGAATCACCACTGAAGTCCTTGCTCCATATTTAAATGATGATGTCGCAATGGTGACATTAGAAGTTATTCAATACCGATCTGGTGCTCGCACAGACCTTAAATCAATTACAGATCAAGTACGTGCGATTGGTGCATTGGTTGTTTGGGACGCCAGCCACGCAGTTGGTGCCATCGAATTAAACCTTGATGCCAATGGTGTTGATCTCTGTGTTGGTTGCACTTACAAGTATGGAAACTCAGGACCAGGATCCCCTGCTTGGCTTTACGTTTCAAAGCGAGTTCAAAAAGAGTTACAGGTTCCGATTCAAGGCTGGTTCGCACAAGACGCACAGTTTGAAATGGGCCCGGTCTTTGAACGTTCTCAAACAATTCGTGGATTCCAAATCGCAAGCCCATCACTGATGGGAATCCGTTGCGTTCAAACCGCCTTTGCCATGATTAAGGAAGCCGGCATTGATGCGATTGCACACAAGGCTGCCGTCGGAACACAGATGATGATTGATCTTTACGATGAATGGTTAGCACCGCTTGGTATTGAGCTCAATACTTCGCGTGATCCTAAGCAGCGTGGTGGGCATATTTCCTTGGTGCATCCAGATGCAGCCCAAATTTGCATTGCAATGCGCACAATGAGCAACGTGATTCCTGATTACCGCACACCTAATTCAATTCGATTAGCAATCTCTCCGCTTCCAACTTCTTACGTAGAAATTTGGGATGGCTTGGCACGTATGCGTGATCTAGTGGCATCTGGCCGCTATAAAGAGGTTGAAGAAGGCGGTTCACGAGTCACATGAGCGAAAACTTTGATTCAGCTCTTACATACACCTCTTACTTAGCTGTTGATGAACTCTTAAAGCTGCAACGACCATTATCGACCGGTCCAGAACATGATGAGATGTTATTCATCATCATTCACCAGACATATGAATTGTGGTTCAAGCAGTTAATTCATGAGTTTCAAGAAGCACAGCGTGCAATGGAATCTGGCGATTCACATTATTCATTAGCAATTTTAGGTCGCATCAGAACTATCTTGAAGGTCTGCGTCACGCAGATCGATATCTTAGAAACCATGACACCTTTGCAATTTAACTCTTTCCGTTCTTATCTCTCTTCATCTAGTGGTTTCCAATCAGCACAATTTAGAATGGTTGAAGCGCTACTTGGTCGACGTGATGAAAAAATGGCCGGACATTTACCGCCAGATATTCAGGAACAAATCAAAGTAATTACTACAAAGAATTCAGTATGGGATTCTGCCCTTGCCTACATCGATAAGCGTGGGCATAAGGTTCCTACCGATGTTCTTAATCGAGATAAGAGCACTGCATATGCTGCAAACAAGGGTGTGCAAGATGTGCTACTTGAGGTTCATCGCAAGGATCCAGAATCTGCAATGGTCTGTGAGCGTCTCGTAGATATCGATGAAGGATTACAAGAATGGCGCTACCGCCATGTAAAAATGGTTGAAAGAACTATCGGACACAAAATGGGAACAGGTGGATCTAGCGGAGTCGCTTATCTATCAAGCACTCTCTTTAATCCAACATTTCCTGATTTGTGGGAAATCCGTTCTAGCTTTTAACTTGGTAAGCCAGCAATAACAATCTCTGCAAGCAGCTTACGCGTGCGTGGTGCAATTTCGCGATCATAAGCTGGGCCTTCTAATTGATCTGCTGGTGCCTGCTTGCCAATAGCCATAATCACAATAGGAACAGCTCCATCGAACAAGGTTGCAGCTTTTTCATGATCAAAGCCTGCCATCTGGTGCACAACGTATCCGCGATGATGAGCTTCGATCGTTAACTGTGCTGCTGCTAAACCGCAGTCATACATAAATGTAGGAATCGCAGTTCCATCTGCCTGCGCTGGAGTTCCAGCAATTGCTACAAAGGCAGCTGCGCGTTTTGACCAGCTTTGGTTGAACGGCACTAAACATTCAAATAATGATGTGAAGTTTGAGTCATCGCGCTTACCTGCGATCAACCGCCACGGTTGCAAATTATTGGCAGAAGGTGCCCAACGTGCTGCTTCAAGAATTCCAAGTAAATCATCTTTGGAAATTTCTGCTGATCCATCAAGTGAACGTGGGCTGCGACGTTCTGCGATTAAGTCGTGAATTTCTACTGCTGTTTCGGCTCTAGTCATGGCCGCGAGCCTATCTCGAAATTAGCGATAGTGATAAATGAGAATTGCAACAATTGAAAACACCGCACCGCCTGCAATTAAAAAATATTTAACCCAAGGTTTCATCCCTGTACGTTCTGCAGCTTTGCTTGCCATTTCTTTAGTGCGCATCATGATGCGACCAGCCCATGCAAACTCTGTTGCTAAAATTCCAAGGCCTGCTAAAAGAACTAATACGCCAGGACCTGGAGCAACTAACAACACTGCGCCAAAAACTGTTACTCCACCACCGATTACGCCAATAAACACGCGCCAGAACAAACGGCCGGCAGGAGTCTTTCTTATCCAAGTACGAAAGTTCATTTTGTTTTCGTGATTACCGTTTCTTTTCCGTATAAAGCAAATATTAGCCTACTTGAATCTCTTTGCAACAATCTAAAACTAATTACCCCAAGAAGAATGTAGTGGACGACCCTCAGCGTATCCTGCTGATGATTGAACGCCAACAGTTGCACGATCTGCAAACTCTTCAATGTTCTTTGCACCTGCATAAGTGAAGGAAGAACGAACTCCAGCAATGATTTCATCTAGTAGATCTTCAACGCCAGGACGTGCTGGGTTTAAGAACATACGTGATGTAGAAATACCTTCTTCAAACAACGCCTTGCGAGCGCGATCAAATGCATCTTCCTTCGAAGTTCTCGCCGCTACCGCACGCGCAGATGCCATTCCGAAAGACTCTTTATACAGGCGACCATTTGCATCACTTTGTAGATCCCCAGGTGATTCATATGTTCCGGCAAACCAAGAGCCAATCATGACTTGTGAGGCACCAGCAGCTAGCGCCAGTGCAACATCTCGAGGATGGCGAACTCCACCATCGGCCCAAACATGTGCGCCCAACTTCTTCGCCTCGGTTGCGCATTCCAGAACGGCTGAAAATTGTGGGCGTCCGACACCGGTTTGCATACGCGTGGTGCACATGGCACCTGGTCCAACACCAACCTTAATAATGTTGGCACCAGCTTCTACTAAATCATGTGTTCCTTGCGCTGTTACAACATTGCCAGCAACGATTGGCACAGTTGGATTAATTGCACGAATTGCAGCCAAGGCTTCCAGCATCTTCTTCTGATGCCCATGTGCGGTATCTACAACCAAAACATCTGCGCCGGATTCAATTAGTGCTGCTGCCTTTGCCGCAACATCACCGTTGATTCCAACCGCAGCAGCGATTCTTAAACGTCCTTGTGCATCTAACGCTGGTGAATACAAAGTCCCACGCAGTGCGCCAATACGAGTCATAATTCCAACAAGATCACCATTGCTTGAAACAACTGGTGCCAACTTGTGACGATGTTGATTTAGGAAATCAAATGCGGCGCGGGCATCAAGTGAATCTGGCATCGTTGTTAAGTCCTTACTCATTACCTGACCAAGCTGAGTAAAGCGATCTACGCTCTTGCAATCCTCTTCAGTAATGATTCCAACAGGTTTACCGTTTTCAACTACAACAACTGCGCCATGTGCTCTCTTGTGCAACAAACTAATTGCATCAGCAACTGTTGATTGTGGTGACAGGGTAATAGGTGTATCAAAGAAGGGGTGACGTTGCTTCACCCATTTGATGACATCATCAACAACAGCGTGTGGAATATCTTGTGGAATCACCGTTAATCCACCACGACGGGCCATTGTTTCTGCCATTCGTCGGCCTGCAATAGCTGTCATGTTTGCAACAACTAGCGGAATCGTTGTTCCGGTTCCATCTATGGATGAAAGATCAACATCCATTCTGGATGAAAGTTCGGAACGGCTTGGCACCATGAAAACATCGTCATAGGTGAGGTCGTGGGTAGGTTCATTTATGAATCGCACGTGGGTTAACAATACTCAGGTAGAATAGAAAGATGTCTAATCCACTCATTTCTGTACGTGGTTTAACCAAGGTTTTCGGGGATTTCACCGCTGTAAACGGCATCGACTTCGATGTGGCTAAGGGTGAGTCCTTTGGATTACTAGGTCCCAACGGCGCAGGTAAGTCCACAACTATGCGCATCTTGGCTGCGACCTCTACACGTACATCTGGCACTGTGCAGATTCTTGAAAAGGATCCAGAACAGTTTGGTCCACTTGTTCGCGCCCACCTAGGTGTTGTGCCACAACAAGATAATTTGGATAACGAATTAACTGTTACTGAAAATCTTTTTATTTATGGACGCTACTTTGGTTTGTCCAAAAAATTCATCAAAGGAAAGATCGAAGAACTTTTGGAATTTGCACAGTTGGAAGAAAAGCGCGATGTAAAGGTTGAAGCGCTCAGCGGAGGAATGAAGCGCCGCTTAACAATTGCTCGCGGTCTTGTCAGCGAACCTGACATTTTGTTACTGGATGAACCAACAACTGGTTTAGATCCACAAGCTCGTCACATCTTGTGGGATCGCTTATTCCGCCTTAAGGAACAAGGTGTAACTCTTGTTCTGACAACACACTTTATGGATGAAGCAGAACAGTTATGTGATCGCCTTGTTGTTATGGATAAGGGTTCAATCATGGCTGAAGGATCTCCAGCCGGTTTGATTAAAGAGTATTCAAGCAAAGAAGTTCTTGAAGTTCGATTTGGTAGCGATCGTAATAAAGAAGTAGCACCTCAACTTGCAACTATGTGCGAACGTATGGAGACCTTGCCGGATCGTTTGTTGATGTATACCGAAGATGGCGAAGCGCTTCTGGAAAAAATCACTCATGCAGGTATGCATGCAACAACTTCGCTTGTGCGTCGTAGCTCACTTGAAGATGTTTTCTTACGCCTAACCGGAAGAACTTTGATTGAATGAACAAAGGTATTGATGTTCCACAAATCCAACGTTTTGGAGCTTTATACATAGCTTCAGCCCGTTTGAAGTCGATGTCTAAGTGGCGCACAATTATCGCGGCTGTTGATATCGGAAACCCTTTCTTTTACTTGATCGCCGTAGGTATTGGTATTGGCGTTCTGGTTGAACAAGGTTCAGGTACAAGTGGCACAAATGGCATTAAATACATAGCTTTTATCGCCCCTGCCTTATTGGCTAACACTGCAATTACCGGGATTATGGATGAAACTGTCTTTCCTACAATTGAAGGCTTTAAGTGGCGCAAACTTTTCTTTGCACAAAATGCAACACCTATAACTGGACGACAAATTGCACTAGGTGTTTATTTGGCTGCTCTCTGCCGTGCACTCTTTTCTGTCAGCGTTTACTACATTCTCTTGCTCGCCTTTAACGTTGTCGACTTTGGAATAAGTGTTCTAATTGTTCCTATTGCTATTTTAGGTGGCGCAGCATTTGGTGCCGTTATTTTGTTTGCCGCCGCAAAGATCGAAAAAGATGATCAGTTCTTTAACATTCTTGGCCGCTTAATTCTGATGCCAATGTTCTTGTTCTCTGGAACATTCTTTCCGCTCACATCAATGCCAATTTATTTACAACCAATTGGTTGGGTATCCCCATTGTGGCATGCAACAGAACTAGGCCGCGAAGCTGCTTTTGATTACGGAATCAGTACCTTTATGGTCTGGCTGCACTTTATTGTTTTAGTGACATTAGTTGTAATCGGTCTTGTATTGTCAATGCGCCAATTTGAAAAGAGGTTGGCAAAGTGAAGACCGCCGTTCAAATCGCAGAAAGCAGAAAATCTAGTGCCATGTATGCAGGACGTCCCCACGTCTTACTAGAGCGCGGTTGGATAGCTTTTAGATCATCAACCTGGATTCCAGTTGTTACAGGTTTTATCGAGCCAGTGCTTTTCCTATTAGCTTTTGGTTATGGAATGGGAAGCCTTGTAGGCGATGTGACAACCGGAAACACAACAATTGATTACACACTCTTTATTGCACCTGGCTTGCTTGCAAATAGTGCGATGAACGGTGCGATTTATGATTCAACCTGGAATGTTTTCTGGAAACTTAATGAATCCAAGCTGTACAAAACGATGCTATCAACACCACTGGGGCCACTAGATATCGCACTTGGTGAAATCACTTGGGCACTAATTCGCGGCTTGGTGTACTCGCTTGGCTTCTTAACCGTGGTTACGGCCCTTGGCCTAACACCAAGCTTCTGGGCAATCTTGGCTATTCCAGCGGCATCGTTGATCGCATTTGGTTTCGCATCCTTTGGCATGGCAATTACTTCTTACTTCAAGACCTATCAACAGATGGGCTTCATCAACTTCATATTGCTACCAATGACCCTGTTTTCAGGCTCGCTCTACCCAATCTCTGTCTACCCAGACTGGCTTGAAAAAGTAATCATGGCCTTGCCGCTGTGGCACGGCATTGAATTAGTACGAGCATGTTGGTTTGGAAATATAACCTCTGACATCTTGGTACACATTGCTTACTTCTTGGTCATGATCGCTGCAGGATTATTTGTAACATCTCGCAGGTTACGAGCACTCTTCCTTCGCTAATTCAGACTGTAAGTAGCATCTGGAACTAATGCCGGACATTTCCATCCTGGAGCGATAACAGGTTCAAAATGCCACCATTCGTTTTCAAAAACTCGGCACAATCCATATTTAGAACCATTTACCTCTAACCAACCGGCACCAACTGGTTCATCTGGATAGTTAACATCAATTGCAGTTCCCCAAGGATGATGAGAAATTAATGGCGGTGCTACCCACTTACTTGCCTCTGCTACGGAACCATACTTTCTAACCGCATTTGCAAACAAAGTTTTTTGACGGTTTAAAGTTCGATAGCCAGAAACAATGTAAATAACTTGACCCTCTTTTTTTGCGGCAGCTTGGGCCGCCTTGAAGCGATACATCAATTGTTTATCTAATTCGTAAGGTCGAACCATCGAGCGCGGAATCGCACCCGCACCTAAGGAAACTTCAATTTTTTCACATCCCTTTATTACGTTTGAAGTACGCAAAAGGTATGTTTTTTTATTCATACATTGCAACGGAATCGTGTCCGAAGCGTGAGAAACCTCATTTAAAAGTGAAAAAACCAATAAAAAGGCTATAAAAACCCTGGTTTTCCGCATGGCACCAGTCTAGCGGGGTTGCTTTTTAAATAAACCGTGGGAGAATTGCACCTAGTTAGAAATAACTAAAACGAACCGGGAGAGTACTTCTCAAACGAGTTTCAAAAGCTGAAACCTTTGCCGTACAAGTTTTACAAATGCTGACACAGAGTAACCATAAGCAAACATTTCGATTTGTCCCGTCCACTTCAGTTCCGATTGACCCAAAGCGTGTCGAGGAAATTCTTAAGCAAGAGTGGCAGTTATTTACAAAAGGAACCGACAAGAGCGCAGAAGAAAGCCAGCGTTCATTTAAGGCGTTGCCATTAGGCGTTACATCAAGCTTCCAGCACTGGGATCCATATCCAATTTCAATTAAGTCCGCTAAGGGCGCATACATGACCGATGTTGATGGTCGCCAGCTATTGGACCTTTCAATGGGCTTTGGTGCAATGCTTGCTGGTCACTTAAACCCAATTGTTGTTGAAGAGATTGAAACTTCACTGTCTCAAGGAATGCTTTTTGTTACACCATCCCCAATTTCAACTGATGCTGCCGAACGAATCTGTAAGCGCTTTGGAATTGACCAGGTTCGTTTCACAAACAGTGGAACTGAATCAACTATGTATGCAGTACGCGTTGCACGCTCTGCCACAGAAAAAATGGGAATTGTTAAGGTCGAAGGCGGCTACCACGGTAGCTACGACCCATTTGTTGTCTCAAGTAAGCCAGCGTTAGACAAGATTGGTGATCCAGAAGATCCAATTCCAGCGATTGATTCAAACTTGGTTCCAGGAGATATCTACGTTGTTCCTTTCAATAACATTCCAGCACTAGAAAGAATGTTTGAAAAGAATGCACACAAGATCGCTTGCTACATCGTCGAGCCAGTTCTAGAAAACCTTGCCATTGTTCTACCTGACGAAGGCTACCTAGAACGTGTTCGCGAACTATGCGACGAATACAACGTTGTTTTGATCTTTGATGAAGTTAAGACAGGCCTTACAGCTGGTGCACATGGTGCATCTGCTCGCCTTGGTGTGAAGCCAGATTTGATCACTCTTGCTAAATCAATCGGCGGCGGACTTCCACTAGCTGCCTTTGGTGGCAAGCAGAAGTACATGGACTTTGTCACTAACGGAAAGATGGCTCACTTCGGTACTTTTAACGGTAACCCACTTGCTATGGCTGGTGTGCGTGCAATAGATCGTATTTGTACCGATGAAGCTCTGGCTGCAGCAGAAACTCTGAATCAGCAAGCACTCGATCGCATCAGCGCAATCATTGATGAATATCAATTACCTGCACACACAGTTGGTTTTGGCGTAAAGGGTTGTGTTACTTGGTCTACAGAGCCTGTACGTAACTACCGTGATTACAAAGCAACTGATTTCACCGTTGCTGAAGCACACTGGTTGTTTGCACTTAACCGCGGAATCATCACACCTCCGGGATTAGATGAGCAATGGTTGATCTCCTTGGCACATGGCCAAATCGAAATTGATCTACTTGTTGAAGACTTCCGCGATTTTGCTAAAGCACTTCGAGCATAGCTCGCACAGCAATAACCATTTGATCTAACGGCATCGTTGGTAACCCCGGAAATTCAGGTGCCTGCGAATCCATTAATGGAACATGAACAAATCCGCTGCGAACATGCGTGCCTGCAAACTCATTCTGCGCAACGTAGAAAACATGGTTACACAAAAAAGCACCTGCACTTAATGAAATAGCCGCAGGTACACCCTTAGCCTTTATCGCTTCAACAATCTCTTTTACTGGAAGCGTTGAAAAGTAGGCATCTGGGCCACCTTCAAGAATCTTTACATCATTGCGTAGTACACCTTTATTATCTGCAAGACGTGCATCATCTAAATTGATTGCAACCTTTTCAGGTGTTATCTGTGTACGTCCTTCTGCTTGACCTAAACAAATAACAACATCTGGATTATGTTCGGCAATCAACGCCAATAATCGTTCGGCAGATTGCGTATATGCGACAGGCAAAATAGCGGTCACAATATTGTCACCGCTAATCTGCTTCACAATCTCACCCGAAGGATTTGATGTTGCCGACCCAAAAGGCTCAAAACCAGTTAAGAAAATCTTCATTACCTTTTCCCAACTCTCTTGATATTTCGACGAAACCCATAAATTGCGAATCCACTGAAGATTACTATTGAAAGCAAAAATCCATTGAGAAGCGATTTTGGTACCTCTTCAGCTGTTGACAGTACATATATGTCAGGCATGTAAAAGAAGAAAAGCGCAAAAAAGCCATTCTTACGAAATGAGACCCAGTTTTTATCTAAGAAGTTGACTACCGCTCTGCCAGATAAAATCCCATAAGGAATTGCTGACGCTAGATCAACGAGAAAGTAAATCCATGAGTTAACCCCATATCCCCCGAAAACATCTCTTATTACAAGGGTCCGAATAACAACCCAGACAAGAACCAACGCTAGCCAAGTGCGCTGCGCTCTCTTATCTCTCAGGAAGGAGAGTCTCACCCTTAAATTCATATGTTCTCAGGATAGAGGAAAGGCGGCTTGCACTAAAGTAGGAGACGTGAGTTCATCGTTGTCACCTCAAACATCAAAACGGGCTGGTTATGTACTGCACGTCTTGACCGCAAGTGGTGCGGCAGCTGGTTTAGTAGCGTTGCAAGCGGTGTTTAACGGTGAATGGCGCCAAGCGTTGCTCTGGCTTATTGTCTGCCAAGTATTAGATGGCCTAGATGGACCGCTTGCTCGAAAAATTGATGTAACTATCCACGCTCCCCGTATCGATGGCCATATATTAGATCTAGTCGTTGATTACTTAACCTGTGTTGTTGTGCCGGTTGTATTGCTTGCCAGTTTAGAACTTCTTCCATTGCGCTTTGAAGTCTGGGTAGCTGGAGCGATCTTTATTACCTCTGCTTTATGGTTTGCCAGAATCGACCAAGAAACTGATGATCATTGGTTTAATGGTTTTCCTGCGGCATGGAACTTAGTTGTTCCATCTTTCTTGATTTTAGATGCGTCACCAGAAATGGTGATGATAATTTCAATTCTCCTGTGCGCATTACAACTTACAAATATTAAGATTCCACACTTAGTTCGTGTCGTATGGATGCGCAAGCTAACACTTCCTCTTGCCGTTATTTATCTGATTAATCTAGCTTCGCTATCTTGGTCTTACTCAGACAACTTGGGAAGTCAACCAAATACCCTAGAAGTAATTATTCTTCTAGGGTTTCCGGCATACATCGCATTGATTGCGATTAAAAGAACTTGGTTTATGAAATCCAACTAGCTAAATCAACACCTCTGACAACCAGAACCATCAAGATAAAGACAATGACGCCACCAACTCGGTAGATCATTCGACCCTTTTCAGTA
>JBJONF010000004.1:0-73586 GCA_046051985.1 Actinomycetota bacterium
CTTGAGGAGCTGCATTTGAAAGCAGGTAATCGCCTGTAACGGTTTCACCATTTTCTAACGCCACGGTTACACCAGTAGCTGAAGATGTGACGGCAGTGGCTTTAGAGTTTAAAGAAATCTCAACTCCGCTTTCGGTAGCTACGCGAACAAGCTCTTTGACCAAAGCGCCCATTCCACCTTTTGGAACTTTCCACTCTCCTGTTCCGTTTCCAATCAAGTGATACAAAAAGCAGATGTTAGCTTGGATATCAGAGGCTGAAGCGAAAGTCCCAATAAGCGCATCTGTCAGCACAACACCGCGCACGACATCATTATGAAATCTTTCGGTAATAACTTTTCCAATTGGCTCTTCCACCAAATATTGCCACGTTGCGTCTAAATTGATCTGACTCTTGAGCTCACTTCGAGTCTTTAGGGGTTCAAGCATTGTTGGGGCAATCTTTTCGGCGAACTCTGCAACCTCTGCATAGAAAGTTTGCCATGCACGTCCTTCATTGCCTGTCGGATCTAACTCATTAAAGGAATCTTCGGTTTTTGAATCCCAGATGCGCGACACATACAAACCTTTGTCATCGCCATATGGGGTGTAGCTAGATACTTCACGAGAGATGCATTCAAAGGAAAGGCCCAAGTCACTAACTATCTTGTCGGGCAAAAGTGCTACCAAATATGAATAACGGGAAAGGTTTGCCTCGTATGCAGGGAAAGAGCGAACACTTTGAGTAGCTCCACCTATTTCAGGGTTTGCCTCAAGAATTCTGACTGATTTACCTGCGCGAGCTAGATAGGTGGCAGCAACTAAACCGTTGTGGCCTCCACCAATGATGATGACATCATATTTCTTGCTGGGCATTTAAATTGCTCGCGCGATACGATGAACGGCTTCAGTGATAATTGTTGGACTTGTTGCAAAATTGAAACGTACATACTGCGAACATTGCTTGCCGTAAGTATGGCCAGCGTTGAAAGCAACGCGACCTTTTTCAAGAAGTGTTAGTGAAGGATCTTCACCTAAGTTCAGCGCTTCTAGATCTAACCAAGCCAGATAACTGTTATCTGGAATGTGGTACCTCACTGACGGAAGCTGAGAGCTTAATAACTCTTTTAGCATGTGGCGATTGTGATCTAGATTTTCAATTACAGAATCGAGCCAAACGCTACCTTCGGCAAAGGCGACTGCCGTAGCAAAACCACCTAACAAGGAAGCACGAAAGTGAACTGCCATTGGCATTGTTGCTAATCGCGCATTCATAGCTTCGTTTTGAGAAACAATAATTGCGCATTTCAATCCTGCAATATTCCAACCCTTTGATGCAGCAGTGACTGTTACTGACACTGATTCTGCATCCGTCCCAAGACTTAACATTGGAACAAATTCATGTCCCTTGAATGTTAGCGGGGCATGAATCTCATCGCTAATAATTAAGACATTGAATCGTTTTGCTAAAGCTACCAAGCGAAGAAGCTCTACTTTTGAGTAAATGCGTCCCAAAGGATTGTGAGGACTACACAAGATGTGAACTTTTAAACCCGATGCATAAGCCTTTTCAATTCCATCCCAATTGATTTGCCAAGGATTGCCGGCTTCATCGCCAGTGCGCTCAAAGGGAACATCAACTAGATTTAACTGAGTCTCATTAATCCAGTTATAAAAGTTGTGATACACCGGCGAACTTAACAAAATTGAATCACCTGGTTTGGTGAATACTCGCAACACTTCAACTACTGCAACACCGACATCGGTTGCTGCTCTTACCTGCAATGGATCGACTTCCCAGTTCCAACGAGTACCTGCAAAGTGCGCAAAACCCTTTCCTAATTCTGGAATTGCACCTAGATACCCAAGATCAGATTTTGCGACCATTTCAGTCAAAAGATCTCGAATTGGTTGTGCGACAGGAAAGTCCATTTCGGCCACTGGTAAAGGAAGAACATCAGCGGCAAATCCACGCCATTTTTCGCTACGGTGGGTTTGGAGCTCTGCCAAGTTAGGTGCTGAAACTGAACGATCGCTCATGCTCACAAGGCTACCTCAGAGAACTTGTTCTTCGGGATTTAAACGACGAGTTGAATTTCTAACCACGAGCGTGGTTGGTAAAACTAGTGAAGGTGGATCCACCACAGGCTTACGTAATCTCTCCATGATTGACCATGCAGCCATTTCACCCATCAAAGTGACTGGCTGTTCAATCGTCGTTAACTCTGAAAACTCTGCCATTTCATGACCATCAAAACCAATGATTGATATGTCATCCGGTGCCTTTAAACCATGACGACGTAGCGCTTGCATGGCACCAATTGCCATTTCATCTGATTCGCAAAAGATTGCAGTCGGACGATTAGGACGAGCCAATAGATCATCCATCGCTCGTGATGCGGTGTGCATTGTGAAATCACCATGGATTTCACGGGATGGCAGCCATTCCAAATCATTTTCTGCAAGAACTTGCATAAAGCCTTTACGTCGATCTTGTGGAACAGAAAAGTTAAATGGGTCATCTGGGCGTCCAGACATTAAGCCAATCTTTTTGTGGCCTTGATTTACTAAGTGCTGAGTAGCGGTTCTGGCTCCTGCAACATCATCAATCTTGATTGATGCACACTTTTCATGCTCCATTCCAACCAGTGCAATTGGAATTCCTAGTGAAAGCATCGAATCAAACTCTTCTTCGGTCGGAGGAAGTGAGATAACGATCAGCGCATCAACCCGACCTTTCAGAAGTTGATGTTGGAAAAGCCTTTCACGGCCCTTCATTTGGCTGAAGTTATAAAGAAGTAAGTCCATACCGGCTTCGCGCAAAGCTTGCTCTGCGCCGCTAATAACTTGTGAAAAGTACCAACGAGATATGTAGGGCGCAACGACACCAACTGAATTTGTACGTCCGCTGGTTGCACCTTGGCGCTCTGTGTTTAAGGGGTAGTTCAACTTTTCTGCGGCAGCAATAATCTTGTCGCGCGTTTGTTGATTGACATGGTGCAGACCACGAAGTGCTCTCGATACTGTGGCGGTAGAAACGCCAGCTTCTTCTGCAACCTCTTTAATGCCAGCCATCTCTTCACCTCCATCTGTGGAAACTCTGCAAAAATTTCTGCAAGTGCACCTGCAAGAACTGTAAAAGTACGGCAAAGGGACTGTAATTAGCAATACCACCCATCAATCAGGGGTAGATTGCTGGGCATGAGCAACCAAATTGAAACACAGATCGATGTATCCCTTACCGAGCGAAATCGCCTGACCGCTTTTTTCCGGATCATTCTTGTTGTTCCAGCATTTATCTTCGTATCTTCATTTGCGCCTTCCACATCATTTTCCGACGATGGTTCAGCGATCTTTGCCGGATTACTTGCCTTACCTGCAGCTTTGGCAATTGTTGTTCGTCAGGTGTACCCAAGTTATGTCTTGGCTTTCAATGAAGCCTTGCTGTCGCTGCAAACTCGGGTAGACACATACCTACTTTTGCTCACAGATGAATATCCATCGATCGAAGAAAATGACCTTGTCAGCGTAACTTTTCCAGAGGTCGATGCCAAACAGCTCAACCGTTGGCTGCCATTGATCAAATGGCTGCTGGCCTTGCCTCTGTATCTTGTTGGAATTATTTACATCATTTACGCAGCTGTGCTGACGCTGTTTGGTTGGTTCAGTATTTTATTTACCGGTAACTACCCAGAAGTCTGCGCAGAAGGCGTTGTTGGAACAATTGCCTACTGGAACCGTGTAGTTGGTTACGCCTTTTTACTTGTTACAGATGAGTACCCAACCTTTTCTTTGTAGCTCTAGCGCTCTTCCAAAATCAAAGATACAGAGTTGATACACCAACGCTGATCGGTAGGAACTTCATATCCTTCGCCCTCGAAGACATGCCCAAGGTGTGAACCACACGCTGCGCAACGAACTTCGGTTCGTACCCGCGGAAATAGTGACCTGTCTTCAATAAGTTCAACTGCATCATCTGCTGATGGTGCGTAAAAAGATGGCCAACCGCAGCCAGAGTGAAACTTGGTTTCACTTTTAAACAATTCAGCGCTACACGCTTTGCACTTGTATACGCCAACTTTGTCTGTATCTGTGTACTCACCTGTAAAGGGGCGCTCTGTTGCTGCATTGCGCAAGACATCGTATGAAAGTGGATCTAATTTTTGGGCAAGCTCTGCCTCGTTGATTGCGACTGGATACTCTTTTTCGCTCATGATCAATGAACCGTTTCTGGGTAAGGAACACCCGTGCTTGAATGGCAGTCGTAACCATTTGGATTTTTTTGTAAGTACTTTTGGTGGTATTCCTCAGCTAGGTAGTACTCGATACCTTCGGCACTCAAAATCTCGGTGCAAATTCGATCCATGCCAGCCTTGTTCAACTCTTCTTGATAAGTAAGGCAAGAAGCGAGCGCAACCTGCAGCTGCTCATTGGTTGTCGTAAAAATAGCGCTGCGATACTGGGTTCCAATATCTCCGCCTTGTTTATTCAATGATGTTGGATCATGCATCGTCCAGAACTCTTGCAATAAACGAAGATAAGAAACTTTGCTTGGGTCAAAGACAACTTTCACCATTTCGGCATGTCCTGTAATACCGGTGCACACTTGCTCGTATGTTGGGTTAGGGCGAAGACCGCCCATGTAACCCACGCTGGTCTCAATTACGCCATCCATCTGCCAGAAGCGACGTTCTGCTCCCCAAAAACACCCAGTTGCAAAGTACGCGATTGAATTCATGACGTAATTCTCGCAGTATGCACAGATATTTGCACCCGCTGATAACCTTCATGCTGACCCAACGAGCCCCCGTAGCTCAGGGGATAGAGCACTGCCCTCCGGAGGCAGGTGCACAGGTTCGATTCCTGTCGGGGGCACTTGAGATAGATCACCCTGAATTTGAAAACTCTTTGGCGTTCATCCTTGTATTCGCGCGTTGCACAGAGGACAATTAAGGCCTTGCACGCACAACTGCGTGTATCAAAACTTACTCTTGAATTGAGTCTTACTTCCCTAAGGAGACATGCGATGGATTGGCGACATCAATCAGCCTGCCGCGATGAAGATCCCGAGCTTTTCTTTCCTGTAGGAAATACCGGCCCAGCCCTTACTCAAATCGAAGAGGCTAAAAAGGTCTGCCAGCGCTGCATCGTCAAAGAACCTTGCTTAGCGTGGGCGCTGGAAAGCGGACAGGACGCAGGAGTGTGGGGCGGTTTATCTGAGGATGAACGTCGTGCGCTTAAGCGCCGTGCAGCACGTAATCGTGCCCGTTTAATGGAGCAGCAAAACCAGATTTAAAGTGGGAAGCGCAACTTTGCTTGCGTTCCCTTATCGGTTGATTCCAACTTCAATTCGCCTTGTAATTCATTTTCAGTCAATGTACGCACAATTTGTAGACCGAGATTAGCTGAAGTCAATAAATCAAAGTCATCAGGTAAGCCAACTCCATCATCTGAGATAGTTACCAATCCTTCATTGCTATAGCGTTGAACTTCGATTTTCAATTGAGTTCCAGATTCTGCAAGGCCATGTTCAAGTGCATTATGAATAAGTTCAGTGACAACTAAAGACAATGGTGTTGCAACACGGGATTCCAATAAACCAATCTCACCAATTCGTTCAATGTGCAGCTCCCCCATTCGAGGGCTGAGCTCTAGTGAATGGGTGACCAGAGAACTTAAGACCTCATCAAATGCCACGGTAGTTTTGGTGCTGTTAGACAATGTTTCATGGACCAAAGCAATCGATGCGATACGGCGGACCGCCTCATCTAGGGCAGCAGCAGCTGCAGGATCTTCAATTCGACGTGACTGCAAACGCAGTAGAGCCGAGACGGTTTGAAGGTTGTTTTTCACTCGATGATGAATCTCACGGATTGTTGCATCTTTAGTAACTAATTCGCGATCACGTCGTCGTAGCTCGGTCACATTTTGAAGTAGAACAATTGCTCCAATTTTGTCTGTTCCAACAATGAGCGGCAGAACCAACAAATCAATCGTTGCGCCTTGATTATCAATTTCAACTCTTTGCAAAATCTTTCCATTTAAGCGTGAACGAATGCCTTCTTCATGTGGATTAAGAGAAGCTGTTACAACTTGTTCCGCAATCTCGCCCAGGTTTTTTCCCTCTAAATCTCCACGCCAACCCATGCGAGAAAACGCCGACTTAGCATTAGGGCTTGCATAAGAGATAGCAGAGTTCGCATCCAGTCGTATCAACCCATCGCCAACCCGAGGTACTGGTTCAAATAATGATCCAGAGTCTGCGTAAGGAAAAGTTCCTTCAGCGACCATTTCATACAAGTGGTTTGCTAGATCGCGATAATTACTTTCAAGCTTTCCAGAACTACGTGAATGTTCAACATTTCTATGGCTTGAAATAACTGCGATAACTTGACCTTCAAATGTAACTGGAATCGATTCGGACTTGACCAGCATTTCTCCTATTTTTTCAGGGTCGCTGGCCCTAACAATTTCATCACCCGAAAGCGCTTCATCGATAATGGGTTTAGAACCCCACAGAACCTCATCGCCAATAACATCATTAATGTAAACAGTTGAAGTGGTTGTCGGGCGGATATGACCAACGGCGATGTGTCCTGTTGGCCACATTGTGATGTCTTTGCGAATCGGAACCCATAAAATTAAATCAGCAAAGGAGAGATCTGACAAAAGCTGCCAATTAGCAACGACTGCTCGCAATCTTTCAGCTTGATCAATTGTGATGGTAGTTCGTGCACCTAATAACTTTTCAAGTTGAAGCATTCTTACTTCCACTCCGCCAAATGAATCTCGATCTCTTGGCTGGCAAACCAGACCAACTCGTCATCTCCATGAAAGGCAAGAAGGGCGCATTGCAATTGATCCCATGGCAATGATGTTTTAAGAGTGATTGAATCTTCATATTTTTCAGCAATTTGCTCATCTGTTACTTCAAAAGCCAAGACAATGCCGGGGGCTTTAGCTGAAAGACGTAGCTCTAAAGCCTCTTCACCGGCAGCAACAGAGAGCAAGTATTCAAGTTCTTCTTCGTCACAATCTAAATTATCTGAAACAAAAGCTGGGGTTGGTGCAAATGCCTCATCCGCATCAATGCTCTTTGTCAGCACAAAAGCTTCAAGATCCTTGTGACTGATGGGAAGGTATGCACGCATTGACCCATAGTAATAGATCTTATGAAATCATTTCTCGGGCTAATTCAGCGATGGCTTTGCGCAGATGAGAGCGCTCATTAGTCTCGACCATGGTGGCATGTTCATCTTCGGCGGCTTGAACTGACCGAGCCTCTTGTTTCATGCTTCGCACTCGAATCGGTTTTAGCCCGGTTGTGGCGGTAAGAAAACGTGCCATTTCTGCATCTCCCCGTTTACCTGGTGACTTCATGTTTTGAGTAAAGCTCAATTGTGCGCGTATCGATGTCTGTTGTAACAAATCAATGACCTGCACAAGTCGATGATGACCGAGGTAATCAGCGCGGGAAGTAATCATGAGTTCATCAGCTTGATCACAACACCACGTTGTAACAGTTGATGTCCATCTTCTATCTGTTAAGCGATTCGAAAGCCCCGAAATAGAACCTATATCTAAGACCACGCAATCAAACTCTTCGGTGGCTTTATTTAGCAATTGATCTAAGTTCTCTGATGTGTCTTGAGTTATCTCTGATAGTGAAAGGTTGGGAGCGATTTTCTTCCATGCGGAATTATCAGTGATCTTTCGCATCGACAGTAGTGGGGCCAGAGATGGTGCTCGAAAGTTTGCCTCAATCAGCAGGGTTGATTTTTCGAGCACACTTAACTCCATCGCAAGATTGAGAGCAATAAAGGTGCAGCCGGTATAACTACCTGCAGAACCAATTGCAAAAACCTTTGAATTTCGAGCTTTACGTTGGGTGACCGCGCTTGTCCGTACCAATGGAGCTCTTACAAATCCGCGAACCAAAGAGATTAAATCTGTGCTGACGGTCGGTAACGGATGTAAGGCATCGAAATCACCATTTGCCACATTTGGAATTGAGAAGCCGATTAGCTGACGAACAACACCGTTAAAAGAGTCCATTAACTTTTTATCTGCACCTGGCAAATCTGTTCCAAAGATTAGTAGTGCGTTCTTACAAAGTTCAGCATTTGCCGAAAGATAGCTTTGCAGTGAACCCGAATCAATGGCTCGAAAAACGACATTCCACCCTTGGGCGTATAAAGTTCCAGCAACAAAGCCTTCAGCTTCGGGGTTTGCAATCGCAGTTATGACAGTAGGCATTTCAAGCTCAGACATGTGAACGCACCACTACAAGTCGGCCTTGAGTTGTTGCGCTTAACATCCGCAGAACTTGAGTTTCTTCAATGGCGACAGTTATTGATACATCTCCCCCTAAAGAGTTCTTTGAATCATCTACTCCAATCAGAGTGACTCCGCCAAGAATTAAAATTGGATCTATGACCTCTTCCCCGTTGCGTGAATCAAGGACCCAATACAGATCTACTGAATCACCAAGATTTATTCCGGAGGCGAAATCACCAGACCGAAGATTAAGTGGGACTGCACTAGTGGCCATTGATTCTGTGGAGCTACTTACATCCGCGATCGAGATGATCTCGCCCACCTGCATCTGACGTGTGACGACTAAACCAACCACTTGATCGCTTTGCTTTAGGTAATGCTCATTGCTCTGCCCCAGGTTTAAGTGATCTGTTTTTAGATCTGTCTGATCGATAACATGTCCAGGCGTTAAAGGTTGCGCAATCACCCAATAGTCGTAGCCCCTATTTGAATATGTTGAGATGAAGAATGCAGATGCAAACGCGGCAACAATTAAAGTAATCGCAAGAGGCATACGTGCACCATAAGAATCCTTTTTATTTTTCATAGGGACACCCAATGGGCTAAAGCGACATCTCACCTGGCTTTATCCACAGTCAGTCAAAGGTATGAGTACATCAGAGACTTAAGAGTGAGTGTGTCGCTCGCAAACCACGCAACGGTAGCTCTATGACAACCCAACCTGACTTCGATCAAATGCCAACTTTTACAATTACTGAATTAACTCCAATTTCAAGTGATCCTCATGAAGATTTTCTGCATCCGGTGCTAGAGATGTTTCGGCCTGCACCGCTTATAGAAGTGGTGAAGAAAGCTCGGCTCTACTTAGTGCCCAGCACCTTTGGTGAAGAGTTTGATGCCGAGTTTGCGCCTCAACCAACCTCTGCAGCCACCTTGCCAGAAATTGCGCCCTTGATTCATCAATTCATTCATAATGTTTTGGAAATCTGGGCAGGTAGACGTTCTTCTCAACAACTTCAGTTGTCATGTCATTACACAATATTTTCACAACTACAGCGTGCGACTGGTTCATTGTCAGAAATTGGAAGAGTACGCAAAACAAGAATCACTGAGCCACTAGATGGAGTGTGTGAAGCAACCGTCACAGTGCGATTTGGGGATCGCTTGCGTGTGGTTGCAATCAGATTTGAAGGGTTAGACGGACGTTGGTTATGTACCTGTCTAACGCTAATTTAAATTTAAGCTGCGCCTCCGTGGCAACGCTTAAACTTTTTACCTGATCCACATGGACATGGTGCGTTTCTTGATACTTCACCAGTTGTACGAACCCCTGATTCATCTGCAGCTGTGTACTGCAAACCCACCTGCGGCACTTGCTTTGACTCAAGTCCAGGAGCTACCACTTGATTACTTGCACTCTCGACAGTGACTTCGATGTTGAACACAAAGCCTGCGATCTCTTCTTTAACCGCATCCATCATTGCTGCGAATAAATCAAAGCCTTCCTTTTGATACTCCACCAATGGATCGCGCTGGGCCATCGCACGAAGGCCAATGCCCTCTTGCAGATAATCCATTTCGTAAAGATGCTCGCGCCACTTGCGATCCAGCACAGATAGCAAGACCTTGCGCTCAAGTTCGCGCATGACTTCATCACCTAGCGCTTGCTCGCGCTGCGCGTACGCAGCTTCGCAATCTTCAAGTACCTGCGCAGTGATGAATTCAGCATCTAGTCCTACACGTGAACCTGCTCTGGCTTCAAGCTCTTCGATAGTAAATGAGATTGGATAAATCGTCTTAAGCGCCGTAAACAGCGTTTCTAGATCCCAATCCTCTGCATAACCATCAGCGGTTGCAGCTGCGACGTAAGCAGACAAAGTGTCTGAAACAAATATTGCTACCTGTCCCTTGATGTCTGCCCCTTCAAGAACCATGCGACGTTCACCGTAAATAACGGTGCGCTGACGGTTCATGACATCGTCATACTTCAAAACATTTTTACGCATTTCAAAGTTCTGGGCTTCTACCTGAGTTTGAGCTGATTTAATCGCATTTGAAACCATCTTTGATTCGATGGGAGCATCATCAGGAAGACCAGCTGCGGTTAAGAAGCGCTCAACAATTCCTGAATTAAATCGACGCATCAAATCATCTTGTAATGAAAGATAGAAACGTGATTCTCCTGGATCGCCTTGGCGACCCGAACGACCTCGAAGCTGGTTATCGATTCGACGTGATTCGTGGCGCTCGGTTCCTAGAACGTAAAGTCCACCAAGACCCACAACCTCTTCATGTCCTGTTTCAACTGCCGACTTCTGCCGCGCAATTTCTGCTGGCCATTCCTTTTCATACTCTTCCGCGTTATCTACCGGCGAGATTCCACGACGCTGTAATTCAAAATCTGCCATGAACTCTGGGTTTCCACCCAACATAATGTCAGTACCGCGGCCTGCCATATTTGTAGCAACAGTTACAGCGCCCTTAACACCTGCACGTGCAATGATCGCTGCTTCGCGTTCGTGGTGCTTAGCGTTTAGAACTTCGTGAGGGACTCCGGCTTTGCGCAGGAATGCAGATAATTCTTCAGACTTTTCAACGCTGACTGTTCCCACTAATACTGGCTGGCCCTTGCGGTAGCGCTCGGCAATGTCTGTAGTTACAGCTGCAAACTTTCCGATCTCAGTTTTGTAGACCAAATCTGGTGAATCAATTCGCTGTGATGGGCGGTTCGTTGGAATTGGAACCACACCTAGTTTATAAATTTGTTGGAATTCTGAAGCTTCAGTAGTTGCAGTACCTGTCATACCTGACAATTTGTCGTAGAGGCGGAAATAGTTCTGCAACGTAATAGTTGCAAGAGTCTGGTTCTCATCCTTAATTTCAATGCGTTCTTTTGCTTCCAGAGCTTGGTGCAGGCCTTCGCTATAGCGACGACCAGCAAGCATGCGGCCTGTGTGCTCATCAACAATCAGAAGTTCGCCATTCATCACAACATAATCTTTATCGCGCTTAAACAACTCTTTTGCGCGGATTGCGTTATTCAGATAACCAATCATGGGAGTATTGGCGGCTTCGTACAGGTTTCCAATCTGCAATAGCTCTTCAACCTTTGTAACGCCTTCTTCTAGAATTCCTGAAGTCTTTTTCTTTTCATCTACTTCATAGTGCACATCGCGCTGAAGTTTTTGAACTAAATTTGCAAATTCGACGTACCACTTGGTGGCTTTATCTGCAGGTCCGCTAATGATCAAAGGTGTACGAGCTTCATCAATCAGAATCGAGTCAACTTCATCTACTACTGCAAAGAAGTGGTCGCGTTGAACGCACTCATCGAGTGACCACGCCATGTTGTCGCGTAAGTAATCAAAACCAAACTCGTTATTTGTTCCATATGTGATGTCTGCTAAATATGCTTCGCGACGTTCAGCAGGTGTCATGTTGGCAAGAATGACGCCAACCTTTAAACCTAAGAATCGGTGAACGCGGCCCATCCACTCGCTATCGCGCTCTGCCAAATAATCATTTGTTGTAACAACGTGCACGCCACGACCAGCAAGAGCATTTAAATATGATGGCAGGGTTGCGACTAAGGTTTTTCCTTCACCAGTGCGCATTTCAGCGATATTGCCTCGGTGCATCGCCGCGCCACCCATGATCTGAACGTCGTAGTGACGTTGACCTAAAGTGCGTCGGCCGGCTTCGCGAACAACTGCGAAAGCTTCAGGCAAGAGATCATCAAGTGATTCACCATTTGCATAACGGCTTTGGAAAAGGGGAGTTTGTTCGCGTAGCTCAGAGTCTGACATCGCTGAAAAGCGTGCCTCCTGAACATTGACTAAGGCAACGATCTTGGTGAGATCGCGAAGGATGCGTCCTTCGCCTGCACGCAAAATCTTGTCTACAAACGCTGGCATTGACCTCGCCTTTCGATGGGGGTTGAACCCGTATTCACCCCCTTATCGTAGAGGCTGAGCAACGCAGGCGGTAATCGCGGTAACTGAGCCAACTACCTGAAAACCCTGCGAATTAACCGCTCTGGCCGCCTCTCGTAGGGTCGCACCCGTCGTAACCACATCATCAATCAAGATCAGCTCTCCCCTGGCACGCGATCTCAGGGAAAAGGCACCAGCGAGATTTGTGGCACGTTCATCGCGATGTAAGCCACTTTGATCTCGAACTCTTCTGGAAAGTTGCAGACAATCAATCATTGGGATGCCAGTGCGTTGGGAAATTTGTGACACTAGATCCACAATAAAACTTCGACCTCTACGCCGCTGAGATGCTTTACTTGAAGGCACCGGTACTAAACGATACAAAGTGGAATCAGGAATTACTTTATCCAAGACATGCGAAATCGCATCGATGAGTAAATGATCTGCACCCTTTAGACCTGATTCCTTGGCTGCAAGAATTATCTTTGAGGCCGTTGGCGTGTACAGGAGAGCTGAATGCACAGTAAGTCGATCAATTTTTGTTTTGTAATAATGTGGATGCCAACTACTTCTGCAGGCTGAGCAAATACTGGGACCTAAAACATGGCAACCAAAACATCTACTTGGAAAGATTAATTGTGACAGTTCGGCAAATGCATTCACACACGAATTCTGGTGCAATCAAAGTGAAAAAGTTATTTCGGGAAAACACTGTGGAAACTAAGCTTTGTAATCCTTTGGCTGTAAAGGGATAAGTCGCTGATCAATGCCTTCCCGAGTGTTGCGTGGAAGTGTGACCACAAAGTGTGACCCGCGCGCTGGTCGACCCCAGGCTTCAAGTTCACCGTTATGCAAACGCGCATCCTCAAGAGCAATCGATAGGCCAAGTCCAGTGCCGCCACGAGTTCGCGCACGAGAAGGATCTGCCCGCCAGAATCGATCAAATACTCGCGTGAGTGAATTTTCATCAAGGCCGATTCCATGATCTCGAACGCCTACTGCTACATCGTGATCGCTGGCCACAATTCGAACATCAATTTGCATCTCTTCTGCATGGTCAATTGCGTTAGACAATAGATTGCGGAGAATGCGCTCCACCCGCCTGATATCAGCCTTAATCATGACTACTGGCTCAGTGGAATTAACGTAAATCTGTGTCTTTCGCTCTTTAGCAACAAGTGCCAAATCTTCAGCGCACCGTTGGACTAATTGCACCATATCGAAATCAACTGCTTCTAGGACGGCAACTTCAGCATCAAAACGTGAAACTTCGAGTAAATCTTCCAACAGTTTTTCAAACCGATCTAGCTGGGCAACTAATAGCTCAGCACTTCTGGCAACAATTGGGTCAAAGCTTTCCTTAGTTGAATAAATAACTTCAGAGGCCATGCGCAAGGTTGTTAGTGGAGTACGTAACTCATGTGAAACATCAGACACAAATCTCTGCTGGACGCGAGATAAATTCTCAAGACGAGCAATCTGCTTCTCGATGGATTCAGCCATATCATTAAAGGCCACACCTAGGGTTGATATTTCATCTTGTGATTCAACATTTAATCGCTTACTGAAATCTCCTGCAGTGAATTCAGTAGCAATCAGCGCCGCCTCTCGTACCGGCCTAACCACCTGCCGCACTACAAGCCAAGTAATGAGTCCCACTAAAAGAAGTAAGACAAAACCTGTTAAGAATAAGGAGCGGCTAATTAGAGCAAGCGTCTTTTCTTGATTTGCCAAAGAAAAGATAATGTACATTTCATACTGACCGGCATTTGGAATCTGAACTTTTTGGCCAATTGCTAAGCCTTTAATTTTTGTTCCGATAATGTAATTCATGCTGGTGTACTGATAGACCAATTCAGGATTCTTTCGAACTCGCTCGCTCAGAGATGCTGGAATCGAATTTGGATCCAAAAGGTTTGATGCGATTTCGTAATTATTTTCTCGTGTATTGCCAGGACTTCTGATGAACACAACTTCACGTGCGTTCTCACTAGAGGTCAACGTAGTAGCTGAACTAATAACGTCATCTACAACTTTTTGGACAACAGTATCTTTTTCACCCTGAGCTAACAAAAATCGATATTCAGCGGTGAAAATAGTTGACCGTGCCTCAACCAGTGCTGAATTCAAATTCACTTCTTTAACACCTGCAGATAACTGAGAATTTAGCGCAGAGCCTGTTACCCCTGTAATGGCCAAGGAGAGTAGGACTGTGGAAAGTATTACCTTGATCGCAAGGGAGTTACGGATACGGCGAAAGAATCGGTTCATACTTAGGAACCGCCCATTACTCCAGCTTTGTAGCCAACTCCGCGGACAGTGACGACAATCTCTGGGTGTTCTGCATCGTGCTCGATTTTTGAACGCAAACGCTGAACATGCACATTTACTAAGCGGGTATCCGTTGAATGACGATAACCCCACACTTCGCTGAGCAAAGCATCTCGCGTAAAGACTCGTCCAGGCTCTTTAGCAAGTGCAACTAGAAGATCAAATTCCAAACGTGTCAGCGCAATCTGTTTTCCAGCTCGTGTTATCTGGTGAGCTTGAACATCAATTGCTAAATCACAGATAGTTAACAAGCCAGAAACGTCAGCGTTTGTTCTGCGCAAACGGGTTCTAATTCGTGCAATTAACTCTGATGGGTGACGAAATGGTTTAACCATGTAGTCATCAGCACCAGCCTCTAAACCTTTAACGACATCTTGGGTGTCGCCCTTAGCCGAAAGCATGACGATTGGAACCATAGATTCTGCGCGGATTAATTTGCAGACTTCGATTCCATCAAGGCCAGGCAACATAACATCCAGCAAAACTAAATCTGGTGGATTATTACGAAAAACATCCATGACCTCATCGCCACGACTTACTAGATCCACATCGATGCCGGCACCGGTTAAAACGATGCCGAGCATCTCTGCGAGATCCTGGTCGTCATCGACGACCATGACTAAAGTCATTAGCTACCGTGCTCCCAAGAGTTCAGGTACATATCTTGAGCTGGAGTTAGAACGTCAATACGTCCACCCATGCTGATCAACTTAAGTGCAGCAACTTCCTTGTCGATATAGGTAGGAACTTCATGAACTCCTGGCTTCAAGTTCTTTGCTTCCTTAACGAGGTATTCAGCGGTTAGTGCTTGATCTGAGAATGACATATCCATTACAGATGCTGGGTGACCCTCTGCTGCTCCTAGGTTAACCAAACGGCCTTCCGCTAGAAGTAGTAAGCGGCGCCCATCTGACAACACATATTCATCAGTTTGGTGACGCATCTTGAGGTTCTTTGTCTTTGCATTCTGTTCCAGCCATGCAACATCGATTTCGATATCGAAGTGACCTGAGTTGGCCATGATTGCGCCATCCTTCATGACGGCAAAGTGTTCATCGCGCAAGACGTCACGGTTACCTGTAACCGTAATAAAGACATCTCCAACCTTTGCAGCATCTAGCATCGGCATAACGCGGAAGCCTTGCATCATGGCATCAAGTGCCTTGGTTGGATCAATTTCAGTAACGATTACATCTGCGCCCATACCCTTGGCACGCTCTGCAACACCCTTGCCGCAGTAACCAAAGCCAGCAACGACAACTATGCGACCTGCAAGCAAGAAGTTAGTTGCACGAAACACTGCATCCAGAGTTGATTGCCCTGTTCCATAACGATTATCAAACATGTGCTTTGTGTCTGTGTCATTCACGGCGATCATTGGGAACTGAAGCGCTCCATCTTTAGCCATCTGGTTTAGACGAATCACACCTGTTGTTGTCTCTTCGCAACCGCCAGCAATATTTGGAATCAATTCTTTACGAGTTGTGTGCAAAGTGTTAACGAGATCGCAACCATCATCGAATACTTGGTGTGGTTCGATATCAAGGGCTGCATTGATGTGCTTGTAGTACCCGTCACGATCAACTGAATTGCGAGCAAATACAGAAATTCCATACTCATGGACAAGAGCCGCAGCTGTGTCATCTTGAGTCGAAAGCGGATTTGAAGCACAAAGAGCTATCTCTGCACCACCGGCTTTTAGAACACGCATCAAGTTAGCTGTCTCTGTTGTTACGTGCATACATGCAGAGATGCGAACTCCGGCGAAAGGTTGTGACTTTTCAAAGCGCTCGCGGATCTGAGCAAGCACGGGCATATTGCGCTCAGCCCATTCGATCTTTTTGCGACCTTCTGCTGCAAGTGATGCATCAGCAATGTCATGCTTTGGAAGAGTTGAAGTAACTGGAACGTTCACGTAAATCTCCTTAATTGGTAATCAAAGTATTAATTGGATACCTAAGGCGTAGGGCTCTACTGTGCTAGGCGGCTATAGGCATAGGTTACTGCCCTCTTGTGAAAAGCTCGTACTGGAAAACGGGGGTTAGCCGCGGATTAGTGAGAGAACCCCATCACGTACCGACTCCATCTGAGCCTGAGTTGAAGCCTCAACGTTGAGCCTTAGTAGAGGCTCGGTATTGGATGGGCGAAGGTTAAACCACCAGGTATCCCCATTGACTGTTAAACCATCGAGTTCATCGATGACAACATCCTGCGACTGGTAAGTATTGCGAACAAGATCGGTTGCTTGTTGGGTATCGGAAACTTTTGAGTTGATTTCACCACTTGAGCTATATCGAATAAATGGAGCTAGTAACTCTGACATGGTTGCAGAACTTTCACCAAGAGCAGCGATCGCATGCAATGCCGCAAGAGCGCCACTGTCTGCCATCCAAAATTCTTTAAAGTAGAAGTGGCCAGAATGCTCGCCACCAAAGATTGCACCGCTTTCGGCCATCATCTTCTTTATGTATGAATGACCTACTCGGCTTCGTAAACCTTTTCCACCATTTTCATCAATCACCTCTTGGACTGCCCGTGAGGAAATCAAATTATAAATAATGCTTGAGCCTGGTCGCTTCTTCAATTCTCTTTGTGCAATCAAGGCCGTTAATGCAGATGGGTTGACTGCGACACCTCGTTCATCTACTAAGAAGCAACGATCTGCATCTCCATCGAAGGCTAAACCAAGATCTGCTGTGTGATCGATCATTGCTTGCTTGAGATCTTTCAGCGTGGATTCATCCAATGGATTCGCTTCATGGTTGGGAAAAGAGCCATCTAACTCGAAGTACATAGGGATTACTTCACAATTGAGTCGAGCAAAAATTGCAGGAGCAGTATGTCCAGCCATTCCATTGCCAGCATCAACAATGATTTTTAGCGGTCTAATCTTGGTGACATCAACTAGCGATAAGAGATGGTCGACATATTCATTGAGCATGTCTCGATGTTTTTCAACACCGACATTACGCAAAGCAATTGGTGAACCTTCTCGAACAAAGTTTTCGATAGTCAGCAAACCTGACTCTTTACCTATAGGACGCGCCTTGCTCAAGCACAATTTAATCCCGTTGTACTGAGCAGGGTTATGGCTTGCAGTAAACATCGCACCTGGCAGACCAAGTTTTCCTGAAGCGAAATACAACATATCGGTTGACGCTAAGCCGATTCGGATGACATCCATACCTTGCGAAGTTACACCTGCAGAAAAAGCTTCCGCCAACTCTGGAGATGATGGGCGCATGTCCTCGCCGATAACAATTGTTCCAGGCTCTCGTTCAATCTGTAAAAAACGCGCAAATGCGACACCTGTTGCAAAAGCAAAGTCTGCATCGATTTCGGTGTCTACCAAGCCTCTGATGTCATAGGCTTTAAAAATATTTGGGATGAGCTCCATAATTTTTAAGAAGGAACTGCGCGCAAGTGACCGCGGCGACCAATTTGTTGTTGCGCAGATGTTGATGTTGCTGGAGCTATTGGATCAACTTCTTTTGAAGCAACTTCTCTGACGGCATCTGCGATTGCCATCAAATCATCATCACTTGGCCCTTGAGAAACACCATCAAGTTCCTGCTTAATAACGCTCCAGCCATGTGGAACTTTCAAACGTGTTCCGTGAACAACACACAAGTCGTAAGCATGTGGTTCTGAAAAAGTAGCTAACGGGCCAACAACTGCCGTTGATTCGGAGTACACATAGGTCAAGGTCATAGTTGCCAGAGATTTGCACCCTGCACGGGAACAGCCTCTACCGCCTTGAGTTCTCATGGCAGAAACATTAGTGGGAGCGGGTAGGAAAACTTGGGATTATCAAGGATTCAAAATGCGAATATTTGAATCTGGTACTTCAACTCTAGTAAGCACGCTTCCAGGTGCAATTGGGAAATAGCCGTATCCATTTACTGAAGATACCAATGCTCCTGCATAAGTCTGTCTACCTACCTTAGTTATCGTGAAAGAACGAGCAGCTGCCGGAACTTCCCACTTGGCGATATCTGCTCCCTTAATGGTTTTTCGAACTACCTTGCCATTAACCAAAGTAGTCTCGACTGCCACATTAATTTCTGTACCTGTAAATACAATTGTTGGTGCAAGGCCAGTCACCGCCATAGTGAAGCTAGACAAATCGGGTGCTGGGGTGCTCCACGTAAAGTCCTTTCTTCCACCCACAACAACTAAGGATTCAACTGCAGCGACAACCGGCTCGGTGGAAGTAATTTTCACTGCAAACACTTTTGAGGAAATTCTTGGATTGAAAGAGAACTCGGTTACTAGTCCTGCCGCAATATTTCGCGAATTGAGGCCGACGGGAGTAAAGACTCCATCCTTAGAAATAAGTTCTACCGTGACGCTGGCATCAACTTGTCCTGGCGTTAAAACTCTCAGAACATGCTTCGATGATGCATTCTGTCCCGGTTTCTTCTTTTGATTGGGAATTGCAGGGATCACGAGAGTTTTACTCGGTATGGATATGGGATTAATCAAATCTCCACCTAGGGCCCGTAGGCCTTTACCTTGTTCATCAATCATGAACGAATTAATTCTACCTGAACGCGTTAGTACGTTGACCGTTAAAGTCTTGTCTCCAGGTGCAAGTGAATCGACAGAAATTACCAAATATTTTTTAGCTGGAACATCTAGAGAACGAACTGGTTGTTTTCCATTTTCCGTAAATACTTTGATATCAACCACAGCTTTACTTAATCCGCTATTTACAACAATGAGGCGACCTTTAGTGGTGATGTCGGCACTTGCCCCCACAAACCACTGCGAAGATGCAGGACCTGAACATAAAGCAGCGCCCGCCCAACTCCCTGAACGGCTTTGCCAAACCACCGGAGTAACTCCCTCTGCGTTAAAGAGTAATGAATCCTCTTTGACCGGAAGGCGTAGCACCTTTACCGCATCTGTTTTTGTACTTCGGGTTTGCAATCTCTGAAACTGAGTCTTCTTGGAAGAAAGTGAGATCTGAGATGCAAGACCCGGAAGCGTTGGGGGGCAAACAACAGCTGGGTAACTTTCCGAAAAACTCTGTTTGGTTACTGCGACATTAATAGCAGATGCGATGGTGATCGCAGCGGCGATAAATGCGATAAAACGGAGCGGGCGGGAGAATTTCATGCCAGCTCCTTTTCGGAAATTTCACTCTTGCGACGACCAGCAGGAAGTGCCATGACAAGCACGATTACTAGGAAAATCAACTGTAAAGATAGCCAGGCGCGCCTGGTGGTTCCATCATGAATTAAGGAGATTTCACCAGCTTCGGTAACTTTGAAGGTTGGTAAACCTTGTTCATTCTTGCTTCGCTCTAAACGATATCCATTCTCAAGAATCTGCCAAGAGCGGTTGTATGTTTCAGTCAGGATGAGCGTTCCAGCAGATGGAACATAAGTTCTTGCTCCAACTTCGCCCGCTGGTAATTCTTTCCGAACTCCGTCTACTCCAACGAACATCAGTCTGGACGCGGGTGCACTAACTTTCCAGACAACGCCCAAGGCCGTTGCTGAAGTACGAGTAAAGCCACCTAAGCCATCAATTGTTCGGATAATCTCTTTTTGAAATGGCGCTTTCACAAATAGATACTTAACTCCAAAATCACTTAACGTAGAACTACTTGCAACTCCAGATCCATCAATAAGTCCACGAGCCGCTTCTGCGATCGCAGGAGTTTGTGCAGGAGCGATATCTGGCTCACCTAGTGAAATGTCTTTACCTCGCGAAAGGTGATACTGAATCTTCTTTTGATTTTCACTTCCAACTTCGCGCAAGACAAGAATCTTTGTATCTCGCTCAACACTTAAGAATGCTGGCATTACAGTTTCACGATTAGCCTGGACTAAGGAATCTGCACCTTTAGTCACTGACCAACCGATAGCAGCAACAGAGTAGGCAAAAGTTGTAAAGAGAAGTAAGGCTGACAGTATGTGGCGATAATGCACATGGCTCAGAACCAGTGTTTCTCGCAATCGATCCAAGAGCACTGTACCCGCAGCGATCGCGGCAAGGGTTACTAGAACAATTACAGGGCCAGGCCAGACCTTTGATGAAGCTTCATTTCCATGAGTTGAAATCGAAAGTGCCGACAGGATTACGGCCAGAACGACGGCACCAACGCCGTACTCTGCGATACGACGCGCATGTGTTGAGGAAAATAATGAAACTATCAACACCAACAAAATTGGGCTTACTAACCACAAAGGCAAGGAATTTGCTCCACCTGGATTGCCCAACAAGGTCGAAATTGGACCACCACCTGAAATAAGCAAACCAGGCTCAACTAACAAGCGACTTGGGTTAACTAAAGCCTCTAGTGAATGTGGCGCATTCATTAGAAAAGGAATGAATATCAAGGAAGCGCGCTTTTGCAGACGCAATAAGTACAGCTCTGAATTTGCCTCTCTTGCGTGCTTCTCATAATCACTTAAGGTCGAAACCAATCCAGCTACTAAACCAATAACAAAAATCATGAGTGAGAAGCCGTACAGGAGTGCAAGAAGCAAGGAAATACCCGCAATTTTTCTCCAACTAAACTCTTCTATTTTCTCAATATCACGAAGCAAGAGCGCAACATATGGTGCAAGAATCAAAAACAATACTGTTGCAATATGGCCCGTAGAAACTGCGGCAATCGCTACTGGTGAAATTGCATATAGAAATGCGGCAGGAACTGAAATCCAAGAATTCTGGGTTAATCGCTTCAGAAGTTTTGATGCAGTAAACATCATGATGACTGGCGCAACTAACAGGAAGGTTGTGATTAAGAACTGAATCTTGCCTAAGAAAACAAGGGATGCTGTTGCTGTAATCGCCACCCAGGTTGGTGTGGCAACAGAAGAACCCATTCCGACTTGGTGCCATGATTCTAAATAAAGTCGCCAAAGATCGGTTGCACCTGGTGGGGAAATTGGTAGTGCTCCCCCAACCAATGCACCAAACCGATTGCGCGAATTAAGAATAGAAATTACTGCGATAAGAAGAAATCCAATAACTTCGGGACGCTTGAAGACCACCAGCCAATTATTTGTGCTGACCGGAGTAAGCAAATCTTCATCCTCGTTCGAATCTAAGACGGATGTCGATGGCAGTTGTACATTTTCAGGAAATAGCTTTGCACGGATCGCATCAACTATTCCTTCAGTCGCAAGTCGAATCTGAGACCAGCGCGGTGGAATGAATTCAGCAATTACTCGCGCAGATACAAATCGTTGCTTTCTTCGAGTTTTGCGTGCGTTGATTAATGAGCCAGGTTTAATAATTAATGCACCTACTGCAAGAATTTCATCAGCGGCGTAACCTGGAAGTTTTGCAATTAAATACCCAATAGCTCTTGCAATCGCGCTTCCAAGAATCTGAAGTGCTAGCCATGGCAAAATCCACCAAGAAGAGTTAGCAAGCAACACATATGCAGCATTGCGTCGATCTAAGAGCAAAGGTCTGTGCAGAAATGCGCCATCGACTTCTACAACTCTGCGCTCTGTCGCAGATGCTTGCGCGTGAAAAGCCACCGCGCCCGTAGCAACCATCACTGAATGGCCAGCTGCGCGTGCGCGCCAGCCAAAGTCCACATCATCTCTAAACAAAGTTAAATTAGGGTCAAGACCATCAAGTTCTTCAAATACATCACGACGAATTAATGCACCGGCGGTACTAACCGCTAAAACATCATAAATTCCATCGTGCTGACCTTGGTCATATTCCAAAGGTTCAAGCCCTGTCCAACGTGCACCATTGCCAGCAATACTTATTCCAGCTTCAAGTAAATGTGTTCGATCATGCCAACCCAATAACTTTGGACCAACCATCACAACTTGTGGGCGATCATCAATTGCGGCTAATAATTCGGCGAGCGCGGATGGTGCAGGTGCACAATCATCATGAATTAACCAAATCCATTCATGATCAACACTCTTAGGTAATTTTTCGACAGCTATAGAAACTGCTGCGCCAAATCCTGTTTCAACATCGGCCGCGATAAATGGAATTCGTGCAGACTTTAAAAGTTTTGTAGAAGCATCTTGAGATCCAGTATCAACCGCGGTGATCAGATCAATGGGACGAGTTTGCGAAGTGAGTGCTGCAACAACTTCGGGTAACCACACCGCTCCATTGTGTGAAACAAGGACAGCGGTTACGCGATGCTTATCGACTGCGGCTTGGGAAGCCATAGTTATAACTCACTTTCTCGTGAGAGAAATGTGAACCTTAAGCAGTGCGACGCTTTAAGCGACGGCGTTCACGTTCTGAAAGACCGCCCCAAATTCCGAAGCGCTCATCGTGAGCTAGTGCGTACTCAAGACATTCTGAGCGAACATCGCATGAAAGACATACGCGCTTTGCTTCGCGAGTTGAGCCACCTTTTTCTGGGAAGAAAGCTTCTGGATCAGTTTGCGCACACAGAGCGCGCTCCTGCCATGAAAGCTCCATGTTTTCGCCAGATGCGAGAGTGACTGTGGGACCTGAAGTGGGGATTGGGGAGTTCTGGGCTGCGGGTTGAATCGGCATAACGTCGATGCTCCATTAGCTAGATCTTGTCTCATCCCTCTTGGAAAAGACTTTCTTAAGAGTGAATTACACGCGTGTAACTCGTGGATGTCAAGCCCGAATAGAGCAATTCACGCTCACGCTATGCAGGAATTGGAAGAATTTCGCCCTTTGTGACAAAAGTTGACCCTATTTTCACTCCATCGTCGACCTTTGCACCAGTGGCAACAAAAGAGTTTTCAATGACAACATCGCGGCCGATTACAGCTCCAGCCTCGACGATAGAGCCATTAATTCGGGTGCCAGCCCCCACCAAGCTGCCTCGGCCAATACAGCTGCCCCCGGTAACTACAGCGGTGGGATCAACGTCAGCACCAGGCATTACCAAGCCCGGACCGCTTCGAAGAACGATGTCTGTTGATGCTTTCAGTAACGCTTTAGGTGTTCCGATATCTAACCAATATGCATTTTCTAAATATCCATAAACCTTTGCACCATTGCTAACTAACTGAGGAAATGTTTCGCGCTCGACTGACACAACGGTATCGAGCGGAATTGAAGCAAGTACACGTGGGTTAAAGACATAACAACCTGCATTAATTTGATTGGTAACTGGATTATCCATTTTCTCCAGAAAGGCAGTGACTCGTCCTTGGGGATCAGTTGGAACACATCCAAATGCTCGTGCATCTTCTACCTGGGTCAAATGTAAAGTTACATCGGCATCATTGGCTTCATGTTGGCGAATTTGTTCGCTTAAATCATGAGAGCTAAGTACGTCACCATTTAAAATGACAATTGATTCTTTCGTTTCCAATAATTGGGCTGCATTAGCAATCGCGCCACCAGTTCCAAGAGGTTCCTTTTCAACGGCATATTTAATGCTCATTCCCCATTTGGAACCATCCCCAAAATAGGGTGTAAAAACATCTGAAAGATAAGAGGTAGCCAAAACAATTTCCTTAATTCCAGCAGCTTTTGCCATCATCAATTGATGTTCTGTTACTGGAATACCCGCAACTGTGAGCATCGGCTTTGGAGTATTGCGGGTCAATGGCATCAATCGAGTTCCCAAGCCTCCCACAAGCAGAATTGCGACTGCCACTATTACCCCTTCAAACGTTGAACTGCATCAGCAATCTGGGCATCTGTT
This sequence comes from Actinomycetota bacterium, assembly GCA_046051985.1. GTDB lineage: Bacteria > Actinomycetota > Actinomycetes > Nanopelagicales > Nanopelagicaceae > Planktophila. The sequence goes on from JBJONF010000004.1 coordinate 24,152, forward strand.
GCGGTCATTGCAATGCGAATATGGTTTTTTCCTTGTTCGCCATAAAAACTTCCGGGCGTTGCCAAGATTCCACGCTCTGCCAGCCAAGCAACGCTTGTCCATGCATCCTCGTTGCGGGTACACCACAAGTACAAACCTGAATCACTGAATTCGATCGTAAATCCTGCGGTGACTAACGCCGGACGCATCGCATCTTTGCGAGCGTTATAGCGAGCGCGTTGTTCTGCAACATGTGCATCATCTGCAAGTGCAACTGTCATTGCTTTTTGAACCGGCAGCGGAACCATCATTCCTCCGTGCTTTCTAATCTCTCGAATTCGAGCGATTAGTGCACTGTCTCCCACCATGAATGCTGCGCGGTAGCCCGCCATCGAAGATCGCTTTGATAATGAATGCACCGCAAGAATGTTTGTATTGTCCCCACCTGTTTGAGACATGACCGAAACGGATTGTGCATTTTGATCAAATTCGAGATAACACTCATCGGAAATCAATACTGATTTGTTGGCACGTGACCACTGGATACAAGCCTTCACTTCGTCGACGCTATGTACTCGCCCAGTTGGATTTGATGGAGAGTTCAACCACGCTAAATCAGCATGTGGCCAACTCTTTGCATCAATTGCAACCGGAACAGATTTTGCTGCAGCAAGGACTGCTCCTACGTGATATGTGGGATATGCAATTTCAGGAATTAAAACTGTTTGTGACTCAAGATATGTTGGAAGCCAGGCAACTAACTCTTTAGATCCAATGATTGGCAATACATCAAAATCACCGGTTGCACCTAAACGTTTAGTTGCCCACTTTTTAATCGCTGCGCGAAGTTCTGGAGTACCTGCAGTTACTGGATAACTTGGAGAGTTTGACGCATCTCGTAAAGCTTGCTGAATAAATTCAGGTGTGGGATCTACTGGAGTTCCTTGAGAAAGATCAATAATGCCATTGGGGTGGGCACGAGCCTTCTCACCATATGGCGCTAACGCATCCCACGGAAAATCTGGGAGCTGGGCACGCAATGGTTACTCGCTCTTTGGTGGACGGGCTGCGATTGTTGCGTGATCAGTACCGGTTGGACCAACCTTGCTTGCACCACCAGGTGAACCGATCTCGACGAAGAATTCGGTGTTGACCTTTCCAAACTCTTTCCATACGCCAGGAACATCATCTTCGTAATAGATGGCCTCGACTGGACACACAGGCTCACATGCACCGCAATCCACACACTCATCTGGCTGGATATAAAGCATGCGATCGCCTTCATAAATGCAATCCACCGGACATTCTTCGATGCAGGATTTATCTTTCACATCGACGCATGGGTCTGCGATCACATAAGTCACGAGCTGCCTCCAAATGTTGGACAAGGTGTCTGGTGGGGAATTCTAACGCCAAGTATCGCCGCTGCGCGATATTTAACGGTGGTCGATATTTAACGGTGGGTTTATCGTTGTCTCATGCCAGAAGAGCTCGAATCTCAATTTACCGAACTCATTGGCTCACGGGTAAGCATCAGGCTGCACGAGCCCGAAGGGGGCTACCGTGACATCTTGGGCCATCTCGTTACCCCGTATTCATTGCGCAAAAAGAATGGCGAGATAATCGAATTCTCTCATAATGAGATTTTTCTCTGGAAGAAGGTGATTGAGAAGGTATGAAGTTATATGACACTCAATCCCGTCAACTAAAAGATGTTGATGTAAGCCACGAAGAAATCCGAATGTATTGCTGTGGGCCAACTGTCTATCGCGATGCTCATGTTGGAAATCTTCGTACATTCTTATTGTCAGATTTGATCGCACGAGTTGTACAGCTCAATGGATCCAATCCACGCCTAATTCAAAACATTACTGATGTCGGACACATGTCAGAAGACTTTGTAAATGATGACAAGATGTTGAGTCAGGCAAAGTTAGAAAAGATTGATCCTTTCGAAATTGCTCGAAAATATGAAGCCCGATTCCACACTGATTTAGCAGCACTCAACATTAAACCTGCGGCTGCATATCCGCGGGCGAGTGAAAGCATCGAAATGATGTTGGATCTCATTGAAAGATTAGTTGATGCAGAATTTGCTTACGTTGGTTCGGATTCTTCGGTGTACTTCAGTGCTGAAAAATTCGCAACGTACGGTGCCATTAGTGGTAACAAGCTTGATTCACTAAAACCTGGACACAGATACGAATACACCGAAGATGGTGCCAAGAGATTTCATGCCGACTGGGCGTTGTGGAAAGCAGCTGGAGATCGCACCGAGATGGTGTGGGATTCACCATGGGGAAAGGGTTTTCCTGGTTGGCACATCGAATGTTCGGCGATGTCACTCAAACTCTTGAATGGCCATGTAGATATTCACGTAGGTGGAATTGATTTGCGTTTTCCGCATCATGAAAATGAACGAGCGCAATCAAACGCCCTTATTAATGAGGAAGCTGTGGGTCTTTGGGTTCATGGGGAACACCTGCTTTTTGAGGGCAAAAAGATGTCAAAAAGTTCAGGCAACGTGGTGCTGCTCAATGATGTAATCGCACGAGGCATCGATCCTCTTGCAATTCGACTTTGTTTTCTTGAAAACAAGTACCGCTCTCAAATGGATCTAACATGGAATTCAATTGAGGCAGCAAATGAAACTCTAAAGCGTTGGCGTTTAAAGATGGCTCAATGGTCAAGTGATGATTCAATCGAAATAGATTCTGAAATAGAACTTGCCTTCAATACAGATCTAGATACTGCTAGAGCGATCATTCGATTGAGAGAGATCGAAAAGAGCACCCATGACAACAAGGCGGCTGTGTTTCGTCATGCCGATCAAGTGCTTGGTCTTGATCTAGAACGTCCTGCGGTGGAAAGAGTCCTGTCACCTGCGATGCAGAAGTTACTCGATGAACGCTCTGCTGCACGTTTAGAAAAACGTTGGGCAGATAGTGATCGCCTTCGTCTTGAATTAGAAAATCTAGGCTTAGAGATTAAAGATACTCCTGAGGGACAAACCTGGAGTCAAAGAGGCGTAACGATTGCGATAACAATCGCAATAAAACCAAAGTTGATAAGTGATTCACCAGTTGAATCACCTTGAATTAAATACTCTTCATTAAGACCCGGAAACCCTGCGCGAAGCACTACTAATGCCCATGCGATAGAGGCAATAAATTTATAGGAACGTTTTCCCCATAATCGTCCGGTTGCCCAAATTCCAATTGCAGTTGCTAACAATGAAAAAATCAATCCAATGGGTGGATAAAAACTATAGATGAAAATGGAACTTGCACCAAGTGCTGCACCAACTACAAGTGAGTAAATTGCCTTCATTACAAGGTTATTCCGGAAGTGAGGTCTGTTTCTCGGCCATGTGAATCAAAGGGTTCGCTCTTAGTGCCCTTGACTAGCGAGTAGTACTCGTCGCCCCAAATTTGCAGCCCTAAATTGTTTGATAACGCAAAGAATGGACCATCAAGTGAAATCTGAGTTTCGTGTGCCTTCATCGCTGCCATTTTTGCATCTACATATTTGCTGCCATCAATCAAGGTAGTTACAAATTCATCATCTTTGGCAAAGGGAAGATCATCAACACTTTCTGCACCAAAGAAATCTGAACCAATCTCTTTCATCTTTGCAATGCCTTCTGCTAAAACTGATTTAGGCATAGTGTTCCAATAGATTTTCTGAATCTGCCAGGTAGCTAATTCTGATGCTCTCATCGCAACGCGATGTGCCTGAATGTGGTCGGGATGCCCATAACCACCGATTTCATCGTAAGTAATTAAAATGTGTGGCTTAATTTCTTCAATTACTTTCACTAAAATCTGCGCCGCTGCATCAAGGTCTGCTTGCCAAAAAACATCAGGGCGACTATTTGGATCTGTTCCCATCATTCCGCTGTCTCGAAATTTTGTTGTTGGGGCACCTAAGAATCGATGATCTGAAATTCCAAGTGCTTTCATTGCATCGGCTAATTCAATCTCGCGATGTGCCCCAAGTTGATCTTTTTCACTACTTGCTAAATGCGATAGCGATGGAACTAAGACTTCGCCTTCTTCACCACGAGTACAGGTCACAAGCGTGACTTGAGCCCCTCGATCTGCATACAAAGCCATTGTTGCCCCGTTATTGATGGTTTCATCATCAGGATGTGCATGCACGAGCAGGATGCGGAAGCCTTCATAGGAGCGGTTCATGATTGGTAATTCTGCCGTACGATTAGACCAATGAGTAACGTAGACACATCCAACAAGGCCCGCTTACCTCGCGATGAGCGACGAGCATTGTTGCTATCTGCGGCGCTTGAGGTCTTCACCGCTGCTGGATATCACTCAGCTGCTATGGATGAGATTGCAGATCGTGCAGGTGTCTCAAAACCAGTTTTGTATCAGCACTTCCCATCAAAGTTAGAACTATATTTAGCGGTTTTGGATTTACATATTGATTCTCTAGTCTTTGAGATTCAAAAGGCGATTGCATCGACTCCCGATAACAAGGACCGAGTGTTGGCGACAGTTGATGCTTACTTTGCTTTTATTGAAAAAGAGGGCGAAGCCTTCCGATTACTTTTTGAGAGCGATATGAGCGTTGAACCTCAGGTTCGCGAACGCTTAAATCGAATGACATACGACTGTGCAGCCGCAGCTAGTGCAGTCATCGCACTTGATACTGGCCTACCAAAAGAGGCATCAATGCTTTTGGGTGTTGGAATGATTGGTTATGCGCAAGTAACTGCTCGTCACTGGCTCGATCGAGATAGCAAGTTAAGTCGACAAGATGCAGTTGCATTGGTTTACAACCTTATGTGGCGTGGCATCTCAGGATTTCCGCGCAACTAAAATCGTTAGGATTAAATAGATATGGCAACAACATTTGCTGACCTGCCCCTGCGCAGTCAAACAATTGAGGCGTTACATGCCCACGGTTTCTTAGCCCCCTTTGCAATTCAAGAAATGGTTCTGCCAATTGCTTTGGCAGATGGAGATGTCATCGGTCAAGCAAAGACTGGAACAGGAAAGACCCTTGCATTTGGTATTCCGGTTATTGAGCGAGTTATCGCACCACAGGATCCCGAGTGGGCTGATTTTGATAAAAAAGGTTTACCTCAAGTTTTAATCGTTGTTCCAACTCGTGAACTATGTACTCAAGTTACAAAAGATATTGAAGAACTTGCTTCCAACCGAGGAATTCGTACCCTGGCTGTTTATGGTGGCCGTGCATTTGAGCCACAAATCGAAGCTCTGCAAGCCGGAGTTGAAATTGTTGTTGGCACACCTGGTCGCCTGCTGGACCTTTCCCGACAAGGTCAATTGAAGCTAAAAGAGGTTTCGCGGCTGGTTTTAGATGAAGCTGATGAAATGTTAGATCTTGGCTTTTTACCTGATGTAGAAAAGATTTTGTCCAGCACTCCAAATCGCGCTCAGACAATGTTGTTTTCAGCAACTATGCCGGGCGACATCATCGCTCTTGCGCGTCGCTTCATGAATCAACCTATTCATATTCGCACGCAGGACAGTGAAGATGAAGGCGCAGTTGTTACCCGCATCAAGCAGCATGTATTGCGCGCACATGCACTAGATAAAATTGAAATGCTTGCCCGAATTCTGCAGGCTGAAGGTCGTGGGCCAACTATGGTCTTCTGTCGCACAAAGCGAACCGCTCAAAAAACAGCTGAAGATCTACTAGAGCGTGGATTTAAGGCTGCACCGATCCATGGAGATCTTGGACAAAGCGCACGCGAAAAAGCTTTGAGCGATTTCAAGGCTGGTAAATCAGATGTTCTGGTCGCAACTGATGTGGCAGCGCGCGGAATTGATATTGATGGAATTACCCACGTCATCAATTACCAATGCCCTGAAGATGAAAAAACTTACGTGCACCGCATTGGCCGTACTGCTCGCGCAGGTGCACATGGAATCGCAGTGACCTTTGTTGATTGGGATGAATTAGCCCGTTGGAAAATGATTGATCAAACCCTGGCGCTTGGATTAGCGGAGCCAGAAGAAACGTATTCATCCTCAGAACACCTTTACGAAACCCTCAATATTCCAGCAGGTTCTACGGGACGCTTGGTTAAGGCAAAGCCGGTTGCAAAAGTTGAGAACAAAGAATCGCGACCAGTCCGTGCAAAACAGGAAGAACCTAAGCCCCGTACCGAGCGGACACGAACACGTACTAAGAAGTTTAAAGAAAGCTAAGCAGCAACAAAGACGCGAATTGCATCTACCAGCATTTGTACTGCGATTGCTGCAAGCAGTAAACCTGCAATTCGAGCGACAAGGGTTACACCTGACTCTTTAATTACTTTCAAGATCGTGGTCGATGCCATGAGCGCGATCGCAATTGCAATGTGAACCGCTACAACAGCTGCCGTTAAACCCAACGCCATCGCGGTTGTATCAACCTGCTGAACGAAAATCATCGTTGCAACAATTGCTCCAGGACCAGCCAAAATCGGGGTTCCCAGAGGCACTAAAGCAATATTTGAATCACCATCATCGCCATGCTTCTTGGTATTTCCGGTCAATAATTCAAGGGCAACAAGAAGTAACAAAAGTGCACCTGCGGCCTGTAGGGCTTCCATAGAAATATTGAGGTAATTCAAAATTGCGCGGCCAAACAACGCGAAAATTGAAATAACCAGCAGAGAAACAGCTGCCGCTTGAATCGCCAAGATTCGGCGGACCTTAGGAGACTTATCTGCAACTAAGCCTAAGAAAATTGGAGTTGCACCGGGTGGATCCATAATGACAAATAGCGTGACAAATGATTGGACTGCGAATGTAATTGCACTTATGTCTTTCACGCTGAAACGACCCTTCGAGCATTGGCTTGAGATTCTAACTTCTCCCATTGTTCCCTATGGGTATGGTTTTCTGCTAACGAATTAAGTTTTCCAGTACCGTGATAATCACTGCTTCCTGTGATCACCAGATCTAATTCATGCGCGATTGTTCGCAACATACTTCTTTCATCTGGGTTTTGATCTCGATGGTCAACTTCAATGCCGTTTAGCCCAGCAGCAACTAATTCAGAAAAATCCTCAGGGTTAAGAGTTTGCCCACGATGTGAAGCAAAAGGATGGGCAATTACTGCAACTCCCCCGGCCCTGCGAATCAAGCTAATTGCCTCGGCGGGAGTCGGTGCAGCATGAGAAACATAAAAACGTGATTCATTATGCAATAAATCCACGAAGGCTTCATCACGTGTTCTCACAATTTTCTTGGCAACAAGGGCATCGGCTAAGTGCGGCCTACCCATGGTTGCACCCTGTGGCATAGCGAGCTCAACATCTTCAATCGAAATATCAATTCCTTCGGCCCGCATTTTTTCAACCATCTTGCGCATTCGTGGAAGACGTCCATCACGAGTTTCTTCCAGCACTTGCTGCATTTCTTCATGTTCTGGATCAAAGAGCAAACCCAGCATATGTACGCTCACGCCATCATTTGTTAAGCAAGATATTTCAGAGCCCAGTGCTAACTTCAGTGAACCGCGAAGTGATTCGGTGGCTTCAGCCCATCCAGATGTTGTGTCGTGATCTGATATTCCTAAGACCGCTAAACCCTGAACAATTGCTTTGTTAACAAGCTCTCGGGGCGTATCAGTTCCATCACTACATGTCGTGTGGGTGTGAATATCAATCACTCTTTACACCCCTCGTTCGAGTCACTACTAAAACACATCCAATCAAAATAAGTACAATTCCTGGAATAACTCCGATAGGAGGTGTCTGATCTAACCACCATGCTGCAAGCACTGCGCTGACTGGAACTTCAAAAAATACAATGAGTGAAACAACTGCCGGTGAAACTCGCTTGAGCGCTGAATTAAACATTGTATGTCCTAATAATTGAGCACCAAGAATCAGGCCCAACAAAATCAACCATTCATTTGCTGCAAAAGAAAAGATTTCATTTCCTGCAATTAATGCCATTGGCAACGCTGTCATTGCGCAGACAAAGTAACAGACCGTCGTATAGGTACTGGTCTCTAATGTGCGCTGTGCTTTTGAGCCAGCAATCATGTAGGCCGCAGCTAACGCCGCAGAAATCAATGCTGCAATATCTCCTAGAAAGGCTCTGTACGAGATCGTTAAATCAACGCCAGAGACCAAAACAACTCCTGCAAAACTAACGATCATTCCTAGCCACGCTTTTGAGGGAATGTGTCCGCCGCTGAACTTTACAAACAATGCAGCAAAAATTGGTTGAAGGGCCACAAGTGCTGTACCTGCTGCAACAGTTGTCATACGCATAGCTAGGAAAAATCCAACAAAGTGAAGTGCTAGAAGTACTCCAGCAATCACTGCCCATTTCATCCCAACGCGATCGCGTGCATGTCGCAAGGCAAAAGGTAATGTAATGAGAGATCCACCTAAGTTGCGCCAAAAAATTAGAGTCAAGATTGGCATCGCACTCATTGCAATCAATGGACCAGATGTTCCGATTCCAATGATTCCTAGTCCCATTCGAATTAGATCAGGCTTAGCAGGTATCGCCGTATGTTCATTAATACGTTCGCCTGCATTCATAAGAGAAAGGTACCCTTATCCCATGAGCGGCAATCTCTTAAACCGAGTATTTCTCGCCCGTCTTGCTGGTACCGCGGTCTTTGACCCAAATGGTGATCCAGTGGGAAAGGTGCGAGATGCTGTCGCGACCCTTCGAACTAACAATCAACAGCCACGGTTACTTGGTTTAGTAGTTGAGGTCCCACTACGACGTCGCGTTTTTGTTCCTATTACTCGAGTTACTTCAATTGAAAGTGGCGGAGTTGTAATAACTGGTCTACTGAACATGCGTCGATTTGATACCCGTCCAGGTGAAGTCCTTGTTCTTGGAGAAATGTTAGATCGTTCAATTACTTTGCTCGAAACATCAGAAGAAGTCGTTGTCGAAGATATGGGCATGGAGCAATCTCGAAATGGTGACTGGTTAATTGCCAAAGTCCACATCATGCGCAAAGGCAAGGGCTTCCGTCGAAAAGGAGCAACTTCCACGGTTGCCTGGGAAGAAGTTGTCGGTTTTGCAATCATTGAACAAAATCAAGGTGTAACTAATCTGCTATCGACTTTAGCAAACCTACGTGCGGCAGACCTTGCAGCGGTTCTACAAGACTTAGCCCCAAAACGTCGTATTGAAGTTGCCAGCGCACTTGATGATGAGCGGCTTGCAGATGTTTTGGAAGAAATGGATGAAAAAAATCGGGTCGCACTTCTTGCAGAACTTGAGGGAGAACGTGCCGCAGATGTTCTAGGCGAAATGGATCCCGATGATGCAGCGGACTTGTTACGTGAAGTTGGCGAAGAGCGCGCAAATGCACTTCTAGATCTGATGGAACCTGAAGATGCTGAAGATGTTTTACGTTTGATGACTTACGAGGATTATTCAGCTGGTGGAATGATGACAACAGAACCAATTGTTCTGACAGCAGATTCCACTGTGGCAGACGCTTTAGCTGCGGTTCGCCAGAAAGCAATTTCCCCTGCTCTTGCTTCACAGATTTATATCTGTCGCCAACCTGTTGAAACTCCAACCGGTCGCTTTATTGGTGTGGTGCACTATCAACGTTTGTTGCGCGAACCACCCTCAACGCTGCTTGGTTCGATTGTTGATACCGACACAAAGGGGACAAATCCCGATGCTACGTTGCACGAGGTTTCTTCGCATTTAGCCAGCTACAACATGCTTTCTTTGCCGGTTGTAGATGCCAACGAACGCCTTTTGGGAGCTGTCACAGTTGACGATGTGCTGGATCACTTGTTACCTGAAAACTGGCGACATGACCATCGAGAAAAGTCACCAGTTTCTTTTGAAGCAGAGAGTATTTAAGGAGGGTTAAAGATGGCACGCAATAATGGTTTAGACACTCCACGCGAGACTCGACGTTCACTTCGTCCAAATTATGACCCTGAAGCTTTTGGTCGGATGTCCGAAAGCTTTGCGCGTTTCTTAGGTACTGCGCGTTTTCTTGTATACATGACAATTTTTATTGCTTTCTGGGTTATCTGGAACTTTGCTGCACCTATGGATCTAAGATTTGATAATTATCCATTTATCTTTCTTACTTTGATCTTGTCTATGCAGGCATCGTATGCAGCGCCATTGATTCTTCTTGCACAAAACCGTCAAGCAGATCGTGACCGTATCCAACTCAATGAAGATCGTGGACAAAATGAACGATCAATTGCAGATACTGAATACTTAACTCGTGAACTTGCTGCCCTACGCAATTCACTAGGTGAGGTTGCTACACGAGATTTTGTGCGAACTGAACTTGCCGACCTTGTTGAAGAGCTAGCTAAAGAGCTACGTCGAGACACCCAATCGGACTCCGACTAAAGACTTACTGCGCTTCATCAATTTTTCTGCAACCTCGGAAATCGCGATTGCTGCAGGTGAATTTGGATCGGCATCAACTATCGGTGCACCCTCATCTCCGCCGGTACGCAGCGCAGGGCTAAACGGAATCTTTCCAAGTAGCGGCACATCAATTCCCACGAGTTGCGAAAGTCGACGTGAAGTTTCATCTCCGCCACCTTCGCCGAACAAAGAAATTGTGTCACTGCAGTTAGGACATGGAAAGGCTGACATATTTTCAATTACACCGATGACATGTTGGTGAATTTGATGTGCGATTCGCCCCGCACGTTCGGCAACCTCTGCTGCAGCAATCTGTGGCGTGGTTACAACAACAATTTCTGAAGTCGGAATCAGCTGGCCTAAAGAGATAGCTAAATCTCCGGTTCCTGGCGGCAAATCAATAAGCAGAACATCAAGATCCCCCCAATAGGCATCAGATAAGAGCTGCTCCAGTACACGGTGAAGTAATGGCCCGCGATAAGCCACAGGATCAGAGCGCTCTGGCTTAAACATTTCCATTGAAACAGTTTTTACGCCGTAGGACTCGAGCGGGATAAACATTTGGTCGATCGCCGTTGGTCGCTGTCCCATCAGGCCCATTAAGCGCGGAATTGAGTGACCATAAACATCTGCATCCAAAATTCCAACAGTTAAACCATTCTTGGCCATTGCAACCGCCAAATTAGCGGTAACTGATGACTTTCCAACTCCACCTTTACCGGATGCGATACCAATAACACGTGTCAATGAATCTGGCTGGGCAAAAGGAATGAACTTTTCACGTCCACCACGGACAACTTTCTTCACAAAGTTACGTTGATCTTCATTCATAACTCCGAAAACAAGATCTACATTTTTTACGCCCTCAACACTTGTGACTGCCGTTGAGATGTCACTCCTTAAGCGATCTTGCATTGGACAAGCTGCGATAGTTAACAAAACTTTGAGAGAAACAGAGCCATTTACTTCAGAAAGATCTTCGATCATTCCAAGCTCAGTTATTGGATGGCGAAGCTCCGGATCATTAACCTTTGAGAGCGCGTCTGTAACTAGTTCCAGAAGGGTCATAATAAATCAGGATCAATCATCGCAGCAGGCTTCTTCACCTTTGGCTTTGCGGTTTCTTCATCTAACAAATCTGAAATTTGCTTCTTCATAAAAGTCTTTGGATTTAAGTCTTTTGGTTGCAAGTCCTCGAACCCAGGTCCTAGATTGTCTCGAAGTTCAGTCGTTGCTTTACCTGCTAATCCACGGAGTTTTTTGACCCATTGCGCAGCTTCTACGGCAACCTTTGGCAGACGATCTGGTCCTACAAGGAGCATCGCAAGGATTGCCAGGCCCAAAAGTTCACCTGCACCGAAGTCAAACATTTCTGTAGCCTACGCCAATTACTTCTTGGCCGCGATCAGAGTCAAGGACACAGTCTTTTCAACACCGTTGCGTTTGTAGGTCACCTTTACAACATCACCAACATTTAATGATCGAACACTGACAATGAGCTCTTCTGGGGCATTGATAGGTTTTCCATTCAAAGCGATAACAATGTCTCCGCCGCGTAAGCCAGCCTTTTCTGCAGGGCTCCCAGGCAAGATTCCACGACCAGAAGTGGCAACCTGAGCACCTTCTCCTGGGTAATTCATATCTAGTGAAATTCCAATTACTGGATATGTCGCAACGCCATTTTTAATCAATTGATCAGCTGTCTTGCGCGCCTGATTAATTGGTATCGCAAACCCAAGTCCAATAGAGCCAATTCGAAGTTCTGATCCCAAAGATGCAATTGCAGAGTTAACGCCAATGACAGCTCCGGTTGAATCAACTAATGGTCCGCCAGAGTTTCCGGGATTAATTGCTGCATCAGTCTGTAATGCGTTAATGAAAGAACTTTCATTACTGGAATCCCCCGCGGTGACAGGGCGATTCTTCGCACTAATGATTCCTGTTGTTACCGTTCCGGATAATCCCAGTGGCGAACCAATTGCAATAACTGCATCACCGACTGCAACTAAATCGCTATCACCAAATTGCAAGGCCTTTAAACCAGAAGCGGCAATTTTTAACACCGCTAAGTCATATGAAGCATCTCGTCCGACGACTTTTGCTAAGAAGGTTCGACCGTCGTTGAGCTTGACCCGAATGCTTCCACCTGATTGCGCTGCAGAACTAATGACGTGGTTGTTAGTCAAAATGTAACCATCGCTATCAATGAAAAATCCTGATCCCGTTCCGGCACCTGTCAGCGAACGAGTTTGAATCGAAACGACAGAAGGCAAAACTCTTTGCGCAGTACCTGCTACAGAATCTGGTGCTCGTTCAATTGTGCTAGTAGATGAAACAAGATTGACGCGATTAAATAGTGATGCACCGGATGCATTAACTCCCAAGATTCCGCCAACCGCTCCAGCTAAAACTGCGATCAACGCAATAGATCCCTTTGAATTTTTCGAGGATTTATTTGCTTGCCACCAGGGGGCTGCCACAGGGGCTACTTTTTTACGAGGAAAGATCATGGCGCTATTTTGCTACAACTTCGTTGCGATCAGTAATCCATCACCGATTGGGAGCAAAGAACTCACCCAATGATCAGTGTCATTCTTGATGATTTTCCCAGTATCCCGAAGGGCGACTGTGCGTGGATCGCGCTGGGCTGCGTCACACACCTTTCCGCCACCGTAATAGTTGTCGATTACTAGTGCCCCGCCACTGCGCAGAATTCGTTGCGCTTCAGTGATGACGTAACTTAAATCTTCAGGGTTATGTCGTACAACTACTAAATCGTAAGCACAATCTGTTAGCTTTGAAATTACTTCTAAGACAGAGTTGGTGATCAAGCGATAGCGAGCTGGTGCGATATCTGCATCAGCAAAAGCAATTTTGGCAATCTGTGAATGTTCCATTTCATCATCTATTGATGTCAAGGTTCCACTTGAAAGCATTCCATCAAATAACCACAAACTTCCGACGCCTGATCCTGTGCCAACTTCAACAACTGATTGAGCTTTTAAAGCAGAGGCGAGAAACTTTAGAAAAGCTCCAGCTCCAGGTGTTGTGTCTACTGTACCTAATTCGACACCGCGGGCACGAGCTTGAGATTTGAAGTGGTCCTCTGGAATGAAATTCTCGGCAAAGGTGTGTGGATCTACTCTCATGACAATGAGGTTATCCATTCGGTAAGAAGGCGTACTCCAAATCCTGTTCCACCTTTTGAGTTTTCACCTGCATCAACTTCGCTACGTGCAGTTCCTGCAATGTCTAAGTGCACCCAACGTCTACTTGAAGTGAAATTTTCTAGGAACAATGCCGCAGTTACTGAACCCGCGGAAAACTTTCCCTTATCTGCCGTGTGATTGAGGTCAGCGATGTCACTACGTAAAGCTTCTTTGTAATCATCAACTAGCGGCATGTGCCAAACACGATCACCAGTTGCATCACCGGCCTTGGAAAGTTGCGCCGCTAGAGCGTTGTCTCGTGTGTACATCGCTGCGTACTGTCGACCCAAACCAAGCGTGGCTGCACCAGTTAGAGTTGCAATATCTAATAAGTAATCTGGATCCAAATTTGCATCTGCATACGCCAAGCCATCTGCAAGAACTAAACGTCCTTCGGCATCGGTGTTAATTACCTCAACCGTTGTTCCGCCGTAGTGCTTGATGACATCACTAGGGCGCTGAGCCGTGGCAGAGATGGCGTTTTCAGCCATCATCATCAAAGCGGTTACTTTTACATTAGGTTGTAACTCTTCAAGCGCGGTAAGGGTTCCAAGAATTGCGGCAGATCCAGCCATGTCACTCTTCATCGCCATCATGGTGTCATAAGGGCGTTTAAGCGAAACTCCACCGGTATCAAAGGTGATTCCCTTGCCTACCAAAACAATGTGTGGCAAAGCTTTTACTGACTTTTTCTTAGATTTTGGTTGGTAGGTAACTTGAATCATGCGTGGACCTGGCTTGGGTGATGAACCGCCAACTGCACGTAGCCCACCAAATTCCTTAAGTGCTGGTCCTGCAAATATTTTAACGCTCAGGCCAGTTCCCTTTGCAAAATCTTCTGCCTGCTTGCCCATCCAGGCTGGAGTTTTAATATTTGCCGGAGTGTGAACTAAATCGCGTGTTCTGCAGATTGCTTTGGCAATTGCTGCTGCGTCCTTAATCGCTTGCGCATCTTTGCTTGCTACAAAAATCGTTGGCTCTTCTTTTTTCTTGTCCGTCTTTAAATTCCAGACCCAGGCTCCAAGAGCTGCCGAGATTGCAAATGATTTAGCTTCTGAGACAACGCATGCTGTAAATACTGTTGTGTTCTTTCCGCGTACTTTGCGACCAACTGCTGCTCCTGCTGCACGTGCTGATGAACCACTTTGATCGCCAATCCCGACAAGAAAAATTCGATCTGTCTGAGAATCTTCAGCACTGACTGGAATCTCAAAAAGCTCTCCAGCTTTTCCGGTTGGTGCAAAAAAAGTTAATTCATCAACCAGGTTAAGGGCAAAAAACTTTTCAACTTGGGGTGCAATTGGTGATACAAATTCAAAGTTTCCATCTGCGTTTTTGAAGAATCCAAGTGCGATTGAATGAGCACTAACAGCCTTTGAAATCTCAAAGGGAGCAAATTGAGGTAGCGCTGACATGATTGGTAAGGCTAGTGCCTTTAAATCTAAATTACTTCTTAACCAGAGCTACAGCTGCGTGAAGTGCTGCGCTGAGGTTGTTTGCTTCTTCTGCGTTCATTTCGACAACCAAGCGGCCGCCGCCTTCGAGAGGAATGCGCATCACTAGCGAGCGAGCTTCCTTTGTGACTTCCATTGGACCATCACCAGTGCGGGGTTTCATGGCTGCCATGGGAAGACTCCTCTAAATCGTTGGTACTGCTAGGTGTGAAGCAAGGGGCTAAGTATCTCTCAGATTGAGCCTTAGTGCGAATTCGAGATTGAGCTAGATGCCCAGAATCGCGCTCAATCGGGCTTTACCTTGGCGAATAATCGCCTCTGCAGACCGCTCTGGAACACCGAGAATGGAAGCGATATCGGCGGCGCTCATCGACTTCAGATAATGCATGGTCAAGATGATGCGTTCTTCTTCGGGTAAAGAGGCAAGGGCTTGTGCCAGTGTTTGCGGTTGCTTCCCCATGAGGCAACTTTACTTCCTTTGGTGCAACTGACGGCGCAAGGCCGACAGTGAGATGCGTACTCCTACATATAAACCTGGTGCAATAAGAAGAAATAGCGCTCGCGGAGCAAGAACCTCTTCTGACCAATCAAACCGTGTGGATTGTGGTGAGAGCTCAGTTAACTCAAAACGTCCCGTGCCCTTAATTATTTTTCCGGTATGAACAACATCGCACACAGTAGGAGGATTCCAAGCAGTCACCGTCATGTGATCCATGATTCCTAGCTTTCCAATTCCAGTAAAAGCAGCAATCGATGTTCCAACGCCGTCACGAATTTCAGAGGTAACTTCAACAGTTGTTTGAAGCATCCATTCACTTTGTGATTCCCAATCAGCTAAGGCATCCCACACTTTTTGGATTGGAGCATGAATGACAAGACTCATTGCAATGTGATTACTTCTCATGCTTGGCATGCTCGCAATGCTTCATCAACTGTTGTTGTCCATTGCACAATTTCACGCATACCTGGCTTAATAAACTTTTCATCTTCTAAGTGAACGATTAATTCATGCAACGGCGCATAAATTCCAAATGGATCTAGAATTACGACGGGCTTTGAATGAAACTTTAAGTAATGCCCAACCCAAATTTCAAAGAACTCTTCAAGCGTTCCCGCACCTCCGGGTAAAGTCACAAACGCATCTGAAATATCGGTGATCATGTGCTTTCGTTGTCCCATTGTTTCAACAACATGTAATTCATCATTGTCATGATCGGCAAATTCAATATCGACCAACGCTTGTGGAATCACACCAATTGTCTTGCCTCCAGCATCGCGCGCTCCCCTAGATACTGCGCCCATCATTGAAATATGGCCACCGCCAGTGACTAACTCATTAGAAGAGGTAGCAATTCCCTTCCCCAACTCGTAAGCAAGCTCTACATACTTGTTATCGATCGTGGGTGAGGAAGAACAAAAGACGGCAATACGCATGCGGCTAACAATAGAGGCTAGGCTTGGGACATGACGACCATCGCATCTGGCCACGGAATCGCAACTATCGCAAAGGGTGTAACCCTTGATGTCTGGTTTCCATCCCCTGCCTTGTCTCAACTTTCAGCGACCGTTCCGGCTGAACTGTCCGCACTTATTGGCACCGATGTCGCGCGTGGAGTTTCACGTGAAGTAGTAAGTATTGAAATAGATACTACGAAAGCACCAGCAAATGCAGCTGATGCTTACTTGCGACTACATCTTCTTTCCCATCGACTCGTGAAACCACACGGGCTGGCACTTGATGGGATTTTTGGAATTCTAAGCAATGTTGTTTGGACATCAGTAGGACCATGTGCCGTTGAAGATTTTGAAATTACGCGTGCACGTTTGAAAGCGGCGCACGGACACGTGAGTGTTTACGGCGTCGATAAGTTTCCGCGAATGGTTGATTATGTAGTTCCTTCAGGTGTTCGAATTGCAGATGCTGATCGCGTTCGACTAGGTGCGCACTTGGCTTCGGGTACAACGGTGATGCATGAAGGCTTTGTTAACTTCAACGCAGGAACTCTTGGAACTTCGATGGTTGAAGGAAGAATCTCTGCTGGTGTAATTGTTGGAGATGGAACCGATGTAGGTGGCGGTGCATCAATTATGGGAACTCTTAGCGGTGGCGGTAAAGAAGTAATTTCAATTGGCGAGAAGTGTTTACTAGGCGCAAATTCGGGCTTAGGTATTTCATTAGGCGATAACTGTGTAATCGAAGCTGGAACCTATATAACTGCTGCTGCAAAGGTTAAGTTGCCGGATGGTGAAATAGTTAAAGCAGGAACACTTTCTGGCGCTAGTAACTTGTTGTTCCGCAGAAACTCTTTAGATGGAGGCCTTGAAGTTGTTTTAAGGACTGGGACTTGGGGTGGGCTCAACAGCATTCTGCACGCCAACTAAATCAAAGTAGGCAGATGGAATCCTTGTTCGGCTTCTAAAAGTTTCACCACGTAAACTCTTTTGAATTCCCGCACTTGATGTTGCTCTAAGTGTCCCAACTGTTCCACTCAAATTTTTTGAAAGTATTTCAAGTGTTGCTACATCAGGTAATGCAAAAGCCAGGGCTACCGATGCTTGGGTAACTGACCTTTTCCAACTGAAGAAGTTTGGGTTCAGTTTTGCATCTTGGCTTCCAGGATCAGCGATGATCTGGGTATAAGTCCGTTCGCTTCCCCATGCATTCATTGCGGTTTCAGTTAAGCCACCTGTAGAACTTCCAAAATATGCGGCAATAGGTAGGTTGTTCTGAGTCAGAGTTAAGCCTGCGGTGTTGGTGACTGCAGCTACCCAAAACTTTCCCCAATTCTTCTCCGTTTCCTTAGCAAATCCAAGAAACTTTTGATCAGATACCTCCCCATAGAGATCACAATCGCAGGCGGCTCGATTTACACCAGCTTTATTCAAAGCATACGTTCGAGAAGCAATTGCTTGAGCTTCAAGGGCTGCCATCGGCCATGACGATGGGACTTCGCTTATCCCCCACAAGTATTCATCTGCTAAACGAACTGAGTTAGTTATTTCAAGTCGATGGCCCAGAGTTGAAGCTTTGACCGCCCTAAACTGCATTTGTCCATATCGATATCTAGCTGTTGCAGATGAATGGGTCAATGAAACAACTCCGTCTACTCCTGACAAGTAACGAGTTCCGCTCCATCGAACAGTAAAAACTTTATTTCTAGGCAAACTTGTTGTCTTTTTTCCTACAACAACACTAGGGACAACTGTCGAACCTAGAATAGAAAAACTAAGCGAGCTCTTCACTGGAACTATTGCGAGGGGAGCAACATCCTGAGCGTCTCCGATATCTCCACTAAAGATTTGCAGGCTTGCGTCAGGGGTTGCTGTTGTGATTCTTGCAGTACTTAATAAGTGACCCACATTAACTCGCAGAATCTTTGAATCATCCATGGGTTGAATAACTACATCTTTGTAGTAGTAATTGAGAATCGCAGTAGAAGTTTCACCCGCCAACGCTTTAGAGCGAGCACCAATTTGGCTAAGTCCTACTCCATGACCATAACCAGCACCAGTTATTGCAAACTCGGTTGGCACTGCTAGTGCAGAAGCTGGTAATGGAGCGATTACAACTAATGCCAAAAGTAAAACTAGAGGCTTGCTCCAGATGGAAACGATGGATTTATGACAAGCCATGACTGTTCTTTGGTGATGTTAGAAATCCAAGACCCCATGAAATATGCATAGTGAGTAATACTATTGGCAAGCAAAGAATCTCACCCATGCTCTCACCAATTGCTGTCGAAGCTCCCAGAATAAATACCAAATAAACAAGTGCAGGAATAAAGAAGATTGGCCCAAGCAATCCACCTGCAATCAGCGAAAGCGTTGTTGCTAGCACCGTAAATGGAGGAGCTAAATATCTTAAGTTGATGCTTCCCTTATGTCTTCTTGAGACAATTCGCCGCCAGCGACCATATTCGAAGTACTGCTTAGCGAGAGCTTTAACTGTGGAACGGGGACGGTAAGTCACTTTCAGTCTGGGCTCAAAGTAAACAACACCACCATTTTCGCGTAGACGAAAATTTAGTTCCCAATCTTGCGCTCGAGTAAACCTCTCATCAAATCCACCAATAGCAAGTAAAGCTTCTTTTCTAAAGCAACCTAAGTAGACGGTGTCAGATTCCCCTGCGCCTCCTCCTGTATGGAAGCGAGAAGCACCTACTCCAAGTGGACTGCGCATTGCACGAGCAACAGCCCGCTCAAAAAGTGAAATACCTTCTGCAGCCATAATGCCGCCAACATTTACTGCGCCAGTTTCATTTAGAATTTGAAATGCTGTTTCACAATAATCAATTGGAATCTGTGAATGTCCATCAACTCGCACGATTATTAAATATTGAGCTGCAGCGATTGCAAGATTTAAGCCAGCGGCAGTTTTACCTGTTGGATTCTCAACCACAACAACACGCGGGTCTTTAGCTTCAAGTGACCTTGCGATCTTCATGGTTTCATCCTGCGAAGGTCCCACAGCGAGAATTACTTCGATTGCTCCGCTGAAATTCTGAGACAAGATCGAATTCACACAATCCGCTAGATATTTCTCCTCGTTCAGGACAGGCAAGATGACCGAGATTTCTCGCTTCGGTGAGCCATATAACGTGTTCGCTGATGTCGACATAACCCGCACACGCTATCGCTCAAGTACTCTCTGACAGTGAAACCAACGCGGGCAATTCGGATTATTACCTCACTATCTGTGGGAGTAGTTCTAATTTCTGCCTTTTCTTGGCTAGGTCTCGGCCAAGTCAGCGGCGCGATCGACCGCATCGATGCCTTTGGATCAATAACTAATCGACCTGATAAACCAAATAAAGCGCTTAACTATTTGTTGGTTGGCTCTGATACTCGCGAAGGTCTGACTAAAGAGCAGAGGAAATTACTTAAAGTAGGAAGCACAAAGACCGCTGCAGGTGGACGATCAGACACAATGCTGATTGTTCACATTTCTAAAGCGCGCGATAAGGCGACAATTATTTCGATACCCCGAGATTCTTTGGTAACAATTCCAGCACATCCTTCAACATTAAATAAAGATAAAATTGTTCCTGCAGCAAAAGGAAAAATTAATGCAGCTTTTGCTTTTGGTGGCCCATCACTCTTAATTGAAACAGTTGAAGCGGAAACAGGAATTCGAATAGATCATTACATCGAAATTGGCTTCGCTGGTTTTGCCGGAATGGTTGATGCCCTTGGTGGAATTGAAGTCTGTACCAAACGTGACATCGATGATCCAGGTAGCCACTTGGTGCTTGCAGCGGGTGTTCACACGCTCAATGGTGTTGAAGCGCTCAAATATGTGCGAACACGAGACTTTGATGGAATGGGCGATCTGGGACGTATGCAACGTCAACAGCAATTTATGGGCGCAGTCCTTCGTAAAGTAACAAGTACGGGAGTTTTACTTAACCCTGTCAAACTTATTAATTTCTTTAATGCAGCGATTGCAACAATAAAGACAGATTCAGAACTTAACAAGAGCGATCTTTTGACTCTTGCAAAACAAATGAAGAATCTTTCTTCAAGTAACGTCCGAACTCTTACTATTCCTTTGGGAAACACCAATGCACGCGTTCCAGGAGTTGGAGCGGTGGTTACTTGGGATCCTGAACTTGCACCTGAACTTTTTAATCGAATTCGCGAAGATTTGCCGCTCACCGACGAGGCAACTCCATCTCCTTCAGCAACAGCTAAGCCAACGGTGATCGATAAATTCAAGACTCGCACCGCTGATGAAAATCCTTGTGGGGCTCTGAAGTAAACTCTGCCGCATGACATTAACGATCTCGGTTGTTGGCTGCGGTTATCTTGGAGCTACCCACGCGGCATGTATGTCCTCACTTGGTTTCACAGTTATAGGCGTGGATACAGATCCGGAAAAGGTTGCACTTCTGCAAAGCGGAAAGTTGCCATTTTATGAACCAGGATTGGAAACCCTGCTAGCGCAAGAGTTAAAAACTGGTCGGCTTTCTTTCACCACAGATTTTTCTGCTATCAAGGATACCGATGTTCACTTTGTGTGTGTTGGAACCCCTCAAAGTAAAGATGGGCTTGCAGCTGATCTAACCTATGTGAAATCCGCTGTTACTGCGATCGCCCCTCACCTTAAGGAAGGTGCTTTGGTTGTAGGTAAGTCGACTGTGCCAGTTGGTACTGCGCAAGGTTTGCGTGATGAGTTAGCAAAGATTGCACCGCAAGCAGATCTAGCGTGGAATCCAGAATTCCTTCGTGAAGGTTTTGCCATCGAAGATACTTTGACTCCTAACAGATTAGTTGTTGGTGTTACTAATGATCGCGCAGAAGAAATTCTTAAAGAGGTTTATAAACCGGTAATTGCACTTGGAACACCGTGGATCCGTGCGGATTTACCAACTTCAGAATTAGTAAAAGTAGCTGCTAACTCATTTCTTGCGACAAAGATTTCATTTATTAATGCCATGGCTGAAGTCTGCGAAGCTGCAGGTGGCGATGTCACCGTGTTAGCCAAAGCGATTGGTTATGACCCACGTATCGGAAATCGTTTCTTGCAAGCTGGTATCGGTTTTGGTGGAGGCTGTCTTCCGAAGGATATTCGGGCATTTATGGCTCGTGCCGAAGAACTAGGCGCGATGCAAGCACTTGAATTCCTGCGCGAAATTGATGCAATTAACCTTCGTGCCCGCCAACGCGTTATCGATGTTGTGCGCGGTGAACTTTCCGAGGATTTAACTCAGTACAAAATTGCTGTACTAGGTGCAACTTTCAAGCCCGATAGTGATGATGTCCGTGACTCCCCCGCACTTGATATTGCGGCTCAGTTACAAGCAGCTGGTGCCATTGTCGTAGTGCATGATCCAAAAGGAATCGAGCCTGCACGAAAGCGTTTTCCCAATCTGGAATACCAAGAGGTTGTTACAGATGCGCTGAAAGATGCTGATTTGATTCTGCATTTAACTGAGTGGAAGGAATACCGCCAGATCGATCCAGCAGCAATCTCTTCGCTCGTTAGGTCAAAAATCATTATCGATGGACGCAATATGTTAGATCGCACTGTGTGGCGAAATGCTGGTTGGAAATTCCACGCTTTGGGTCGCACCGATTAATACCAAAGAAACAATTGATGCGGTCCTGTCGCTCAAGACATGGGCAGTGGTTGGGCTAAGCAACAACCCTGATCGAGCCGCTTTTGGTGTCGCTCGGCTGCTACAGGATAAAGGTCACAACATAATTCCGGTGCACCCTAAGGCCGAATCTGTTCATGGAGAAACTGCGTACACGGCTCTTTCAGAAATTCCAGTACCTGTAGATGTTGTTGATTGTTTTGTTAACTCGCAACTAGTTGGCTCAGTTGTTGATGAAGCAATCGCAATCGGTGCAAAAGCTATTTGGCTGCAACTTGATGTAATCGATGAAGCAGCTGTGGCTCGCGCGCAAGCGGCAGGTTTGTTAACGGTTATGGATCATTGCCCAGCAATCGAATACCGATCTCGGGGTTAGAAACCAGTCTTCTGATTTCGTCGCGAATTCAAAGATTCGCCTTTTTCCTTAGCAATTTTATTAATCTCCTGTAAGCCCTGGATGACCTTGCTAGAAATCGCTTTGTCAGAAACTCCTAATATCCGTGCAGCAAGTAGTGCGGCATTTTTAGCGTTGCCAATACCCACTGTTGCAACAGGTACGCCTGCCGGCATTTGAACTATAGAAAGCAGAGAATCCATGCCATCTAAATTTTTCAAAGCAACTGGAACGCCAATCACTGGCAGTGATGTTATTGATGCAACCATTCCAGGCAAATGCGCCGCACCACCTGCCCCTGCAATAATTACTTTGTACCCCTTAGAAATTGCAGTCTGAGCAAACTCAACCATTTCTAGCGGCATGCGGTGAGCTGAAACAACATCAACGGTGTAACTAATTTCAAGTTGATCAAGAATTTTCGCTGCATCCTCCATGATCGGCCAATCTGAGTCTGATCCCATGATGATTGCTACATCACTCATCGATTTCTCCGCTCATATAATCCAACGCATGCTTTACCTCTTGGGTTAATTCTACGAGGTCTTGACCCAGCAAAGTTACATGACCAATCTTGCGACCTGGGCGTACCTCTTTCTTATAGTGATGAAATTTAAGCCCAGGGGTTCGCGCCATCAGATGCAGGTAGGGGCGATACATGTCCTGCTTATTTGAGCCAAGAATATTTCCCATAACCGCAAAAGGCGCTGTCATCGCAGGATCGCCTAACGGTAAATCCAAAATTGCCCGCAGATGCTGTTCAAACTGACTAGTTTTCGAACCTTCAATCGTCCAATGCCCAGAATTGTGAGGACGCATTGCGAGTTCATTAATGAATAATTGATCACCTTTGACAAACATCTCAACTGCCATCACTCCGACGACTCCAACAGCTGCAGCAACTTCAAGTGCTAACTTCTGAGCTTTTTCACTTAGTTCAAAGCTAACTTGCGGAGCAGGTGTAATAGTCAGGGTACAGATGCCATCATTTTGAATTGTTTGCGTCGGAGCCCAGGTTGTTGCTTGCCCATGAGGAGAGCGGGCAACCATAACTGCAATTTCATAATCAAAATCGATAAGTTCTTCAACTATTAACTTGTTGGTTTGCTGAAGCAGTTTTGCTAGCTCATGCTGATCGGAAACTTTCCAAACACCCCGACCGTCATATCCCCCAGATATCGCCTTAGCTATAACGGGGAATTCACTCACTTCATCTGCAGATGTAACTAATTGCCAGTGTGGCGCTGGAAAACTACTTAACTTTTCTCGCATCGCCGCTTTATCCTGCGAAAAAATAAAAGCAGAAGAGGATGGGCGAACAACTACGCCATCAGCTTCTAAAGCTTTGACGATACTCAAGGGGATTAATTCATGCTCAAATGTCACAACATCACATTTTTGAGCAAAAGCTCGTACCGTCTCTAAATCTTTATAGTCACCAACAATATGGTTTGTGATTTGAGCACCCGAATCCAGCGAATCACCAGCTAGCAGTAAGAGTTCAACACCTAGGGCGGTTGCGGGGGCGATACTCATCCGTGCCAGCTGTCCGGCACCAATGACACCAACAATGGGAAAGGTATTTCTCACCCTCATATCGTAGATGCATCGTCTGGAACTTGGTACCGATACTCTTGGCAATGCAAGCAAAATTTCATCATAAATAGAGCCAAGGGTTTAATCACCATGACAACAATTGTTTTAGCATCACAATCAACTAGTCGTCGCCGTCTTTTAGAGTCAGCAGGGTTATCTCCAAAAATAATTGTCAGCCATGTAGATGAAGAAACTGAGTTTTTTAACTCACTCTCCCCTGCCGATATGGTGATCGCTCTGGCTATCACTAAGGCTCACACGGTTCGTGAGCAAATCGATTTTCCGGCAATCATTATTGGGTGTGATTCAACTTTTGAATTTGATGGCCAATCACTGGGTAAGCCAGGAACCCCAGAAATTGCAACGGAGCGAGCTAAGCGAGTTCGAGGAAATTCAGGATTGCTGCACACAGGCCACTGCATTATCGATACCGCAAAAGATATCGAAATTTCAGATCGTGTAACTACGCGAGTCAGTTTTGATCATATGAGCGATGAAGAAATTGCAGATTATGTAGCAACTGAAGAACCATTACATGTTGCAGGTGGATTTACGCTAGATGGCTTTAGCTCTCCCTTTATTCCATCCATCGAAGGTGATTACACAAATGTGGTGGGCATCTCTATGCCATTTGTTCGCAAGGCTTTTGCAAACCTTGGGTACACCTGGCCTGAAGCAAAGCAGATGAAATAAATAACCGCAGCTGCCGCCTTTGTGACATTATTACCGCATGACACAGACCGAACTTCTTTATACAGACCCGCTGAAGGCGGCTGAACAAGCTGCAGCAGAAATTGCGGCAAAGACCGGAATATCTCATCACGATGTCGCTCTAGTTATGGGATCAGGTTGGGTCAGTGCAGTTGATGCACTTGGAACACCAGTATTTGAATGCAACGCTGAAGAGCTCACCGGTTTTTTTGCACCAGCTGTCGAAGGTCATTCTGGCAAAATCCGCTCATATGAAATTGAAAAAGATGGAAAGAAATTACGTGCTTTAGTATTCGTAGGCAGAACTCACTTATACGAAGGCAAGGGAATTGAACCTGTAGTTCACAGTGTTCGTACCGCAGTTAAAGCTGGCTGCAAAGTGGTTATCTTGACCAACGCGTGTGGAGGAATTAATACTTCCTACAAAGTAGGACAACCAGTCCTGATTCGCGATCACATCTCTTTGACTGCAGTTTCACCACTATCTGGTGCAACATTTGTTGATCTAACAGATCTGTACAGCAAGCGAATTCGTGAAATTGTAAAGAAAGAGGATTCATCGCTACAAGAAGGTGTCTACGTGCATTGGCGCGGACCAACCTATGAAACCCCCGCTGAAATTCTGATGATGCGAACTATGGGCGCAGATCTAGTTGGAATGTCTACTGTTCCAGAAGCGATCGCTGCACATGCACTAGGTGCTGAAGTTCTAGGAATTTCTTTAGTAACTAATGCTGCAGCTGGAGTAACTGGTGAAAAACTTAACCATGAAGAGGTAATCGCAGCCGGTAAGGCCGCGGCAGACCGTATGGGCGCACTTCTCAAAGGGGTTATTCCGAAGTTACTCTAAGCACATGGATCACTCACTGGAGCAGGAAGTAAAAGCCTGGATTGCAGATGATCCAGATCCAGTAACCGCTGCGCAATTACAGCAATGGGTAGATGCAGGTAATGAAACTGAACTACGTGCATCCTTTAATGGTTTTCTGCAGTTTGGTACCGCGGGATTACGTGGACCCGTTAGGCCTGGGCCATCTGGAATGAATCGCGCAGTTGTTGGTCGCGCTGCGACCGGCATTGTTGCTTATATGAAGGAGCGCAATCTAAGTTCGGTCGTAATTGGCCGTGATGCTCGTTATGGATCTGAAGATTTCACCTTTGAGACCGCCGAAATAATGAGTGGTGCGGGGATGAAGGTTTTTGTTTTGCCGCGCCCGCTACCAACACCAGTTTTAGCCTTTGCAACCAATGAATTGAAATGCGATGTAGGAATCATGGTGACAGCAAGCCATAATCCACCACAAGATAATGGTTACAAGGTCTACTTGGGCGGAACAGTTGATGGAATTCATTACCGTGGATCACAGATTGTTTCACCGACTGATGAATCAATTGCACTGAAAATTGGTGCAATCACATCATTGAAGTCTCAGCCACGCGGAAAAGTATGGAATGTGCTGGGTGAGGAAATAGTTGAGCAGTACATCGAGCGAACCGCTGCCTTGGCAGGCAAACCTGGCACATTACGAATTGTTTATACCGCTATGCATGGTGTTGGTACCGAAACAATTCAACGAGTTTTTCTCAAAGCAGGCTTTCAATCACCTATCTTGGTGGATGCACAAGCTGCGCCAGATCCTGATTTCCCAACGGTGGCCTTTCCTAACCCTGAAGAGCCAGGTGCAATTGATTTAGCGTTAGAAACTGCAAAAGCATTTGATGCTCACTTAGTTATTGCCAATGATCCTGATGCTGATAGATGTGCAGCTGCAGTTAATGATCCAGTAACTGGGTGGCGAATGCTACGCGGAGATGAGTTAGGTGCGATATTTGCCGAATCCATTGCGCGGAAAATCGAATCAGGAATATTTGCTAATTCAATTGTTTCTTCATCTATCGTTCGAAAAATTGCCGCGCACTACAAACTTGATTTCAAAGAAACATTGACAGGTTTCAAATGGCTAGCAAAAATCGAGAATTTGACCTTTGGATATGAAGAAGCCCTTGGGTATGCCGTTGATGCTATGACAGTAAATGATAAAGATGGAATTTCGGCGGCAATAACTTTGGCACAAATTGCAACAGACCTGGCAGCTGAAGGCAAAACTCTGCTTGATCTACTTGATGAGATTTGGGCACGACATGGTTTCCATGCAACAGAACAAATTTCAATTCGCTTAAGTGATCTTTCTAAGGTGGGAGTAATCCTGGGAGGCTTACGCAGAAATCCCCCACAAGAGATTGCCGGAAGATTAGTTACCTCGATCGATGATTTAGCAACACCTACCGATGGTTTGCCACCAACTGATGGAATTCGAATCTGGCTAGATGGTGGCATTCGAATCATCATTCGCCCCAGCGGCACTGAAGCAAAAATGAAGTGTTACATTGAGGCAATTGAAAGGGATTCCAAGGCTGCTCAGGTAGTTTTGGATCAACTACGACCACCGCTGAAGGAATTGTTATCGTGAGTTTTTACGGTTTAGTTGATGGCAGCGAAGCCTCGCTAAAGAGCTACCTCAATAATCTTTCAGGTGTCGACCAAGTTGGCGCAGATGCTCGCGCCGCGATGCTTGCAACCCGAAGCATTAAGACAAGTTCTAAGCGTTGGGCAATTGAAACCGCAATCACGATGGTTGATTTAACAACTTTAGAAGGTGCCGATACTCCAGGCAAAGTGAAAGCTTTGTGTACCAAAGCGGTTCGCCCAGATCCAACTGATTTAACGGTTCCAAGTGTTGGAGCGGTGTGCGTCTATAACGACATGGTTTCTGTGGCTCGAACACACTTAGATTTGATTGGCGGACAGCATGTTCCGGTTGCTGCCGTTTCTACCGCATTTCCTTCAGGTCGAGCATCAATGCCGGTAAAGATTCAAGATACTCAAGATGCAATTGATGCTGGAGCTGCCGAAATCGACATGGTGATCGATCGTGGCGCATTTCTTGCAGGTCGTTATATCGATGTCTTCAATGAAATTGTGCAAATTAAAGCGGTGTGTGGAAACAAAGCGCACCTTAAAGTTATTTTTGAAACCGGCGAACTTGTGACATATGACAATGTTCGCAAAGCATCGTTCTTAGCAATGGCAGCGGGTGCTGATTTCATTAAGACTTCAACTGGAAAGGTTGCACCTGCTGCAACTCCCCAAGTTGTATTGGTGATGCTTGAAGCTGTCCGTGATTTCTATGAAATGACCAATACCCGAATTGGCGTCAAGCCAGCAGGTGGAATTAGAAATACAAAGGATGCAATTAAGCAATTAGTTTTGGTCAATGAAACTGTTGGACCAGATTGGCTCAATCCGAAGCTATTTCGGATTGGTGCTAGCGCTTTGCTCAATGATCTATTGATGCAACGCATGAAGTTAGATGAAGGTTATTACTCAAGCCCTCAGTATGTGACGATGGATTAGTGGAGAGAAAAATGAGCTTCGAATACGCACCAGCACCTGAATCAAGAGCCGTGGTTTCAATTAAGCCAAAGTACGGCAACTTCATTGGTGGAAAGTTTGTTGCAGGAAGCAAGCACTTTCCAACAATTAACCCTGCTACTGAAGAGGTTCTGAGCCAGATTGCTCTCGCTGGTAAGGCTGAAGTTGATGCGGCAGTTAAGGCTGCGCGCAAGGCGTACACATCAACCTGGTCAAAGATGTCAGGTAAAGAGCGTGGAAAGTACTTATATCGCATCGCTCGAATCATGCAGGAACGTGCGCGCGAATTTGCAGTGCTAGAAACTCTTGATAACGGAAAGCCCATTCGCGAATCCAGAGACACTGATATTCCATTAGCTGCAGCTCACTTTTTCTATCATGCAGGCTGGGCAGACAAGCTCGAATACGCAGGCCTTGGAACATCACCAAAGCCACTCGGTGTTGCGGGTCAGATTATTCCTTGGAATTTCCCGCTCTTGATGTTGGCCTGGAAAGTTGCACCTGCACTTGCAACCGGAAACACCGTTGTTCTAAAGCCGGCGGAATCAACATCATTAACCGCGCTTTTGTTTGCCGAAGTGTGTCAGCAAGCGGAACTTCCAGCAGGAGTCGTCAATATTGTTACTGGCGATGGTTCAACGGGTGCGTTGATTGTGAATCACCCAGGCATCGACAAAATTGCATTTACCGGATCAACTGAGGTCGGAAAGATTATTGCTCGCGCCGTCGCACCGACTAAGAAGAGTGTGACGTTAGAACTTGGCGGAAAAGCTGCCAATATCGTCTTTGATGACGCGCCAATTGATGAAACAGTTGAAGGAATTGTAAATGGAATTTTCTTCAATCAAGGACATGTGTGCTGCGCGGGATCACGCCTGTTATTGCAGGAAAATGTTGCTGAAGAAGTTCTGCACAAGTTAAAAAATCGCATGGAAAAGATTCGTGTCGGCGATCCAATGGATAAGAACACCGATGTTGGAGCGATTAACAGCAAGGAACAACTTGCCAAGATTGTTGAGCTTGCAGCTGCAGGCGATGCTGAAGGTGCAGAACGTTGGAGTCCGGCGTGTGATCTTCCAGGAAAGGGTTTCTGGTTTGCCCCAACAATCTTTACCGGAGTCACCCAAGCGCATCGAATTGCCCGTGAAGAGATCTTTGGTCCAGTTCTATCGGTGCTCACCTTTAGAACTCCGCAAGAAGCGATTGAAAAGGCAAATAACACTCCATTTGGCTTATCTGCTGGCATCTGGAGCGAAAAGGGTTCTCGCACATTGTGGGCATCACAACAGCTTCGTGCTGGCGTAATTTGGGCAAATACCTTTAACAAATTTGATCCAACATCTCCATTTGGTGGTTATAAGGAATCGGGGTGGGGCCGCGAAGGTGGACGCCACGGCCTGTCTGCATACTTGAAGGGAGTTAGCCATGAGTAATCGAATCGATGTAAAGAAGACTTACAAGCTATATATCAATGGCGCATTTCCTCGCACTGAATCTGGTCGCACATATGAAGTAAAGAGTGCGAAGGGTGCTTTTATTGCAAACCCTTGTCTTGCTTCACGTAAAGATTTACGCGAAGCCGTTGTCGCAGCTCGCGCCGCTCACTCTGGTTGGAATAAAGCAACGGCTTACAACCGTGGACAGATTTTGTACCGCATCGCTGAAATGCTTGAAGGTCGTCGCGCGCAATTTGTTGACGAAATCATGCAAGTTACAGGTATCACAAAGATAAAGGCTGAAAAGGAAGTCACTGATTCAGTTGATCGCTTAGTTTGGTATGCGGGATGGACCGATAAGATCGCATCCCTTTCAGGTTCAACCAACCCGGTTGCTGGACCTTTCTATAACTTTACGATTCCTGAAAGCATGGGAGTGGTTGCTGCAATTGCGCCAGAGACACCATCGCTACTTGGTTTTATAGATGTCGTGGCACCAATCATCACATCTGGAAACACGGTTGTGGTTTTAGCAAGTACCAAAGCGCCTTTGTCTGCAATGACATTTGCTGAAGTTTTGGCAACTAGTGATCTGCCACATGGAGTTATCAATATCTTGACCGGTAAAAAGGAAGAGATTGCGCCATGGATGGCTTCTCACATGGATATTGATGCGCTAGATATCTCGGGTCTGCCAGCAAAACTTCACGCAGAAATCAAAGTTGCAGGAGCTGAGAACTTAAAGCGAATTCATTCCTTTAAGTCTGCAGATCCTGGTCGAATCATTGCTTTCATGGAAGCTAAGACTGTGTGGCACCCAATAGGCCTATGAATTAATGGTTGTGAGCCACAACTGTTCAACGCCGTTTACATCGAGATCTAGCGTTACGCGCACCTTTGCCGAATCCTCTAAATCTAGCGGTTCTAATTCTTTCAGGAACGCATCACGTCGATCAACAATTGTTTGACCGCGTGCAGGCCCTGATGATGTATCAACAACGACATCAAACATTTCAGTTGTAAATAAATCTGGGCGAATAACGCTGGCAACTGCGCCGTAATCACCTAAGGTAACTGGAGAAACTCCAAGTCGTTCCATAAATGCCAAGGCAAGAGATCCACCAAATTGTGCGGCTGGATTACTTGAATTTTGCATCTGGGTTGCTTGTTCGCGATTGATGCCAGGGCGCATGAAAACATCTAATCCATACATAGTGATTGGTACGCCACTTTGGAAAACTATGGCCGCAGCTTCTGGGTCATGCCACACATTAAATTCAGCCGCCGCGGTTGCGTTGCCTGCCGAAGCTGATCCACCCATTAATACGATTCGGTGAACTTTCTTTGCGGTTTCAGGAAAAGCGCGCAAGAACAATGCAATATTGGTCAGCGGTGCTAAAGGAACTATTGTCACGGGATCTTTTGATTGTTCAACTAAATCTCGCAGCAATTCAACTGCAGAACGAGAATCAACCTTACGTTTGGAAGGTGCAATCCCTAGATCGCCCATACCATCAGCGCCATGTACATATTCAGCGTATTGACTCTTACCAAGTAGTGGCTTCAAGGCTCCTCGTGCCACTGGAATATCTGGAGCACCTGCTGCATCTAGAACTTTCAAGGTATTAGCTACAACTTGATCAATATTTGTGTTTCCATCAACACAAGTAATTCCCAATAAATTGATATCTGGATGGAGCGCAGCAAAAAGAACTGCAAATGCATCATCAACGCCAGTATCTACATCCAGAATGATTGAAGTTTTACCCATAACCGCTAGCCTAGCGTTATGAGACCGTCTGTAATAGTTGTCGTAGGCAGCGCCATGATGGATTTAACCGCCTATGCAGATGTACTTCCAGAACCAGGACAAACCCTTGCGGGCCAGCTCTTTACGACTGGTTTTGGTGGTAAGGGTGCAAACCAAGCGGTTATGGCGGCTCATTGTGGAGCTCAAGTTCATTTCATCGGAAAATTAGGTGATGATGTATTTGGAAAGGCAATTGCTGACAACTTTGTGAAGGTCGGGATTAATTCGCGATTTGTCGAAACCAGCTCGACTCCAAACGGTGTTGCCCATATCTGGGTCGATGGTGCTGGTGAAAATAGAATCATCATTATTCCTGGAGCAAACCACGAAATTGAAATAACCAAGGCGACCGAAGCGATTAATGCCATTGAGGATCTAGCAATAGTCGTTGCGCAATGTGAGATTAAACAAGAAGTCACACTTGCCGCATTCAAGGCGGCGAAAGCTCGAGGCTGCACAACTATTTTGAACCCTGCGCCTTACCAACAGTTAGCTAGTGAATTACTAGAACTGACAGATTGGTTGATTCCTAATGAGACCGAGTTCCGAGAGCTTCATGGAACTTTGCCATCAAGTGATGCCATTTTAAAAAGCTTTAGACCAGGTAAGAGCACCATTGTTACCTTAGGCAGTGAGGGTGCTGTGTATATAAGCCCAACGGCAGAACTGCACCGAGTTGGCGCACCTAAGGTCACAGCTGTTGATACGACAGGTGCTGGAGATGCTTTTGTTGGAAGTTTTGCTTACGCTCTGGCCAGTGGCAAAGATCCGATTGATGCTATGAATTTTGGTGTCTCAATTGCATCTTTTAGTGTTACCCGAAAAGGCGCGCAATCCTCATACCCACATCAAGCAGAGATAGCGACGCTTTCATAACCACGTAATACAAAGGTAGGTCGTCGAACTGGTTCTGCAGCCAGTTGCATGGATGGGTATTTTTCCCATAACGCCGGCAGTGAAACACTCATTTCAAGTCGAGCAAGTGGTGCCCCTAAACAGAAGTGAATACCCGCACCAAAGCCGATATGAGGATTTGGATCACGAGTTAAATCCATGGTTTCAGGGGCTGAAAACACTGATTCATCACGGTTTGCTGACCCAATAAGGGCGGCGATCTTTTGCCCCTCCTTTATTTGAACTCCCCCAACTTCGGTATCTGCCGTTGCTGTGCGTTCAAACAAGTGAAGCGGTGCGTCAAAACGCATGAACTCTTCAAGAGCTGTATTGGTAACTTCGCGTGGAGTTTCGCGAAGTAGCTTTATTTGGTCTGGGCGATGAAGGGCTGCAACCATGCCATTGCCAAATGCATTCACACTTGCTTCATGTCCAGCGTTTAAAAGCAAAATACAGGTCGCAACTAGCTCCTGCATATTGAGCTTTTCACCATTTTCTTCAACGCTGGCTAAATCAGAGATCAAATCCTGACCAGGATTCTTTTTACGGCTCTCTGCCAGATCTCGCACATACTGAGCAAACTCACTAGCTGCCGCTTTAGCCTCAGTTTGATACTGAACCGATGGGTTAACTTCATACATTTTTACAATTGCTTGTGACCATGGGCGCAATAAATGTTCTTCAGATTCTGGAAAACCTAACAGGTCAGCAATAATTTTGACTGGCAAAGGTTCGGCATAATCTGCGATGAGATCAAAACTCTGGCCACTCTTAACTTTAAGATCTATTGCATCCAACAGTTGCTCAGTAATGCGAGAAACAGCAGGTCGCATTCCTTCGATTTTTTGTCGGTTGAAGGCTTTGGCAACTAAGGAACGTAAGCGAGTATGCTTAGGTGGTTCACTATCTAGAATCGAATCTGCGTGTAGCCAATTGAAGATTTCCCATTCAAAATCAGGAGTTTTCTCTTTGAAAATTCGGCCTAAAGACTTATTGCGAAATACATCATTTGCATCACCGTGTCGTGCGGCCAAGAACATCTGCATGTCCTCGTGCCACACTGGACCAGGCGCACTTCTTAACTCTTTAAGAGCTGGATAAGGATCTGCAACAAAAAGTGGATCAGTAAAATCAATCATGAACCAGCTGAAACCTTGGCATAGCCTGGCTTGATGATCTGGTCGATAATCGCCAGACGCTCCGGATATGGGATAAATGCGCTCTTCATAGCGTTAATGGTGACTCTTTGAAGCTCGGCAAAATCCCATGAAAAGGCTTTTACCGCTTCTTCCATCTCGAATGACATAGAGGTCTGACTCATTAATCGGTTGTCAGTATTTAATGTGACGCGGAAACGTAGTTTGGCAAGAACTCCGATTGGATGTTCGGCATAACTTGCTGCTGCACCTGTTTGAAGATTCGACGTTGGACATAGCTCAAGTGGAATACGACGATCGCGCACATAAGCTGCAAGGCGACCCAACTTTGGTTCGGGGCCGGAAAAATCAATGTCATCGATGATACGAACACCGTGACCTAGTCGTTCTGCTCCGCAGATTTGGATGGCTTCCCAGATTGAGGGGATTCCATACGCTTCACCAGCATGGATAGTAAAATGGGCATCTTCTTTACGAAGATAATCAAAAGTATCTTTTTGATCAGATGGCGGGAAACCATCCTCAGGACCAGCGATATCAAAGCCTACGACTCCTTTGTCTCGGTACTTCACGACTAATTCGGCAACCTCTTGAGATCTTTTGTTCTGACGCATTCCACACAACAGAGAACGCACTTCAATAGTGAATCCTTCTGCCTTTGCCTCTTGCATTCCTAACTTGTAGCCTTCTAATGTCGCTTCCACAACATCAGACATCGTTAAACCTTTTTCAGTAAATAATTCTGGTGCACCACGAACTTCGGCGTAGACAACACCATCGCGTGCAAGATCCAGTGCGCATTCACGTGCAACTCGGACAATATCTTCACGGCGTTGCATCACTGCGATTGTGTGCGAAAAAGTTTCCAGGTAGCGAACGAGCGATCCAGAATCACATGATTCGCGAAACCAAGTTGCAAGCTCTGCTGCATCATGAGTCGGAAGGGCTTTGTAGCCAATCTCTTGGGCGATATCGATGATTGTTTGTGGGCGTAATCCACCATCTAGGTGATCATGCAGCAACACTTTAGGAACAACTTTGATCTGCTCCTTGGTCGGAATGCTGTTCATGCTCATCTGGTGTGCCCCTTAATCAACGATACGTTCAACAATAAGCGGAAGTCGATCAATTCCACTAACTGGCAATTCACCAATTGTCACAGAGTTATCCAAAGACTCCAGGGCTCGCGTAAAGGCCGCTGGAGTGTCTGTATGGAGCGTATAAAGCGGTGCTCCTGCGGTAATTGTGTCCCCTGGCTTTGCGTGAATTTCGATTCCAGCCCCTGCCTGAACTGCTTCGCCTTGGCGAGAGCGGCCTGCACCTAAGCGCCAGGCAGCCATTCCAACTTTCATCGCATCCATAGAAAGGATGGTTCCACTGCTTTGCGCGGTCACAACTGTATTTTCGCGGGCAACAGGAAGCTTGGCATCTGGATCTCCACCTTGGGCCGAAATCATCTGACGCCAAACATCCATAGCTTTTCCATTTTTTAATGCAGCTGCTGGATCGGCCCCGCTAATGCCCGCAAGTTCCAACATTTCTTGTGCAAGCAAAACTGTCAGTTCAACAATATCTGATGGTCCCCCACCAGCAAGAACTTCTACAGATTCTCTAACCTCTAACGCATTTCCGGCGGTTAATCCAAGTGGGACATCCATTGCAGTTACTAATGCAAGAGTTTTAACTCCAGCACGTTTTCCGAGACCAACCATGACGTGCGCAAGTTCTTTCGCTTTTGCAGGATCGCTCATAAATGCACCAGCACCGGTTTTAACATCTAGAACAAGTGCACTTGTTCCTTCAGCAATCTTCTTACTCATAATTGATGACGCAATCAGCGGGATCGCTTCTACCGTTGCTGTTACATCGCGAAGTGCATATAACTTTTTATCTGCTGGAGCTAAACCCGCACCTGCTGCACAAATGACTGCACCGCAATCCTGCAATACTTTCAACATTTCTTCATTAGACAATGATGCTCGCCAGCCCGGAATGGATTCGAGTTTGTCTAGAGTTCCACCGGTATGGCCTAAGCCGCGACCAGATAATTGAGGTACCGCTGCGCCACATGCAGCAACTAATGGCGCTAAAGGCAAAGTGATCTTGTCGCCGACTCCGCCTGTTGAATGCTTATCAACTGTTGGTCTAGCTAACGCCGACCAATTCATTCTTTCACCGCTGTTGATCATGGCATCGGTCCAACGAGATATTTCGCGATTTTCCATCCCGTTGAGCAAGATCGCCATAAGGAGTGCTGACATTTGTTCATCTGCGACAGCACCGCGGGTATATGCGTCAATAACCCAATCAATTTGCGGGTCTGTCAGTGAATGATGATCACGCTTTGCCGCGATGATTTCTGCGGCGGAGAAGGCTTCAATCATTTAACGCTCGTTGCGATCTAGGTCCTCGGGTCCAAAAGCCCACGGAAGCATCGCTGACATCTTTTGTGGGCCATCATCGGTCATCAACAAGGCTTCAGGACCACCATGTTCAAATAGAAGCTGACGACAACGCCCACATGGTGCCAAGTAATTTCCTTGTCCATCTACGCAAACAATTGCAATTAAACGACCGCCACCTGTTGAACATAGATTAGAAACTAGCCCACATTCAGCGCACAAACCCACACCGTAACTAGCATTTTCTACATTGCAACCAGTAACGATTCGGCCGTCATTTACTAACGCTGCAACACCTACGGGAAACTTTGAATATGGCGCATAAGCCATCTTCATCGCACCAATTGCTGCTTGGTGAATTGAATCCCAATTAACTGTCGTCATCGAAGTCCACCACGACGGTAAGGAATTCCATCTGCTGCTGGCATTCGTAACCTTTGTGATGCAAGAGCCATTACCAAGATGGTTGCGATGTATGGTGTCATTGTTACCAACTGACCTGGTAGCTCATCAACTGCAAAGTAGAACCACAAAGTAAATCCGGCAGCTACAAGAGCCAATACTGCGCCGATCTGCTTGCCGCTCTTAAACTTTCTAAATGCTACAAAAGCCAAGATAACTACGATGAGCAAGAGAAGTGCGTGGATCGCCGCGGAATCACGAAGCTGAAGCGCATCTGCGAAACCGAATAAACCTGCACCTGCCAGTAATCCACCTGGGCGGTAATTTCCAAATAGAAGTGCTGCAAGACCGATATATCCACGTCCTGCCACTTGATTCTCTTGGTAATTACTTGCAGCAACGATTGCTAGGAAGCCGCCGCCTAAGCCAGCCAAACCACCAGAGATTAGGACTCCTGCATACTTCATTGCATAAACGTTGACGCCTAGTGATTCCGCTGCAACTGGTGCCTCGCCAGCACTTCGTAGGCGCAAGCCAAAGGCGGTACGCCAAAGAATGAAGTAAGCCAGCGGCACAAATGCAATTGCAACCATGGTTACATAGGAAACATCTCCAGTTAAGCCACGAAGGATCGCAGCTAAATCAGAGACAAAGAACCAGTTCAGATTTGCGATCGATCCCAAAAGATCTGGACTCTTCCAACCGAAGTATTGACCTCCAGATAAAATAGGTAATCCGTTAAGTGGAATTGATTCAATTCCTGGAGATTGTGCTGGCCCCGGCCATGATCCGCTCTTGTACATAAGTGTTGATAGGTAGCGAACTAATCCAGCGGCAATAATGTTGATCGCAACACCTGAAACAACATGGTCTACACCAAAGGTAACGGTTGCAATTGCGTGCAGCAATGCACCCACGGAACCAAAAACAACTGCAGCTAACAAGCCCGCCCAAGGACCATGTTGCGAGCCAATCAATCCACCTGCCCACGCACCCATGATCATCATGCCTTCAAGACCAATGTTTACAACACCTGCACGCTCTGAGAACAAACCGCCCAACGCTGCCAAAACAATTGGCACTGAAAGAAGCAGCGCAGCAGAAGCTGTACCGGTGCTTGTTAAATCACTTGCTCCGGTGATTAAACGAATGGATGCTAAAACGAAAACTAGCATTACGGCATAGCGAAGAATCTTCATTGCTTTCATGCCTGCACCACCTTAGCTAGCTCTTTGCTTTGCAAAGTCAACTTAAAGCGGCGCACTACTTCGTAAGCAATAACAGCGCTAAGAAGAATTGAACCTTGCATAATCACATAAGTTTCAGGTGCGATGTCGATCAGTTCCAGCGCTCGTGAACTTACTTCTAGGAATCCGAATAGAAGTGCACTGAAAGCCATTCCGCCTGCAGAGTTTCGTCCAAGCAATGCAACCGCGATTGCTGAAAAACCAATTCCTGCGCGGAAACCTAGGTTATATGTATGTGTCTCACCTAGAACTGTCGGCAATCCTGAAAGACCCGCAATTGCGCCAGAAATCACGAGCGCCCAAAATGTCATCTTCTTCGAATTAACACCACTGACGCGAGCTGCCATTGGATTTAATCCTGATGCGCGAAGTTCAAAGCCGAAACGGGTTCGATTTACAACAAACCAGAAAATTAAACCAAGTGCGACGGCAACGAAGAACATTCCATATACGCCACCACCCGGTTGATCTTCCACACCAATCTTTCGAAGAAGTGGCATTAAATCTGGAATCTGTGCAGATGCTGGTAGTTCTTTTGTTTGAAGATTATTTGAGCCTTCTTCAATTACCGCAAAGTGCTTGGATAACAAGTAAGCAGACAAACCACCCGCTAAAGCGTTGAGCATGATTGTTGAAATAACTTCATTCACGCCACGTTTAACCTTTAAATACGCAGCGATCGCGGCCCAAAGACCGCCGAATGTCATCGCAATAATGAAAACTACAGCTACGTGTAAGACTGGTGGGAGAACAAACATGGCACCGATATAGCAACTAAACAAAGCACCCAAGCGCAATTGGCCTTCTACACCAATATTAAAAAGACCCGCTCTAAAAGTCACTGCGATTGCAATCGCTGCAATGTAATAAGGGGTTGCAGTGTTAACAATCTCCATTAAAGATCCGGCTTCTGTGCCGTAATCCCACATAGCTTTAAAAGCTTCTACTGGTGACTTCTTGCTCGCAATAACGGCAAGGCTTGAAATAAGAATTGAGAAAACAGCTGCTGCCAATGGTGCTGCAACTGCTAGTCCAATCTTTGATGGCGAAAGTTTTCTTGTGATTGCGTTACTCATGCCGCACCCGTCATCGCAGAACCTAATTGTTCCGGGGTAGTTTTTGCTGGATCAAGTTCGGCGGTAATGGTTCCGCGTAACATGACGAGCAGGCGATCAGACATTCCAATTAACTCTTCTAAATCTGCAGAAATCAGAACGATCGCCATACCTTTTTCGCGAGCCTTGCGTAGAACATCCCAAATTGCAGCTTGTGCTCCGACATCTACACCGCGAGTTGGATGGGATGCAACTAGCAATGCGGGTGCTTTACTCATTTCACGACCAACAATGAACTTCTGCTGATTTCCACCAGAAAGTGCCGCGGCCAATGTGTCTGGACCAGGTGCGCGCACATCAAACTCTTGCATGATTGTGCGCGTGCTTTCGATTGTTGCTTTTTTATCAATGACAAAACCACGCATTACTGGCTTACTGCGTTGATGTCCTAAAATTCTGTTTTCCCATAATGGGGATGTCATCATTAATGCTTGACGCTGACGATCTT
The DNA here is from genome assembly GCA_046051985.1 of Actinomycetota bacterium. Lineage (GTDB taxonomy): Bacteria > Actinomycetota > Actinomycetes > Nanopelagicales > Nanopelagicaceae > Planktophila. The sequence goes on from JBJONF010000004.1 coordinate 63,300, forward strand.
CTGGGATTAACCCGATTCCCAAATCATGGCGATGTGCCACGCTTAATGCATCAATTGAGCTGCCCTGAAATTCAATGGAGCCGGTGTATTCGCGCAGCCCCATAATCGCTTCAACAAGTTCGGCTTGGCCATTTCCCTCAACGCCTGCAATTCCAACTACTTCACCTGCATGCAGGTTAAAGCTGATATTTGAAATCAAATCGCGACTTCCAGTTGCTGTTGGGATTGAAACACCCTTGAGCGCCAATGTGATTTCCTCGCGACGAGTGTGGCCAAGAGTTGAAGGCTTAGGAAGCTCGCTTCCAACCATTAATTCAGCTAACTGGCGTGCGGTGACATCCTTTGACTTAACCTCAGCCACTGTTGAACCTTGTCGTACAACGGTTACCTCATCGGCAACACGTAAAACTTCATCCAACTTGTGCGAGATAAAGATGACCGCCATACCCTGAGCACGTAGGCCTTCGAGCGCTTTAAAGAGGTCGTCGACCTCTTGTGGAACCAAGACCGCAGTTGGTTCATCAAAGATCAAAATATTTGCACCGCGGAACAAAACCTTCAGAATTTCTACACGCTGGCGTTGGCCAACACCGAGCTCTTCAACTAAGACATCTGGGTTTATCTCTAAGCCATATTGTGTTGCCATTTCTACAATTTTCTTACGGGCGGCTGCAAAATCAATTGTTGCACCATGCTTTGGTTCTGAACCTAAAATAATGTTTTCAAGGACTGTGAAGTTGTCAGCCAACATAAAGTGCTGATGGACCATACCAATTCCGGCATCAATTGCATCATTGGGAGTTTTAAAATTAACCTCTTTGCCATTTACTAAAATCTCGCCACTATCAGGGCGTTGCATGCCGTACAAGATCTTCATGACAGTTGACTTGCCCGCGCCATTTTCACCGATGAGAGCGTGGACCGTGCCGGTTTCTACTTTCAGTGAAACATCTTTGTTGGCAATCACGCCAGGAAAGCGCTTACTGATGTGCCGCAGTTCTACTGCTACTGACACTGTCAATCTCCTTTGACTGTCGTGGTGCCAAAAACATTTGGCCCAACAAGGAGATTTAACTCCATTGTTGGGCCAAATGCCACTTTCTAAGAAGATCTCAGCAACAAAGCGATTATGGCTTTGTTGGAACCTTGATCTTTCCTGACTTGATTCCAGCTGCAGCCTTATCGATCTGAGCCTTGTACTTGTTGATGTATCCACCTGAGTAAGAAACACCAACACCATCAAGTGAGAGGTTGTATACGCGACCGTAGATACCTGACTCATCAAGAACGTCGTTAACAGATGAACCTGCAACAGCTGTTGCGATTACATCGTAAACAGCGCGGTCAACGCGCTTGATCATTGATGTCAGCATGTTCTTCTTCTCAGCTGCTGAAGCTGTTAGGAACTGATCAGAGTCAACTCCGATAGTCCAAACCTTCTTGCCAGCCTTTGCAGCATCTGTTGCAGCTGCGAAGTTACCCGCACCTGATCCACCTGCTGCTGAGTAAATAACATCTGCGCCCTTATCGATCATTCCCTTTGCAATAACCTTTGCCTTAGCTGGGTCATTGAAACCACCGAAATCAGGTGGCTCTGTAACGTACTTGACGTCAACAGTTACTGACTTCTTTGTTGCCTTAACACCTGCAACGAATCCTGCTTCAAACTTCTGTAGTAGAGGAATACGTACTCCACCGATGTAACCAACCTTGCCTGACTTTGTTGCAAGTGCTGCAGCAACGCCTGCTAGGTATGAACCTTCGTGCTCAGCGAATACAAGACCAGCAACGTTGAGTAGATCAACTGATGCATCATCGATGATTGCGAACTGAACGTCTGGATAATCTGATGCAACCTTCTTGATTGGTCCTGCATAGAGGAAACCAACTGCGATGATTGGATTGAATCCAGCCTTTGCGAGCAAGCGGAGCTTGTCTTCGCGCTCTGAATCTGAACCCTGTGTAACAGTTACTTCACGAGCTGTAACCTTTAGGTTCTTCTTTGCAAGATCAAGACCTGCTGCTGCTGAGTCGTTGAATGACTTATCTCCACGACCACCGATGTCATAAGCAAGGCCTACTTTTACCTTTGTTGCCGCTGTTGCTGGAGCAACAAAAGCTGTTGCAGCCATAACAGTTGCAGCAACAACTGCTACAAGACGAAATACTTTCTTCAATTTTCCTCCAAGGATTCAAGGGGATCTTCAATAACTCACTTTTTCAAGGTAATCACGGAAGCTTTGTGTAATTGGGAGCCTATAACTCGCGTAGGAATAAACTCAACACGCCAAGGGCGTTTTCGGTCTCGGGGGTGTAACGTTTTGGAAAACTCTCAACTAGGGGTTGAGAGGCTGGCTCAATTACTTCACTAAACCTAGGTTCTTATAGGTTTCTGAGAGGGTTTGGCTGGCCACTTTTCGGGCTTTTTCCGCGCCATCATGTAGCAGATCGATCAGGTGCTTTTCATCTTCCAGCAGTTCTAATGCCTTGGCGCGGATAGGGCGTAGGTATTCAACAACTACTTCGGCAACAGCGCCTTTGAAGTCGCCGTAGCCCTTGCCTTCAAACTCGTTTTCAAGCTCTGAAATCGAACGTCCCGAAAGTGATGAATGAATTGTTAGCAAATTACTAATGCCAGGCTTTTCTTTTTCATCAAACTTCACTTCGCGACCCGCATCAGTTGCTGCGCTCTTAATCTTTTTTGTATTGGCCTCTGGTGTATCCATGATTTCTAGAACACCCGCAACAGATCCTGAAGACTTACTCATCTTTGATGTCGGCTCTTGAAGATCGTAAATCTTTGCACCGGCTTTCAAAATATGACCTTCGGGCAATCTAAAGGTTTCACCAAATCGTGAATTAAATCGAGTAGCTAGATCACGGGTTAATTCGATGTGTTGGCGTTGATCTTCACCAACCGGAACATAATGTGCTTGGTACAAAAGAATGTCCGCTGCTTGCAACATTGGATAAGTAAAAAGCCCAACACGTGCGCTATCTGCGCCACCCTTTGCCGACTTATCTTTGAACTGAGTCATGCGACTTGCTTCACCAAAGCCAGCTAAACACTCCATGATCCAGCCAAGTTGATTGTGCTCTGCAACATGGGACTGAACAAAGAGCGTTGATTTTTCCGGTGAGATACCAAGCGCGATTAACTGCGCAGCAGATGCCAAGGTGCGCTTTCTAAACAGCGCAGGTTCGATCTCACCTGTAAGGGCGTGCAGATCAACGATGCAGTAAAAAGCATCATTTCCATCTTGCAGCTCAACCCATTGCTTCAGCGCGCCTAAGTAATTACCCAGGTGGAAGGAGTCACTTGTTGGCTGAATGCCTGAAAGAACTCGCTTCTGTGTCATAGCCGTAATTCTTTCACACAGATGCTGTTCGCGAGATCAATAACTGCCCCGCGCGCTTGCCTTCCATGGTTAATACCGTGATGCGCAGGCCATTGACGTTGACCACATCATTTACTTGAGGAATTCGACCCAAGAAGTGCATGACAAAACCGCTGGCGGTTTCATATGGACCTTCAGGAATATCTAGCTTGGTCTCTTCAATTAAATCGTCAATTGAAATCAAGCCATCTATTTCAAAGTCACCAGTTCGCTCTTCCAGTGAAACCTCGTTTTCATGCTCATCGTATTCGTCACGAATATCGCCAATAAGCACTTCTACAAGGTCTTCCAGCGTCACGATTCCATCGGTGCCACCGTACTCATCTAAAACGATTGCAAGGTGTTGACCTTGTGTACGCATTTCAGAAAGTGCCGGCAAAATCCCCTTGGTGCCTGGCAAGTACATAATGTTTCTTGCTAGCTCTACGATCTTGGTGCTCTTATTTGCAAGAGATGTATCCAATAAATCGCGGACATGGATAAAACCAACAACTTCATCAGATGATCCACGGACAACTGGGTAACGTGAATGTGCCTTATCAACGGCTAATTCGATTGCCTTACCAACGGTCAAGGAAGCATCCATGAAATCAACTTCGGTGCGTGGAACCATGACCTCGTGGACCTGTCGTTCAGAGGCGTTAAAGACTTCTTCAACAATGTCACGTTCTTCGTCGGTTAATGCAGCATGGCCTGTTACCAGGTCAAGCAATTCCTCTTCAGACATTTGACTGCGTTGGACCTTGGGGTCAACACCAAATGCGCGCAAAACAATGTCTGTAGATTTTGACAGCAGCCAGATCAGCGGACGGAAAATGTTTGCAACGATGTTAATGATTCCGGCAGTTGCCATTGCAATTTCTTCAGCTCTGAATAAGGCCACGCGCTTTGGAACTAACTCACCAAAGACCAAAGAGAAGTAAGCGATCACCAAAGTGACGCCGATCAGTGAAATGGTTGTACTCCAGGCGTTTGAAATACCAAGGGATTCAAGCCAAGGAATTACATAGTCACCTAATTGATCTGCACCAAGGGCGGCCGATAGAAAGCCGCTGACAGTTACGCCAATTTGGACGGCGGCCAGCAATCGGTTGGGGTGTGCGGCAAGGGCTGCAACGCGAGCGCCACGTCTGCCACGGGTCGCGATTTCTCGGACTTGGCTATCTCGAAGTGAGATGAGGGCGATTTCAGCTGCTACGAAGAATGAGGCCAGAACAATCAGGCCAGCAATAGTTGCTAGATCAAGAAATAGTGAAGCCAACGAGGGAGGTTCCATTATGTGAGAAGTATACATTCTCACCGTCGTGGCGGAAAGCGAGATCTTCCTTTACGCGGGGTTTGTGCGTAATCTTGCCCCGTTGGCCAACCGGCCATCACCTTCATCCTCGGACCGTCGGGCACGTACCTGCCCGGAGAAGGAGAGCAATCTCATGGCATCAGTAGTTTTTGATGGCGCATCACGTATCTATCCAGGAACAACTGCACCTGCAGTCGACAAGTTAAACCTCACTGTAAATGACGGAGAGTTTTTAGTTCTTGTTGGTCCATCAGGTTGCGGTAAGTCAACATCACTTCGTATGTTGGCAGGACTTGAAGAGATCGATGGCGGCCGTATTTTGATTGGCGATCGCGATGTAACAAATGTTGCACCAAAGGATCGCGATATTGCGATGGTGTTCCAGTCTTATGCGCTGTATCCACACATGACAGTTGCAGAGAACATGGGCTTCGCACTAAAAATCGCAGGAACTCCAAAGGAAGAACGTGATCGTCGCGTTCTTGAAGCAGCAAAGTTGCTTGACCTTGAGCCATACCTAGAGCGCAAGCCAAAAGCTCTATCAGGTGGACAGCGTCAGCGCGTTGCAATGGGTCGCGCAATTGTTCGCGAACCTCAGGTATTCCTTATGGACGAACCACTATCAAACCTTGATGCGAAGTTGCGTGTAGCAACTCGTACACAGATCGCTGCCTTGCAGCGTCGTCTAGGAATCACAACTGTTTATGTAACGCACGACCAGGTTGAAGCTATGACTATGGGTGATCGCGTTGCAGTTCTTAAGGATGGCTTGCTACAGCAAGTTGATACTCCACGTAATCTTTATGACAACCCAGCAAACGCTTTCGTTGCGGGCTTCATCGGTTCACCTGCAATGAACCTACTTATCGCTCCAGTAAGCGGTGGTAAGGCAATGCTTGGAGATCTAGCAATTGATGTTCCTGCATCTGCTGGAACATCTGTAACTGTTGGTGTTCGCCCAGAAGGCTTCACACCATCATCAAAGGGATTCCATGTTCTAGTTGAAGTTGTGGAAGAGCTTGGTTCAGATGCTTTCGTTTATGGAAAGCCAGCTGACGCCAATGTTAAGTTCGCAAATGCAACTGATGAAGGTGCACAAGTAATTGTTCGCTGGGATCCAAAGAATCCTCCAAAGCCAGGCGACACAATTACTGTCGAGGCTGTAAAGGGATCTGTTCACTTGTTCAATGCAACTACAGGTGAGCGCGTTTAATACCTAATTAAAGTAAAAACCCGCGGATGCCATTGGCGCCCGCGGGTTTTTTACTACCTGTTTTAAGCCATAGCCTTCTTTAGATTCTCATCAATTGAATTCAAGAACTCCTGTGTTGTTTGGTATGGCGCATCCTTTGAGATCAGAAGCGACAAATCCTTAGTCATCTTTCCTTGTTCAACAGTTTCAATACATACGCGCTCAAGAGTTGCACAGAACTTTGCAAGCTCTGGGTTGTTATCTAGCTTCGCACGGTGTGCCAGACCCTGGGTCCAGGCAAAGATTGAAGCGATTGGATTTGTAGATGTCGCCTTACCTGCCTGGTGATCACGGTAGTGACGTGTAACTGTTCCGTGAGCTGCCTCTGATTCACAGATCAATCCATCTGGAGTCATCAAAACAGATGTCATTAAACCAAGTGAGCCGTAACCCTGTGCAACGGTGTCTGACTGAACATCGCCGTCGTAGTTCTTACACGCCCAAACATATCCACCCTCCATGCGCAATGACATAGCAACCATGTCATCGATCAAACGGTGCTCGTACCAAATACCTGCGGCTTCAAATTGTGACTTGAATTCAGCCTGGTAGATAGTTTCGAAAATGTCTTTGAAGCGACCATCGTATGCCTTCAAGATCGTGTTCTTTGTTGAAAGGTAGACCGGGAACTTACGAAGAAGACCGTAGTTCAGTGATGCGCGAGCAAAATCGCGAATCGAATCATCGACGTTGTACATCGCCATCGCAACACCTGAAGATTCAAAGTTGAAAACTTCTGTGTTGATTGGCGCTGATCCATCTTCTGGAACAAATGAAATTGTTAGCTTTCCTGGACCTGGAACCTTAAAGTCTGTTGCGCGGTACTGATCACCAAATGCGTGACGTCCAATAACAATTGGCTTAGTCCAGTGAGGAACCAAGCGAGGAACGTTGCTGATGATGATTGGTTCGCGGAAAATCACGCCACCAAGAATGTTGCGGATTGTTCCATTAGGAGACTTCCACATCTTCTTAAGTCCGAACTCTTCAACACGTGCCTCATCTGGAGTGATAGTTGCGCACTTGATACCAACGCCGTGCTTCTGGATGGCGCGTGCTGAATCAATAGTTACTTGATCATCAGTTGCATCGCGGTGTTCCATGCCTAAGTCGTAGTACTCAAGGTTTACATCTAAGTAAGGAAGGATCAATGAGTCCTTGATGAACTGCCACATGATGCGTGTCATTTCATCGCCGTCTAGTTCGACAACAGTTCCTGTCACTTTGATCTTGCTCATACTCTCCCCTTTATCAACTTTTGAAAATTACTTAGAGTGTCTGGACATCTGCTTGTTTTGCACGAACTGCTTCAGCGGCCTCTTTCAGTGCTGCAACTTCTGAATCAGTCAATGTACCTTCAACAACCTTCTTGACACCTGAGCGACCAATCTCGGCTTCAACACCAAGATAGACACCAGAAATTCCATATTCGCCATCAACCCACGCACATACTGGCATTACCGCACCAGAATCTTCGATAACTGCTTTTGCCATACGTGCTGCAGCTGCAGATGGTGCGTAATAAGCAGAACCTGTTTTCAGTAGTGCAACAACTTCGGCGCCACCATTACGTGTGCGATCAACAAGATCTGCAATCTCTGCTTGAGAAAGCAGATCGCTCAGTGGCTTGCCATCGACTGTGCAACGACTTGGGACTGGAACCATTGTGTCTCCATGTGAACCAAGTGTCAGTGTCTTAACTGATGCAACTTTTACTCCGAGCTTTTCTGCGACGAAGTTAGTAAAGCGCGCGGTGTCCAACATTCCTGCTTGACCCATTACGCGGTTCTTAGGAAAGTTGGTAGCAAGCTGAGCTAATGCGGTCATTTCATCTAATGGGTTTGAAACCACGATGATGACGGCGTTTGGAGAATGCTTTGCGATGTTTTCAGCAACGCCACGAACGATGCCAGCATTAACACCAATTAAATCCATACGGCTCATTCCTGGCTTACGAGGAAGGCCTGCGGTAATTACAACTACATCAGAATTGGCAGTGGCTTCGTAGCCAGCACCTTCAGGAGTTGTTGTTGCGCCAATTAGCTTTGTCTCAAATCCTTCAATTGAACGAGACTGGTTCATGTCTAGCGCCAAGCCTTCTGACTTTCCTTCAAGGATGTCAGTTAATACAACGGTGTCGAAAACATCATATTCAGCTAAACGAAGAGCTGTTGTTGAACCGTAAAAACCTGCACCGACTACAGTGACTTTGCCACCCATCGTGACTCCATTCATGGCTAATTGCGAATGGGGCAACTCTACCGCCCGCGAGGAAGGGCAATTGCCAGCACAAAAAGTGCAATTGCGATAGCAAGCGGAAGATAAAACTCAATGCGACGAAAATCTCGTGATTTCAGAGCTATGCCGGCGGTTCCAGCGGCGATAAAAAGTGATCCGCCTCGCACTATTCCGACTACCCCTAAAACCACTCCAGTAAGGACTAGCCCATAACTTACAAGGCCAAGCAGCCGATTATTTAGCTGCATGCATCAACCACATTTGTCAGCAGCATCGCTCGCGTCATGGGACCAACTCCCCCAGGCATGGGCGCAACATATGAGGCATTTTCATAAACACTTGGGCACACATCACCTTGAAGTCCTTCAGGTGTGCGCGAAATTCCAACATCAATTACAACAGCACCTTCTTTGATCATTTCTGCTTTCAAGAAATGTGCCTGCCCAATAGCAGCAACAACAATGTCAGCTCTTTTTGTATGCATTGTTAAATCTTTTGTACCTGTATGAGTCAGAGTTACCGTTGCATTTTCTTGTTTTCGGGTCAGTAATAGTCCCAATGGCCGACCAACGGTTAGGCCACGACCAATCACAGTGATTTCTGCCCCTTGTGTTGAAATTTTGTAATGATCTAAAAGAGTAACGATTGCTCGTGGTGTGCATGGCAGTGGTGCATTAAAACCCGACACTAGGCGACCTAAGTTCATGGGGTGCAGGCCATCTGCATCTTTGCTGGGATCAATTGCTTCAAGTATCCGCTGAGTGCTGATTCCTTTAGGTAATGGGAGTTGGACTATGTAACCGGTGCACTCTTTCGAAGAGTTAAGATCTGCAATGGCTGCAAGCACATCTTTTTCACTTGCATCATTTGGAAGATCAAAGCGAATTGAGTTAATGCCAACTTCTTTACAATCACGATGTTTTCCATTCACATATGAAATCGACCCAGGATCATCTCCCACCAAAACTGTTCCAAGACCTGGAGTGATTCCCTTTGCTTTAAGCGCAGCTACACGAACAGCTAAATCAGCTTTTAATGCTGAGGCAAGTGCCTTGCCATCTAAAATCTGCGCGCTCATGATGTAAGCCTACCGACTTGGTTATGCATGAGAGAAATGTCGAGTCCCGGTAAAGAACATTGCGATTCCGGCTGCTTGTGCGGCTGCAATAACCTCCTCATCACGCACGCTTCCACCGGGCTGCACTACAGCTTTAACTCCTGCATCAATCAGAATCTGAAGGCCATCTGCAAAAGGGAAGAAAGCATCACTTGCCGCGACAGAACCTTTCACTCGATCTCCTGCTCGAGCTACGGCTAAACGTGCTGAATCAACTCGATTGACCTGGCCCATTCCAATTCCAACAGAAGCTGTCAGCTTTGCTAACAAGATCGCATTACTTTTCACAGATCGCACACTGCGCCAGGCAAACTCAAGATCCTTCATTGTTTGTTGATCAACTGGTTCGCCACTGACTTGATTCCACTGTGAAGGTAAATCACCAGGCGCATCGATTAAGTCTGTTTCCTGCAACAACATTCCACCCGATACCGGACGTAGCTCCAAGGGATTAATTATCGTTACATCACACTTTAGGATTCGAATTGAAGGCTTTTTCATTAATAATTCCAGCGCGTCTGGATCAAAATCAGGTGCAATTAGTACTTCAGTAAAAATCTTGGACAGTGGCTCTGCCATAGCCAGATCAACTTTTCTATTAGCAGCAACAACTCCTCCAAAAGCAGAAACAGGATCACACTCATGTGCATGCTGATAGGCAACTGCAACACCTTGCTCGCAGACTGCAACACCGCAAGGATTAGCATGTTTCATAATTGCAACGGCAGGGTCTCGATGATCTAAAACTGCTCTCCAAGCAGCATCGGCATCTGTGTAATTATTAAATGACATTTCCTTGCCATGAAGCTGTTGCGCATCAACAATCCCTGATGTTGAGCCAGAATAAATTGCTGCACCTTGATGTGGGTTTTCGCCGTATCGCAATGAACTCTTGCGTTGCCAAATCTGCCCATACCATTCTGGTAATTCATTATTGTCTACTTGTCCAAGCCAGGTTGCAATCGCTAAGTCGTACTGGGCCGTT
>JBJONF010000005.1:0-59765 GCA_046051985.1 Actinomycetota bacterium
CGCCATCTTTCCATTCATTAGTTTGCTTATCTAAATAGCGTGGTGTTGATGCAACGCGAAACTTTGCAACGGCCGCACCTGATGGTGTGAAACGTAGCTCTGGATCGTCAACTAAGTTGCCGATCATCGTGATTGTTGTATCTCCTGCTGCCATTTTATTTCCTCATCTCTACTCGTGGAGTCCTAGCATCGTGTTAAAAAAAGATTATGCGTCTAGACGCATTGCCTTTGTGCGTAACACTGATTCGTTCAAATTAAGCTGGCGATCTAATTCCTTAATCGCTGCTGGTTCGCAGTTCATATCAATTACTGCGTAGATACCTTCGCCTTTTTTCTGAATTTCAAAAGACATACGGCGACGGCCCCACAAGTCGAGCTTGTTGACTGTTCCACCTGAGTCTTTGATGATCTTCAAGTATGTTTCTAGGCTTGGTGTGACTGTGCGTTCTTCTAGTTCTGGATCAAGAATGACCATAAGTTCATAATGACGCATGTGTTAACCCGACCTCCTCTGGACTAAGACGGCCACGGTATTTCCGTGACAGGAGGGTTAAATTCCTTACTACCTAAGGAAAACCTAAGGGAATAAGAGGCCTAAGGGTAGGCCTTGGAGCCCTCAAATAGTAAATCGAGCAGTTTGCTATGCGTATTTCGAGCCTGCAACGCCCGCCGGGCCAGGACCACCATCAGGTAGACGGTGCCGCCGATCCGCAGCAGGGTCAGGATCGCAAAGGGGGTTGGGCCCAGGCCAAATTTGGCATCAGTGACTTGTGCCAGGTGTTGCCAAATAGCAATGTGATAAATCAATTCAGTTGCTTGCCATAACCAAAATGCGTGCAGATCTTTTTTATTTGTTAGCGCAATAACAGCTAGCGGGGTTAGCCATAGAACATATTGCGGTGAATACACCTTGCTGGCGAGCATCACAGATGCCAGCACAAAGAAGGCAACTGATGCAAGAGATGGTGTGTACTTGATTTCAAATAACAAAATTGCAATTGTCGTCAGAGCAATCAGTAACAACAAAATTGAAAGGTAGTTCAGGTTAGTGAAGTTGATTCCTAGTTGTTGCAAGGCTAACCAGATCGAACCCCAATCTGGTCCGCGCTCAAGATTCAGTTTGTAAAAGCGCCACCAACCGGTTGGGGTAGTTACGGCAAATGGAAGGTTGATTGCTAACCAAGTACCAAAAGTAATTGTCATAAACTTGAATGCTTCTTTAATTTTGTTTTCGCGCCACAAGATAAATGCAATCGGTATTAGCAAAAAAATTGGTAAGAACTTTGTAGAAATTGATACACCAAGCAACAAGGCGCTGTATAAAAATTGTTTACGATCAAACCAATAAATTGCCAGCATCATTGTTGCAATCGCCCACAAATCCCAATTGATAAATAGGGATGCAATCATTGCTGGTGCAACCGGTACAAGGTATGAAAACTCTGGCCGTATTTTTCTGACCACTAACACTGTGGCAATAAACAGCAGAATCAGAAAGAAAATATTAATGTTGAAATAGGAAAGCGGAGAGTTAGCTGCAAAAGAGGTTACATACATAACCATTGCGGTAATGACTGGGTATTCGACGCTGTTGTCATCACTTGCAAAGGGCCATTGATTTGTACTTAATCCGCGTGCTTCAAATAGCGCAGGAAGGTCGCTATAACAAGCGTGAACATATTGATCTGGCGTTGCCCAGCCAGTGTTTGCGCAATGGCTAAATTTGGCTACAGAAAGCAGTGACGCCAGTATTGCTAAGACAACCAGGAATCTGGTTTTTAACAAATTGGACTGGCTCATTAGGGCTTAGGTTTTTGTTTTCCACCCGAAGTCATCACAACAGGTTCTAGACCACCAATATTTGACGGTGCTGGGAAATCCATGATCGGTTCATCCTTTAGAGCGCCCTTCATAAATTGTGTCCAAATGCGTGCAGGGAAGGAACCACCAGTTAGTGATGTCATCCCACCGATTCCGTTAAGAGATTGGGTCGCGTTGTCGCGGAAAAATGAAACCGATGCTGCAATCTGCGGTGTATACGCACTAAACCAAGCAGATGCGTTGGATTGAGAAGTACCAGTTTTACCTGCAGCTGGGCGACCTAGTGCAAGGGCTGCAGCACCCGTGCCGCCGGTGATGGTTCCCTTGAGCGCATAGGTTAGATCTGCCATAACCTCTTTACTGAATGCTTCCTCAGTTTTAGGAGTTGCCTCGTAAAGAACACCTTTGTTTGAACCCAATACTTGGCTTACAAGGAATGGCTTTGACTTAATACCTTGAGCAGCAAAGGTTGCATATGCGTTTGCCACATCAATTACGTGTGGACTTGAAGTTCCAAGAACAACTGAAGGTGTTGGCATCATTGCAACACTTTCAGGAATACCTGCACGACGTGCAACATCTACAACTTTGTCTGGGCCAACCTTGATTCCCAATGGAACAAAGACGGTGTTGATTGAATGCTTAGTTGCATTGAACAAACTGGTCTGTCCCCAACCCTCGTTGCCATAGTTAGACACCTCATATGGCTTACCTAAATCATCAAATACTTGTGGTGAATCACCGTTCCACATCGATGTAAGTGGAATGCCTTGTTCTAACGCTGCAACTAAAGCAAAGGGTTTAAATGTTGAACCAGCTTGAGTAATTGATTGTGTTGCATCATTTAATTGACGTTCTAGATAATCACGACCGCCGTAAAGTGCAAGTATTTCACCGGTTCCGGGACGAATTGCAACTAGGCCAATACGTAAATCGGCCGGGGCGTTTGCTGGATAAAACTTATTAACTGCATCAACGGCAGATTGCTGAGCCTTTTGATCCAAAGTTGTTTTAATTACTAGACCACCAACTAGTAATTGGTCCTGGCTAAATCCAAGTTTTGCTAACTCTTTTTGAACAGCTTCAACAATGTGACCCTTTGGACCGCTCAACTGACCGGAAGTTGAACGCGGTGCAACCTTTGGAAGTTTCATCTTGGCGGCTTCTTTTTCTGTCAGCCAACCAGCTTCGATCATGTTGTTCTTTGTGTACTCAAATCGATTGGCTAGACGCTCAGCATTACCTTCTTTAAACACTGGGTCGTAAAGACCTGGTGAGCGTAAAATTGATGCGATCACAACGGCTTGCGAATTACTTAACTGATCTACGTTGCGGTTGAAGTATTGCTGCGACGCCGTCATTACGCCATATGAACCGCGACCAAAGTAAATTGTATTTAAGTAACTTTCAAAGATTTGATCTTTTGATAGTTGGTTTTCTAATTTGATTGCAATCACTAATTCTTTGACTTTTCGCTGAATTGTTCGGCTGGGGGTAAGAAAAGCGGTCTTGGCATACTGTTGAGTGATTGTTGATCCGCCTTGCAAAGATCCACCACGTAAATTGTTAAACACTGCACGGGCAATACCTGTAATTGAAAAAGCTTTGTTTGAATAAAATTTACGATCTTCGGCCGCAAGAACTGCGTTACGTACATTAAGCGGAATTTTTGCAAGCGGAACAATTTGTCGGTTCTGCGTTCCAACGCGACCGATTTCTTCGCCATTTGAGTACTGAATAATTGTTGATTGGCTATTTACATAGGCGTTGGGATCTGGAATATCAACAGTGAAATATGCAAGTGCAAATAAAACAGAGCCGGCAATAAATCCAAAGCCGCCGATGAATACGGTAGCTCTAATCAGTAATTTACGGGCCATTTGGCAATGCTATCCCTTGGCGTAATCCTCATCCTCCAAGGTCCGCACCTTGCGCGGGGCTTTTCGTTCAGTTCCGTCACCCAAGATGTATGAAGCGCACAGGTGATTCCATGAACAGTTCTTGCAGACTTCGACGATGTAGACGGTGAACTCTCCAAATTCGCGTTCCATCTCAACTAACTCGCGTGGAGTCTTAATGCGCCCTGAGTATTGGCCTAGTTGTTCGCCAAAGGTGTAGCGAAGTTCAACTAGCTCTTCCTTTTTACATACTGGGCAGTTGCGATTAACGGTGTCACCGTGCCATTTGGCAGCACGCATTAAATATGGATCGGCATCGCAGGCATCAACGGTTCCACGAAACAGGGCTATCAAGGTAGCGCGCTTGTCGAGTGAATAATCGATGAACGATCGTTGCGATTTCATTAGGGTGAAGAATAATCCTAAATTCAGGGATACGCTCTTTCTTATGAGCTTTGCTGGGTTGATTCGACATCCGCGGCTTTCCAGGCTTTTGGCTGTTCGATGGACTGGGCAGATGACCGATGGTGTCTTTCAAAGCGCACTTGCTTCCTTTGTTTTATTTTCTCCAGAACGTCAGGCAAATGCCTTAAGCGCAGCAATTGCTTTTGCCGTTGTTCTTTTGCCGTATTCAATAGTCGGGCCGTTTGTTGGAACAATTTTGGATCGTGTTTCACGTCAACGCGCATTATTTTTCGCCAATCTTGCTCGTAGCGCAAATTTATTGGTGGTTGCACTATTTGTTTTTAGTGGTGCTACCGGTGTTGCATTAACCGCTGTTGTGTTGATTGCTTTTGGAATCAATCGTTTAATTCTTGCTGCGTTATCTGCTGGGTTGCCTTTGTTGATTGATTCAAAATCTTTGATTACAGCAAATGCAATTGCAGTAACTGGTGGTTCGGTCTTGGTAGTTATTGGTGGGGGGATCGGTGTTGGTGTTCGAGCATTAGTAGATGGCGCTGCCCTTGCAGATCATGCTGATTCAATGCTGATTCTTTTGGCGGCAGGCGGCTATTTAACTGCAGCACTTCTCTCGGGTCGTCTCAATAAGTATGAAATTGGACCTATGGCCCATGAAAAGGCTGCAGCTTCATTTAAACAAGGCTTTGTTGATATGCGAGAAGGTATTGATTTCCTTCGTCAAAATATTGATACAGCTCGAGGAATTGTTGCAACTGCGGTACATCGCGGAGGGCTAACCGCTTTAACGTTGACTGCGTTGTTATTAGAACGCAATACATTCAATGATCCAGCAAGTCCTGAAGATGGTTTGCGGGGTTTTGGAATCGCATTAACCATTGCAGGAATCGGTGTTTTCTTAGGTGCGTTCTTAGCACCTTACGGCGTTGCGCGCTTTGGCCGTCACCGTTGGATCAAGTTAGCCATGTATGCAAGCGCGATTTCACCAGTATTTTTAGCAATTTGGCAGACTGAAGTTGCCTTAGCTGTAACCGCCTTCTTAACCTCTTTTTGCGGACAGAATATTAAAGTTACAAATGATGCATTGGTGCAATCCAAGATTGATGATTATTACCGTGGTCGCGTTTTTGCCGTTTACGATGTTGTAGTAAATAGCGCGATCGTCAGTGGTGGTTTGATTGCGGCTTTATTACTGCCAACTTCTGGTGTGACCGCTAAGGTTCCATTGTTTGTGATGGGCGCTTATTTACTAGTTGCTGTCGTTGTTCTGAGACCAAGCAAATTTAAAGCTACTTACTAGCCCACCATTCAAGAAGTGCTTTCGTTGCCGCTTCCTCACCAATCGGCCCTTGTTCAAGTCGTAACTCCATTAAGAAATCCATTGCTTGTCCAACTTCACGGGATGGCTTTAACTTTAAAATTTGCATGACTTGTTCGCCATCTAGATCGGGACGGATCTTTGACAGCTCTTCTTGCTCCATCAATACAGCAATTCGTGCTTCTAACGAATCATAAGTTGCCGATAAACGTGCAGCCTTGGTTTTGTTACGTGTAGTGCAGTCTGCGCGAGTTAAAACATGTAGGTGCGTAACGAAATCGCCTGCATCTCGAACATAGCGACGCACCGCAGAATCAGTCCATTCCCCTTCGCCATAGCCATGGAACCGAAGGTGGAGCATTGTTAATAGCTCAACTGCTTCAATAGTGTCATTGTCGAAACGAAGTGCTTGCAAGCGCTTTTTTGCGAGGCGTGCACCAACAACTTCGTGATGGTGAAAGGAAACACCTCCGCCTTCAATAAAGGCTCTAGTTTTTGGTTTTCCAATATCGTGCAACAACGCGGCAATTCGAATCACAAGGTTCGGGCCACCAAGGCGTTCTTCTAGTTCAATCGCTTGCTCTAGCACTGTAATTGAATGCTCGTAAACATCTTTGTGATGATGGTGTTCATCAACTTCAAGACGCAGCTTTGGAATTTCAGGTAAAACAATATCTGCAAGACCAGTATCGACAAGAATTGTTATTCCGATACGAGGGTTTGCCGACATCATTATTTTTGTAAATTCATCGCGCACACGCTCTGCTGAAATAATCGAAATTCGATGTGCTAAATCGCTCATAGAAGCTAGAACTTCGGGTGCGATTTCAAACTCCAATTGACTTGCAAAACGTGCAGCACGCATCATTCGTAAAGGGTCATCATTAAATGAATCTCCGGGACGTACTGGTGTTCGCAAAACTTTTGCAGCTAAATCTTGCAAGCCGTTAAATGGATCAATAAATTCAGGTGCTTCTCCAGTTAATTCAAGTGCCATTGAATTAACGGTGAAATCGCGGCGAGACAAATCACCGTGGATTGAATCACCATATTCAACTTCTGGTTTGCGGGATTCTGGATCGTATTGTTCTGTTCGATAAGTTGTTACTTCAACGGTTGTGTCACCACGTTTTCCGGCAACAGTTCCAAATGCAATTCCTGTGTCCCACACATTGTCAGCCCAAGATTGCAAAATCTTTTTTGTTTCTAACGGGTGCGCATTTGTTGTGAAATCTAAATCATTTCCAAGCCGACCCAAAATCGCATCACGCACTGGTCCACCAACTAACGCCAAGGTAAAACCTTGAGTCTTGAAGGCCAGGGCAAGGGAGCTGGCCAGCGGTGCCCGTTCAATCAATGAACGGATCGCTAACTCTCCTGCTGCGCCTAATGCATTACTCACAATAAGTAAGGTTAAAGCACTATCCTTGCTTCATGATCCCGGCACCTGGTGCGGGCAGCGAAGGCACGAAGAAAAAACGGAAACGCAAGCGTTCCGGTAACCGCGGCCCACAACCACAGACTCAAACGGCTCCCAATAAGAGTCCTCAAGTAAAGCGCCCGTATGCAAAGCGCGTCGATGAGGTCAGTGCTGGCGGTTTAGTTGTCGATACAACAGGGACTAAAGGTTTATTGATCGGTCGATACGACACTAAGGATGCAACCAGAAAGCGCATTTTGTGGTCGTTGCCCAAGGGGCATATTGAAGAAGGTGAAACCCCAGAACAAGCTGCAATTCGTGAAGTCGCTGAAGAAACCGGAATTACATCCAGCATTACCAAATCTTTAGGTGTGATTGATTTCTGGTTTATGGCCGGCGGAAAAAGAATTCATAAAACTGTTCACCACTTTATGTTTACTGAAGTTGGCGGAACTTTGGCTGCACAGGAAAGTGAAGTTGATGAAGTTTCATGGTTTCCGTTAAGCGAAATTGTGGATCGGCTTGCATACCCTGATGAAAAGAAGTTAATTGCTCGCAGTGCGGAGATAACTTCGTGAAAAAATTAGTGTTACTCGTTGTTTCGACTTTCTTATTTCTAATAATGCCACAAAGTACCGCGGCAAATACTGTCATTAGAATTACAGCTCCTGCGCACCAAACATTTACAGGAGAATTTCGTAACGATGATTTAGCACAATCACTTACTCCTTCTGGTGAATTAGGCTTGAAGGTTTATCAACCTATTACCAAAAATCGAACGTGGGTTATTGACGCCGCATTAGTTGATGAAGTAATTCTCATGAGCAATGAATACTCTTTGGTAAACGATGCAGAACCTGCCGGAAAAGAGATTGCAATTGCGTGGTTGAATCAGTTAATACGAGTAACTGCTGAAAATGAAGTTGTTGCACTCGCTTATGGAAATCCAGATATCGCACTTGCTAAACGTTTGGCACCCAGTGAATTAAAAAATTATTTTGTTTATGGTCAAGAACGATTGCAATTAGCACTTGGGCGGATCGTTAGAAGCGAACCTGCAGTTGCCTGGGGTGTTGGAAAGTCCCGGCTCAGTTACCCTTTGCGAAAGAGTTATAGCGATAACCGCAAGGCTTTAACCCGCTTATCTCGTGTTGTGGATACCCCTGAATTGAAACATCTTCGCGCTCGATTGGGTCAATTGTTATCGCCCACATTAGATAAAGAGTCCCGCGAATACTTTTCAGAAAATGCAGCAACTGCCGCACAAGAAATGGTGAGTAAGTTACGAATCAATAGCGGTAAGTACCAGATAACGACCTCATCGGTACGACTACCTGTAACTGTAATTAATGAATTTGATGTTGATGTCACGGTTGATATCGCCATGCTGCCCATGAACTCTCGAATAATTGTGGGAAGTTTCGACAACGTCGTAATTCAGGCTCAGTCAAAAAAACAGCTAGAAATGCAAGTTGATGTCATTGCTCCTGGAGAAACGGTCGTCTCTGCAATCATTACAGGCTCAGAAGATGACACAGAGGTTGTCCCTGAGGCAAAGTTGACTTTAAATTCCACAGTAATCGACTCAAGAGTGATTTGGTTTACAACTGGTGCCGCCATACTTCTGTTGTTAGCAGCTGTTGCACAAAGTGTCCGCCGGGTCCGAAGGAGGAGTAAATGAAATCTAATGAACTCTTCCGCGCTTCTGGAATTATGGCGCTTGGAACAATTATTTCGCGTATCACCGGTTTTGTCCGTGGAATTTTAATTGTTGCAGTTCTTGGTACCGCACTTCTTGCAGATACTTACAATGTTGCAAACACAATGCCAAATATTTTGTACAACTTGTTGGTTGGTGGGGCACTTACGGCAATTTTTATCCCACAACTTGTCCGCTCATTTGAACATGATGACGGTGGAGATGGTTTTGCTTCTCGTTTAATTACAACAATCTCGCTGATTCTTCTCGTGTTAGTTACATTAGGAATGATCTTTGCACCAGCTTTAGTTCGTTTATACGCACCAGAATTTTTCACGCCAGGGTTTGAGACCGAGCAAGAGATTGCAGTTGCATTTACCCGCTATTGCTTGCCGCAAATCTTCTTCTTGGGTCTGTTCACTATGTTGGGCCAGGTCGCTAATGCGCGTGGCTCTTTTGGTCCACTTATGTGGGCACCGATTGCAAACAACCTAGTTGGAATCGCCCTTTTTGGTGGATTTTTGATCTTTTCTCCAGGTGTAAACATTTCAAACATTACTTCGCTGCAGGTGCAAATTTTAGGCTGGGGAACCACGTTAAGCGTTGTTGTTCAGGCGTTAGTTCTGGTGCCAGTAATTAAGCGTTTAGGAATCACAATCAAGCCAAAACTTGGTGTTGAAGGTTTGGGTAAGTCCTTTAATTTGGCGGCTTGGACCTTGATTTATGTTTTGATTTCACAACTTGGTTATTTAGTAACTGTAAATGTTGCTACATCGGCTGCGGTTCGAAGCGCGCAAGAAGGTGTTACAGCAGGTGTTGGGTACACCCCTTACACCTTTGCCTACTATGTAATGTTGTTGCCGTATTCAATTGTCACTATCTCTATAATTACCGCAATCTTGCCGCATATTTCCAAGTTAGCACTTGATGGAAAGCGTGATGAAGTAAAGGCACAACTAGTGCGTGCAATTCGTTTAGTCGGAGTAATTACGATTCCTAGCGCGGTTGCTTTCTTGCTATTTGGTCCTTTGATTACAGAGGTAATCTTTATTGGCGTTCCAACTGAGGATTCTCGCTACATTGGTTATGTTTTATCAGCTTTGAGTTTTGGTTTGGTTGCCTTTTCGATCAACTTAATTTTGATCCGTGGCTTTAATGCTTTCGAAGACACACGTACACAAGTTATTTCTATTTTGATAATTAACGTTATTTCGGTAGCACTTTCTTACTTCTTCTTGTATTCCTTAAAAAATCAGTGGGTTACTGTCGGTTTAGGTGCAGCTTTTTCTATTAGTTACTTAGTTGGTTTGCTAGTGACGCTTCGATTGTTAAGGAAACACACCGGAAAATTATTAATCCGGGAATTTATTGCTCAACACATACGTTTGTTAACTGCAGCATTACTTGTAATGCTTCCATTGTTTGCAATGGTGGAATACATCACTTGGGTTGGTGTTGAATTAACACCTGCCGCACGTGCGGGGCAATTACTACTTGTGATGGTTGTCGCATTCCTTGGGTACATATTTGCGGCAAAGGCGCTGCGGGTTGAGGAGATTTCCATGATTCGCCACTTGGGTAGTTCAATCTCGCGCCGTTCAACAAAACCTGAAGAAAACCATTAGATTTCGGGGTCTAGGGAGCACACATGAGTGAAGTAAGAAATGTCGTAATTGTTGGATCAGGTCCAGCTGGATACACAGCTGCGATCTATGCTGCGCGTGCGCAGTTAGATCCAATTATTTACGAAGGTTCTGTCACTGCAGGTGGCGCACTGATGAATACAACTGAGGTAGAAAATTTTCCTGGTTTCACAGATGGGGTCATGGGTCCAGATTTAATGGACAGCATGCGCAAACAAGCAAAGCGTTTTGGTGCAGAACTAATTACTGATGACATTGTTGAAATGGATTTATCTGGAGATATCAAAGTATTAAAGGATGGATCCGGAAACACTGTTAAAGCAAAATCAGTCATCCTTGCAACCGGAAGTGCTTACCGCGAAATCGGGTTAGTGAATGAAAAGCGTTTATCTGGTCACGGAGTTTCTTGGTGTGCAACCTGTGATGGTTTCTTCTTCCGCGGACAAACAATTGCCGTTGTTGGTGGTGGAGATAGCGCGGTTGAAGAGGCAACATTCTTAACTCGTTTTGCCGACAAGGTTGTTTTGATTCACCGTCGTGATTCATTGCGTGCATCAAAAATTATGGCAGAGCGCGCAAAAGCTAATCCAAAGATTGAATTTTTGTGGAACACCGAAGTAATTGATGTTTTGGGTGCAGATAAGGTTGAAGCGCTTAAATTGCGTAACACTGTCGATGGCACTGAATCAGAGCGCGCCTTTACTGGTTTGTTTGTTGCTATCGGACACATTCCACGCAGTGAATTAATTGTTGGGCAAATTGATTTGGATAATGAAGGTTATGTAATTTGCGAAGGTCGTTCTACCCGCACCAATCAAAAGGGTGTTTTTGCCTGTGGCGACCTGGTTGACCACACCTACCGTCAAGCAATTACCGCAGCTGGCTCTGGATGTGCCGCAGCTCTGGATGCTGAAAAGTTTTTAGCTCACTAAGTTTTTCCCTGATTTAATACCGACAAAAAAGAGGAGTACGACGATGGCAACAAGCAAAGTAACGACAGCAACCTTTGATGCAGAGGTTCTCAAGAGCAGTACCCCTGTTTTGGTTGATTTTTGGGCTGAATGGTGTGGCCCATGCCGTGCTGTTGGCCCAATCCTTGAAGAAATTTCAAATGAATACGGTTCAAAGATCAAGATCGTAAAGCTGAACACAGATGAAGAGTCTGCGATCGCGATCAAATACGGCATCACATCAATTCCTTCAATGTATGTTTTTGTTAACGGCGAAGTAGTTACACAAATTGTTGGTGCAAAGCCAAAGCCAGCACTACTAAAGGATCTAGAGAGCTTCCTCGCATAAAACCATGTCAGATTTAACCGAGTCGGAGATCCGCTCATTTCAACAAGCCCGTGGCCTTGATGTCACGGGTTTTGTTGATGCGGTCACTGCACGCGCGTTAGAAGAAGCACGTTGGAAGCTTGGTGATCGTTCTTTATATCTTCACATTGTGGATTTAATGCGCGGTGATGATGTCGCCGCGTTGCAAGCTCGCTTAACTGAGATGGGTTTTGATTGTGGACGCGTAGATGGAATTTATGGTCCGCGTACAGAATTAGCTGTTAAAGATTTTCAAAAATCGGTAGGGGCAACAATTGATGGAAAGTGTGGTCCTGCGACAATAATTGCTTTGATTCGTTTAACAAAGATTGTTTCAGGTGGTGTTCCCTCTACTTTGCGACAAAATGCAACACAACAAAGTCGTGGGCCTGCGCTAGCGAATAAAGTAATTGTTTTAAATCCAGATTTAGATAATGAAATTGTTTACGATATTGCAGTACGTACCGAAGGTCGTCTGCTTGCCTTAGGAGCATCTGTTTTTCTTACGCGCGGTGTAGCAAATAATCCATCCGAACATGAGCGAATTGAATTTAGCAATAAGAGTAATGCAGATTTGATGATCTCGCTCAACCTTGATTCATATGGAAATGAAAAAGCACATGGTGCTGCTACTTATTTTTACGGTAGCGATACTCATGGTATTCATTCAATTGTTGGCGAAAGATTTGCTTCATTAGTACAACGTGAAATCTGTGCGCGAACAGATTTAACAAACTGTAGAACTCATGCAAAAACATGGGACTTGTTGCGCCTTACAACTGCGCCAACGGTAAGAATTGATGTGGGGTACAGCAGTAATCCAGGGGATATGTCGCGGCTATCTCGTCCAGATTTTCGCGATGTAATCGCCGAAGCCTTAGTTATTGCAATCCAACGGCTCTATTTGGCCGCAGAAGATGATGCAAAAACGGGAACATTGAGAATTTCAGACCTTCGTAAAGCTGGTATTCGCCGCTAAATAACACTCAAGCCAACGCTTGGGTATGGCAGACTTACAACATGTCAGATATCACGCAACGCTTCTCAACAGGTGTTCCACAAAATCTTGAACAAAGATTTGCATCTCGAGCCGCGCACATGAAGCCAAGTGAGATTCGCTCACTGTTTGCGGTGGCATCTAGACCTGAAATTGTTTCCTTAGCCGGTGGAATGCCAAATCTTTCAGCGCTACCAATGGGAATGATGGCTGACGTTGTCAGCAATTTAGTTCGTGACAATGGACAAGAAGCGCTGCAGTATGGAAATGGTCAAGGACACCCAAAGTTGCGTGAGCAGATTTGCGAAGTTATGGCCCTTGAAGGAATTCGCGCAAATCCAGATGATGTTTTGATTACGACTGGTTCGCAGCAGGCGCTAGACCTTATTTCACGCATCTTTTTAGATCCGCAAGATGTTGTGCTGTGTGAAGCACCTTCATATGTTGGAGCTCTCGGTACCTTCCATCAATATGAAGCCTCGGTTGTGCATGTTGAAACTGATGAAAACGGTTTAGTTCCTTCAGCTTTGGCAGAGGCAATTAAGAGTGTGCGCGCAGCTGGGCGAAAAATTAAGTTTCTCTACACAATTCCTAACTACCAAAATCCAAGTGGTGTTTTGTTGCCAGCTAATCGACGAACAGAAATTTTGAAAATTTGTCGCGAAGCTGGCATTTTTGTTGTTGAAGACAATCCATATGGGTTATTGGGCTTTGATAAGCCATCTCCAAATGCGATGCGTGCAGAGGATTCTGAAAATGTGATCTATTTAGGATCATTTTCAAAGACAATTGCACCTGGTTTACGTGTGGGCTGGACCTTGGTTCCGCCATCACTGAAAGAGAAGTTGGTAATTGCCAGCGAATCATCAATTTTGTGTCCATCTAACTTCACACAGCTAACAATCTCTAGTTATTTGGCGGATCAACCATGGCGGGATCAAATCGCATCATTTTGCGATTTATATAAAACCCGTCGTGATGCGATGTTGGAATCACTCGAAGAGCATTTCCCAGCAACTGCGCAATGGACAAAGCCTGGCGGTGGTTTTTATGTGTGGGTTACTTTGCCGCCTGAAATTGATACAACCGCTTTAATGCCCAAGGCAATTGTTGCCAAGGTTGCCTATGTTCCGGGAACCGCGTTTTATGCCGATGGTTTTGGTTCATGGTCATTGCGTTTGTCATATTGCTACCCAACACCAGAGCGCATCCGTGAAGGTGTGAAAGCGTTGGGCGGAGTAATTAAACAGGAAATGGCTAGCCGAAAAGGTTTTGAACTTAAGGGTTAGTTTTGAATCGCTTTTGTGATTCGTTGTAAATCTTGTGCACCAGCAAATTCGATAACAATCGTTCCTTTTTTCGCGCTGCCTTGAATTGTCACGCGGGTATCTAGGACATCACCGATTTGATCTGCGATCTCTTGTAGCTCTGGGCTGGCAGATTTTGCACCCTTTGGCTTCTTCGCCGATTGCCCCTTTGGTGCACCTGAAGAAATGATTTCTTCGGTTGCGCGAACAGATAAACCTTCACTAACAATTCGGGCAGCTAATTTTTCAATCGCTGCCGCATCACTTAAACCAAGCAGTGCGCGTGCATGACCGGCTGATAAAACACCAGAAGCCAGTTTTTGCTGAACAGATGGTGGCAGGTTCATTAAACGAATTGTGTTGGAAATTAGTGGGCGTGATCGTCCCAATTTTGCTGCTAATTCATCATGTGTGCAATTGAAATCTGTTAACAACTGCGAATACGCAGCAGCCTCTTCTAGCACGTTAAGTTGGCTGCGGTGAATGTTTTCAATCAAAGCTTCGCGAAGTAATTCATTATCTGGTGTCTGTCGAATAATGACAGGAATACTTGTTAGGCCAGCCGCCTTTGCTGCGCGAAATCGGCGCTCTCCCATAATTAATTCATACTTGCCAGGTTTTGTTTGACGAACTACTGGTGGCTGCAAAATACCAATCTCTTTGATTGATGCAATTAATTCTTCTAGCGCAATTGGATCAAAATGTGTGCGTGGTTGGCGTGGGTTAGGAGAAATTGAAGAGATAGGAACTTCATTTTGTTGACCAACCTCTTTGTCTCCAACAGTTAATGATGTTGGAATCAATGCATCAAGGTTTGTACCTAATCCGCCACGACGTGCCATTAAGCGATCTCACCTTCACGTTTGTAATTAATTGAAACAACATTGGAATCAAATGGCTTGCCGCGTTCAGCTAATTCGCGGGCAACAGACATGTATGCAATTGCGCCCGGTGAAACAGGATCGTAAGTCATAACTGTTTGTTTAAACCCGGGAGCTTCTGAGACACGTACCGTGCGGGGGATAGGAATATCAATTAATTCATTTGGATAATGTTTTCTAATTTCATTAGCAACATCATTTGCAAGGTTTGTATTGTTAAACATTGTTAATACAAGTGTTGACAACTTTAATGTTGGATTCAAACGTTTCTTTACTAATTCAAATGTTTTTAGTAATTGTGATAAACCTTCAAGTGAGTAGTACTCGCACTGAATTGGGATTAAAACTTCTCTAGCTGCAGTAAATGCATTGATTGTTAACAAACCAAGTGATGGTGGGCAATCAATAAAGATGTAATCGATTGTTTCGCCAATAGCTGCGCGCTCTGTAATCAAATCTTCGATTGCTTCTTTCAAGCGCATCTCGCGAGCAACCATTGGAACTAATTCAATTTCTGCTTGCGCTAAAGATGTATTTGATGAAACACATTCAAGTGAAGGAAAGCCTGCAACTTTTTGAATTACTTGTGTCATTGTTGAATCACCCATCAACACTTCGTAAATTCCTGCATTATCAAGATGTTCAACACCTAAAGCGGTCGATGCGTTTCCTTGTGGATCAAGATCAATAACGACAACCTTTAGACCGCCCATAGATAGGGCTGCTGCCAGGTTGACGGTGGTGGTGGTTTTGCCGACCCCACCCTTTTGGTTGGCCACGGTCAGGATTCGAAGGGAGGCTGGTTTTGGCATCGCCTCTTTTAGGCGACGGGTGCCTACGACCTTTTTTGTTTCACGTGAATCATCCACGTGGGTAGTTAAGCACCTTTTTTGACCTCGACTATGCGGCCGACCTCAATTCCCTCCAGATTTACCTCGTGAAGGGTTGCTTTTGGTACCGCGAGCATCTCTTCTTGGGCTTTTTCGCCCTTCATGGCCAGTAATGAGCCGTTGGTTTTCAAAAGGTGCCAGCTGATCTTCTTCAATTTTTCCAGCGGAGCCACCGCTCTGGCGGTTACATAATGGGCGGTTAGTTTTATATCCTGGGATCTGCCGCGGATAACTTCGATATCAAGGCCTTCGACCGCCTCTTGTAGAAACTCCACACGGCGTTCCAGAGGTTCAATCAAGGTAACCTTCAAATCTGGGCGGGCCAAGGCGATGACGATTCCAGGAAGACCTGCCCCTGAGCCGATATCAAAGACGGTTGCACCCTCTGTGAAAAGGGTTGTTATGGGCAGGCAGTTGAGGATATGACGCTCCCAAATGCGGTCAGCCTCCCGTGGACCGATTAATCCACGCTCAATTCCGGCGGTTTCTAGGAATTTGGCGTAGGCGTGAACCCGCTCAACATCTGGAAAATGCCTCGCGATAAGGGTTTCACGTGAAACCTGCACTGAATTATCCAATCAGGATTTACGCTGGGTAAATAACTACGAAACGGTTTGGATCTTCTCCATCAGACTCTGAGCTCAAACCAAGATCCTGGATTGTGTCGTGGATGATTTTGCGCTCAAAAGCGTTCATTGGCTTCAATTTGATTGAATTACCAGTGGTCTTTGCCTCTTCAGCCATCTCCTCAGCAAGCTTCTTAAGCTCCTTTTTGCGGCCTGCGCGGAAGTTGTCAATATCCAGCATTAAACGACTGCGATCGCCTGTAGATGTCTGTACCGCTAGGCGGGTGAGCTCCTGTATCGCATCCAAAACTTCGCCATCGCGGCCAACTAGGTGGTTGAGCTTGCCGCCCACGATCGCTAGGGATGCGCGGTCGTTTTCAACATCAATATCGATGTCGCCATCTAGATCTGCGATGTCTAGCAGCGCCTCTAGGTAGTCAGCGGCGATATCGCCCTCTTCTTCAAGTTTTGCTACACCTTTTGGGGCCTTTGTAGCCTTGGTGTCCTCTGTTGTTTCAACAACTGCTTCTACGGTCTCTGTTTTAGCCTTTGCCATGATGCCCCCTTTGTCGGGATTGTAGTGAATTAAACCTTTTGGGTAGATATGTCCGTTTATTACTTCTTCTTTTTCTTCTTTTTTGGCTGCTGGCGCTGACCTTTTTCCATGGTCGTGCCTTCAGAACTCGCGGTCTCTTCGGTCTCAACTACGCCGTTTTTCTTATTGCGTTTACGTTGAAGCTCTTCGTATGCAGGTGATCCTGGTGTTGGGTTTCGCTTGATTACGTAGTACTGCTGACCCCATGTCCACAAGTTTGTTGTTGACCAGTAAATCAAAACACCGACTGGAAAGTTAACACCTGTGATCGCAAAAATAAGCGGGAATGCATACAACATAATTTTTTGTTGTTGCAACATCATATTGTTTGAGGAATCCATCTTTGGCATTCCCTTAGTCATTAATTGACGCTGGGTTGTAAATGTCGTTAGCGACATAAATACAATTAGAAAAATTGTTACGATTTTCACTGTTGTTATATCTGAACTCAAAAATGTTTGAGAAATTGGTGCACCGAAGAATTTTGCTTGGGCTGCGCTAACAACATCCTCTTGGGATAAAACTCCGTGCTTTACTGGAGGGGTTTTTCCGATTCCATTCAAGACAGTAAACAAAGCAAAGAAAATTGGTGCTTGTGCCAAGATTGGAAAACATGATGCAAGTGGGTTTGTCTTATGCTCTTTGTAAAGCTTCATCATCTCTTCTGATTGCTTTTGGCGATCATCTTTGTACTTCTTCTGGATCTCCTTCATGTGTGGTTGAAGGGCGGTTAACGCACGCTGGCTTTTGATCTGCTTCACAAAAAGTGGAATCAAAATAATACGAATGATGATTACAAGACCAATAATTGCAAATGACCAAGAAACACCACTGTTGGTTCCAAAGATTGGCGACAGTAAATCGTGAATCGTTACAATTACCCAAGAAACCGCTATATATAAGGGTTTTAGGATGCTATCCATTAATCACTACCTTTTCTTTCGGAACTGCATAGTCCACACCACCGTGTGACCATGGATTACAACGCAATAAACGCCAGGCGCTCATTACAACTCCTTTTACTCCGTAGGCTTCAATTGCAGAGACTGCATAGGAAGAACATGACGGGTAGTACTTACAGCGTGGTCCAAACATCGGAGAGATCCATTTTTGATACACCTTGATTGGTGCGATCAACAAAGCTCTCACTTCTGTTCAACCTTCTCGGAAAACTTTTTTAGAAGTTGTCCGACAATCTTTGTTACCTCTTGTGATGCATCGGCATCGTGTGCGCTGTTAAGCGCTCGGATTACCAACAAACCTCCGGTTGGAAGTTGCGGGTAAATTTCACGAAGTGTGTGGCGTATCTGGCGAGCAATTCGGTGCCGTGTTACAGATCCACCAACATTTTTACTAATGATTAATCCGGCGCGAGCAGGTTGATCTAATTGGGTTGGGTAGAGGTATCCGACAAAGTTAGGAGTTGAGAATCTCAAGCCACTCTTTGTTGCACGCGCGAAATCGGCGCTCTCTGTAAGACGTGCGCTTTTTGCAAGCACGGGTATCGGTTATAAACCCTTATGCAGAAAGCTTGGCGCGACCCTTGCCGCGACGAGCAGAAAGAATTGCACGACCAGCACGTGTTGCCATGCGGGCACGGAAACCATGCTTCTTGGCGCGACGGCGTGTGTTTGGTTGGAAGGTGCGCTTTGTCATTGAAAACTCCTAATAATGAAAATCTACTGCGGGCCAGAAATACGGGGGAAGCAAGGGTGTAACGGTAGAGGTCTGGGGATAAGCGGGTCAAACTGGCGATCAAAGGGGTGAGGACTGGTCTGAGTTGTGGATAACCAGTTGCTTTTTCTACCAAACCCCTCTACTTTTCACTCCCGTCCACAGGTAAAGCGCCTTTGGAGGGTTTTAGCAGGGCTCAACCTGGGGTTTAGACCACAGGGTGTGGATAACCCTGTGGATAAAGAATATGGGGTGATTCCCAGGAATTGAGGCCGTGGTGAGTGTTAAGGAAGTCGAGCTAACCACACTCTGGGGCCGGGTTATTGAAGAGGTTGCGGTTAACGCTCCTCAACACCGAGCCTTTCTTCAACTCACTAAACCCCTAGGACTTCTTCACAATGATGATCAAACAACCTTGTTGGTCGCAGCACCTAATCTTTTTGCAAAAGATGTTTTAGAGAGCCGTTTGCGCACAGTTGTTAGTGAGGTTTTAACCCGTGAACTTGGTTCAACCACAAATATTGCAGTGACTGTCGATGAAACTCTTGAAGTTGTCTCATCACCCACACCAGATGTTGAAGTTGAGTTTGTTACACCAAAAACTGGAATGGGTCGCGATGATGCTCCTGTTTCTAAAACAATAGACACATCAACTTTAAACCCTCGCTATGTTTTTGAAACATTTGTTATTGGAGCATCAAATCGATTCGCACATGCTGCCGCTGTGGCTGTTGCTGAAGCACCAGCTAAGGCTTACAACCCATTGTTTATTTATGGTGAATCTGGTTTAGGTAAGACTCACTTGTTGCACGCTATTGGTGCTTATGCCCAAGAGTTGTATGGAAATGTGCGCGTTAAGTATGTTTCGTCAGAAGAGTTTACCAATGACTTTATTAACTCGATTCGTGACGATAAA
This sequence comes from Actinomycetota bacterium, assembly GCA_046051985.1. Lineage (GTDB taxonomy): Bacteria > Actinomycetota > Actinomycetes > Nanopelagicales > Nanopelagicaceae > Planktophila. The sequence goes on from JBJONF010000005.1 coordinate 19,363, forward strand.
GCATCTGCTTTCCAACGCCGCTATCGCGACCTAGATATTTTGTTAGTTGATGACATCCAGTTTTTAGAAAATAAAGAGCGCACACAGGAAGAGTTCTTCCATACATTTAATACTTTGTATAACGCAAACAAGCAGATTGTTATCTCTAGCGACCGTCCGCCAAAGCAGTTAACAACCCTTGAAGATCGTTTACGTTCTCGTTTTGAATGGGGTTTGATTACAGATATTCAGCCACCGGAACTAGAAACTCGTATTGCGATTCTTCGCAAAAAAGCAGCCCAAGATAAATTGAATGCACCGGATGATGTTCTGGAATTTATCGCAAGTAAGATTTCAACAAATATTCGCGAACTTGAAGGTGCTTTGATTCGTGTTACCGCTTTCGCATCTTTAAATCGTCAAAGTGTTGACATGTCTTTGGCTGAAATTGTTTTGAAGGATTTAATTCCTAATGAAACCAATCCTGAAATCACTGGCGCGACGATCATGGCTCAAACCGCGGCGTACTTCAGTCTGACAATTGATGATTTATGTGGAACTTCACGGTCTCGAGTTTTAGTGAATGCTCGCCAGATCGCGATGTACTTGTGCCGAGAGCTCACTGAGCTTTCATTGCCGAAGATCGGCCAAACATTTGGTGGGCGTGACCACACAACGGTTATGCACGCCGATAGAAAGATCCGTCAATTAATGGCTGAGCGCCGTTCGATCTATAACCAGGTCAATGAGCTCACCACCCGTATCAAACAGCAGGCCAGATAAACCACGGTTGATTTGGGCTATATGTCCGAATTGCCACTCTTTACCCCCAGTTGGGGATAACTTGGGGATAACTTGGGTACTTTAAGGAAAATCCGTGGATAACCATGGTGGGGAAGAAGTGGAAAGGGTGTGGTTGGTAATGAGCGGTCCTACTACCCATCTTTATCCACATCTTTTCCCTGTTGTTACCCACACCTTATACAAGGCCAATCCCCGCGCTGAGCAGGGTTTTTACGGTTTATCAACAGATAAAAGCTCTAGTTACTACGACTACCTTTATATACATACATCCAGTTACGCGAATAACCTTTCCATAAACACTTACATAAACAAAGATCTGAAGAGTCGGGGATAGAAATGAAATTTACAGTCGAACAATCAGCGTTAACCGATGGAGTTAATTGGGTTTCGCGTTCACTATCAACCCGACCAATTAAAACCGAACTACTTGGAATAGTTATTGATGCGACAAACAATGAAGTCTTCCTGTCAGCATCTGATTTAGAAACCGCAAGTAAGGCGCATTTTCCGGCTGAGGTAAAAGAGCCGGGTAAAGTTTTGGTTTCCGGAAAACTACTAGCTGAAATTTCACGATCCCTACCAAACAAACCAATCACCTTTGTTTTAGACGGAACACGCGTTTTAGTAACTAGCGGCAGCGCAAAATTCACCTTACCAACTCTTTCAGTTGATGAGTATCCAAATTTGCCAGAACTTCCAGATTCAACTGGAACGGTTCCAAGTGACATCTTCGCAACCGCGGTTGCACAGGTTGCTATTGCTGCTGGGCGAGATGACTCACTTCCAACACTTACTGGTGTACATGTAGAAATAAACGAAGACACAATTACTTTTGCAGCAACCGATCGCTACCGTTTAGCGGTTCGCGAAATTCAATGGGCTCCAACTGCGCCAAATACAACAACAACAGCGTTGTTACGCGCTCGCACAATTGAATCCGCGGCTAAATCACTAACCGGATCAAAAAACGTTTCACTCTCTTTTGCACCAAATACAAGCAATGATCGTTTAGCTGGTTTTGCAGGTGACGGAAAAACTATGACATCACGTATGTTGGATGGCACCTTTCCCCCATACCGACACTTACTTCCACAAGAGATAACAACAACAGCGTTAATAGAAGTTGCAACACTTTTAGACTCTGTCCGCCGAGTGGCACTTGTTACCGATAAAACAGTTCCACTTCGCTTAGATTTTGCAAACAACACACTCTCCCTCGAAGCTGGTGCGGGCGAAGAAGCACAAGCAACCGAAGCAATTGAAATCCTATTAACCGGCGAACCAATTTCTATCGCTTTTAACCCCACATTTTTAGCTGATGGTCTAAACGCGGTTCAAACAAAATTTGTGCAGATCTCATTTACTGGATCAAACAAACCTGCGATCTTGATGGGCAAAAGCGATAAAGATGGAAAACTGGAAGAAAATTACCGTTACCTCTTAATGCCTATGCGTTACGCCTCATAAATTTATTTAAACAGTCTTAGGGGTGTCAAGTGCGTATTAACAAGTTAGCACTCACTAATTTCCGCTCTTATAACGCACTAGAACTAGAGCTTGATCCTGGTGTAATAACTTTTATCGGTGACAACGGCTCCGGAAAAACCAATATCGCCGAATCACTTATCTATCTAGCTTTCCTTTCCTCCCATCGGGTTTCAAACAATGTTCCACTGATTGCTTTAGGAAACCAACAGGCAATTATCCGTGCCGAAGTGCAACGGGAAGATCGCACCCTACAAATTGATTTAGAGATCAATGCAAGTAAAGCTAATCGCGCACGTATTAATGGAAACCCAACCCGTAGCCAACGTGAAATCCTTGGAGCAATCCAAATAATTTATTTCTCACCCGAAGATTTAGATTTAGTCCGCGGTGAACCAGGCACCCGACGCGACTTTCTAGATCGTTTGTTAATCACCAGAACCCCACGTCTAGCAGGGGTTATCGCCGATTATGAGAGGGTAGTAAAACAACGCAACGCCTTGTTAAAAACCAGAACATCAGCAGCAGCCCTGGCACCTTGGAACGAGCAATTAATAAAACTTGGGGCTGAATTAACCGCCGAACGCATCACTTTAATTGGCGCACTCAATCCATTTGTCGCACAGAATTACGCCAATTTAAACGAAGTTAAACCCGCATCTATTTCATACAAGTGCAGCACCGAAGGCGTTACTAGAAATGTCGAAGAAAACATTACAGCGCTAACGGCTCGCTTAGATGAAGTTGCTTACCAAGAGATTGAACGGGGTGTCTCTTTAATTGGGCCACATCGCGATGACCTACATTTGCAACTCGGAGATTTTCCAGCAAAAGGTTATGCAAGCCATGGCGAATCATGGTCAATGGCTATCTCGCTTCGAATCGGATCTTTCAACCTACTTAAATCCGAAGGCGCCTCACCAATTTTAATTTTAGATGATGTTTTTGCTGAACTTGATACATCGCGCAGGATTCAACTAATGTCAGCCACCCAATTAGCCGAACAAACTTTTATTACCGCAGCAGTCGAAAGTGATTTACCCGCCGAGCTATTAACGCAAAAGTTTTATGTAACACCAGGTATTGTTAAGAAAGGAAAGAGTTAATGACAAAGCGCGATTTAGCTCAAGATCTTTTTAATACATTTAAAACCGGTGTAACCCGCAAACCAAACAAACCAGCACCAACACCACGTGTAGGTCAGCCAGGTGATCCAGAATTAATCGGTGGAGTTCTTAATGATTTAATTTCAAATCGAGATTGGGATTCAGGGCTTGCTGAAGGAAATCTTTTTGTTAACTGGCAAAAAATTGTTGGTGATGAGATTGCACAACACGCACAACCAATTTCAATTTTAGATAACGTGTTAACAATTCAAAGTTCCTCAACCGCGTGGGCAACCCAATTGAATTTAATTGCAGCTGATCTTTTAACAACAATCCAAAAAGATGCCACGGGGGTCCTGATTGAACGGTTGGCCATCATTGGTCCACAAACCCCAACCTGGAAAAAAGGCATCCGCACCATCCGCAACGCCCGCGGCCCCAGAGACACCTACAACTAGAGACACTTATAACTAGTGACCCACTAGGCACCCTCAACACCACGCTCAAAGTTCGTCTATGCCCGCCCACAGGGCTTTTTTCGGCTATGTATTCCCACCATTTACGACTAGGATAATCTCATTCCGAGAGGCAAACCCTCTCCAAAAGCCACTACAGGCGATTTGAAGGATCTACAAGGAAGGAGTTGTGATGGCCGAGAACTCATATAACGCCTCCAACATCACCGTCCTAGAAGGTCTAGACGCGGTCCGCAAGCGCCCCGGCATGTACATCGGTTCCACTGGAGAACGCGGCCTGCACCACCTGGTTTATGAAGTTGTAGATAACTCAGTTGATGAAGCGCTGGCAGGCCATTGCACTGAAATCAACGTGACCTTATTAGCTGATGGTGGCCTTGAAGTAATCGATAACGGTCGCGGAATTCCAGTTGATATTCACCCAGTTGAGAAAAAACCAGCTCTTGAAGTTGTTCTCACTGTTTTACACGCTGGTGGAAAGTTTGGCGATGGTGGCTATTCAGTTTCTGGCGGCCTACATGGTGTTGGTATCTCAGTTGTAAACGCGCTCAGCACAGATCTTTCAGTAATTGTTCAACGTGACGGCAGTTTTTGGTACCAAGATTACAAATTAGGCGTACCAACAACACCAGTTCGAAAAGGTGATCCATCACAATCAAATGGAACAACAGTTAGATTTTGGCCATCAAAGGAAATTTTTGAAACAACTGATTTTTCATTTGAAGTTTTGTCAACCCGTTTCCGCGAAATGGCATTTCTTAATAAAGGTTTAATTTTAACTTTGACTGACATGCGCCAAGGCCATGTTGATGAAAAAGGCGAACAATTAACAGTTCGCTACCAATACCAAGGTGGAATTTCAGATTTTGTTAAACACCTTAATTCAACCCGCGGTGAAACACACAAATCAATTATCAATTTTGCATCTGAGGACAAGAAGAACAAAATCGCACTCGAAGTTTCAATGCAATGGAACGCAGGTTTTTCTGAATCTGTTTATACCTTCGCAAATACGATTCATACCCACGAAGGTGGAGCACACGAAGAAGGTTTCCGTACCGCACTCACTTCAATTGTTAATAAGTTTGGTGAAGAACAAGGTTTCATTCGTAAAAAGGAAGATCGCCTAACCGGTGATGATGTGCGTGAAGGTTTAACCGCCATTGTTTCTATCAAATTGGCCGAACCTCAATTTGAAGGCCAAACAAAAACAAAACTTGGTAACTCTGAAGCAAAAACTTTTACTCAAAAAATTGTTAACGAAGAACTCACTTCCTGGTTTGAGCAAAACCCGGCAGAAGGCAAGGACATTGTGCGCAAAAGCATTGATGCAGCTGCCGCCCGTGTTGCAGCTCGTAAAGCTCGCGACCTAAGTCGTAACCGAAAAGGCTTACTAGAGGGTCGTGGAATGCCGGGCAAGTTAGCTGATTGCCAATGGACCGATCCAGTTAAGTGTGAGCTTTACATTGTCGAAGGTGATTCAGCGGGTGGTTCAACTAAAGGTGGTCGCGATTCGCGTAACCAAGCAGTTCTACCAATCCGTGGAAAGATTTTAAATGTTGAAAAAGCACGCATTGATCGTGTTCTGCAAAACAATGAAGTCCAAGCGCTAATCACAGCACTTGGTACTGGCGTACATGATGATTTTGATATCAACAAACTGCGTTATCACAAGATTATTTTGATGGCCGATGCTGATGTCGACGGTCAACATATTCGTACACTGTTGTTAACTTTGTTATTCCGTTTTATGCGCCCACTAATTGAACAAGGTTTTGTTTACTTTGCCCAACCTCCTTTGTATAAATTGAAGTGGGCCGGCAAGGATCCAATTGAATACGCATTTAGCGATCGTGAACGTGATGGAATGATCGAACTAGGCGTAGCTGCAGGAAAGCGTTTACCTAAAGATGATGGAATCCAGCGCTTTAAAGGTCTTGGTGAAATGCCAGCTAAGGAACTCTGGGATACAACTATGGATCCAGAACATCGCGTGCTTGTCAGAGTAACTCTGGATGATGCCGCAGCAGCTGATGATTTGTTCTCGGTGTTAATGGGTGAAGATGTAGAAAAGCGCCGCGCGTTTATTCAGCGCAACGCTAAGGATGTTAGATTCTTGGATATCTAATGGATGAACTAAACCCAAACAATTTAGAAAACTTCGACAAGATTGAAACCGTCGACCTTCAGGTCGAAATGGCGCGTTCATATCTTGATTACGCGATGTCAGTTATTGTCGGCCGTGCTTTGCCAGATGTTCGCGATGGTTTAAAGCCGGTTCACCGTCGAGTTTTGTATGCGATGTATGACGCTGGTTATCGCCCAGATAAAGGTTATTACAAATCTTCTCGCATCGTCGGTGACGTTATGGGTAATTACCACCCACACGGTGACACCGCGATTTACGACTCTGTTGTCCGTTTAGCCCAGCATTGGTCGCTTCGTTACTTGCTAATTGATGGAAATGGAAACTTCGGTTCTCCAGGTAATGATCCAGCTGCAGCGATGCGTTACACCGAAGCTCGTTTATCTCCGATTGCCATGGAGATGATGCGAGATATCGATGAAGACACCGTTAACTTTATTCCTAACTACGACGGCCGTTCCCAAGAGCCAACAGTTTTACCAAGTCGCCTACCAAACCTTTTAGTTAATGGTTCTGCAGGTATTGCAGTTGGAATGGCTACAAATATCCCACCTCACAACCTGCGTGAAATCGGCGAAGCGGTTATTTTCTCCCTTGAAAACCCAGAGATGAAACAAGATGAATTACTCAACAATCTAATCAAGATTGTTAAAGGTCCAGATTTTCCTACTAAGGCTTTAATTGTTGGTCGCACCGGAATCGAAGAGGCTTACCGTACCGGTCGCGGATCAATCACTATGCGCGCAGTTGTTCAGGTTGAAGAGATTAATAAGCGCACCTGTCTTGTTATTAGCGAGCTTCCATATCAAGTAAACCCAGACAACCTTGCATTAAAGATTGCAGAGCTAGTCAAAGATGGAAAGATCAAAGGAATCGCAGATGTTCGCGATGAAGGAAACGAGCGTTTAGGTCAACGCCTTGTAATTGTTTTACAACAAGCAGCAATTCCAAAGGTAGTTCTTAATAACCTTTATAAGCAGACACAATTACAAGACACGTTTGGTGCAAACATGCTGGCACTTGTCGACGGTGTACCTCGCACATTGCGTCTTGATGAATTCATTCGTTACTACATCGAACACCAAGTCGAAGTAATTGTTCGCCGCACTAAGTACCGCTTAGCTGAAAAAGAAAAGCGCGCACATATCTTGCAAGGTTATCTCAAGGCACTGGACGCACTTGATGCGGTTATCGCATTAATTCGTGCATCAACAACTCCGGAAGAAGCTCGTACAGGTTTAATGAAATTGCTTTCAGTTGATGAAATTCAAGCCAACGCTATTTTGGATATGCAGTTGCGTCGTATCGCAGCGCTGGAGCGCCAAAAGATTAACGATGAATACGACGGTTTAATGGCTGACATCGTGGAACTCAACAAGATTCTCGTAAGCCCAGAAAGACAACGCGAAATTGTTAAGACAGAGCTTTCAGATTTGGTTGCAAAGTATGGCGATGAGCGACGCACACAAATCATTGCAAGTGAAGGTGATTTTAGCGCTGAAGATTTAATTCCAGATCAAGATGTTGTTGTAACTATTACCCGCGGTGGATATTCAAAGCGCACTATGGCTGATCTTTACCGTTCACAACGTCGCGGAGGCCGTGGTGTAAAGGGTGCTGCCTTAAAGGAAGATGATGTTGTAGATCATTTCTTTGTGGCATCTACCCACGATTGGTTGTTGTTCTTTACCAACCAAGGTCGCGTCTATCGCGCCAAGGTTCATGAATTACCAGATGCGGGCCGTGATGCGCGTGGACAACATGTTGCAAATCTGATGGCATTTAAACCAGATGAGAAAATTGCAGAAGTACTGTCATTAAAGGATTACTTAATTTCACCATACCTAGTTCTTGCAACTCGTAATGGTTTAGTAAAGAAGACACCATTGAGCGAATACGACTCACCACGCACCGGTGGCTTAATTGCAATCACATTAAAGCCAGGCGATGAAGTTGTGTCTGCATCTTTGATCAACACTGACGATGAACTCCTTTTAGTTTCAACAAAGGGAATGTCATTACGATTTACTGCAGATGATGAATCACTTCGTTCGATGGGACGTTCAACAAGTGGTGTTATCGGAATGAAGTTCCGCGCAGGCGATGATTTATTGACGATGGCACGTGTTAACGCCGATCTTGCAAAGGATTCATTTGTGTTTACAGCTACTGATGGTGGCTACGGAAAGAAAACCCCAATCGATGAATACCGATTGCAGGGTCGCGGCGGAATTGGAATTAAAGCCGCCAAGATCGATGAGAATTCACGTGGATCCCTTGTTAGCGCATTGGTTATTCGTGATGAGGATGAGATCCTTGCGATCACTTCGGCGGGAACTGTTATGAGAACCCCTGCAGCTGAGGTCCGTCAGACCGGCCGAGACAGTATGGGTGTTCGTTTGGTTAACCTCGATGAAGGTGTGAGCCTGTTATCAGTGACCAAAAATGGCGAAGATGAGATTTCCGCGAAAAGTTAGTATGGTTCGCATCCTGAGTTAAAGGCTCTAATTTCCAGCGGGTTACGCTCGTTTTGGGAGTTAGTGAAGTTCAAGGTAATCTTGCACTTCTGCAATTAAGAGCAATCTTATTGCGGGCCCATAGCTCAGCCTGGTTAGAGCGCTTCCCTGATAAGGAAGAGGTCGGTGGTTCAAGTCCACCTGGGCCCACCCGTTCTAATACGGGGACCTAGCTCAATTGGTAGAGCGCTGCCTTTGCAAGGCAGAGGTTAGGGGTTCGATTCCCCTGGTCTCCACAGTAGTTTTATTTGATGGAAGATTTACAAAGTGCTTAAAAATTCTGCAACTTTGAAGTACACCGGAATTCCAATAATCAAGTTAAATGGAAATGTAACTCCGATACTCGACATCAAAGCAACTGTTGCATTTGCTTTCGGAAGCGCAACATGGACCGCGGCGGGTGCTGCAATATATGAAGCGCTCGCACACAAGACTCCAAAAACCGTGGCCCCACCAATTGAGAGTCCAATCAACTCTCCAATTGCAACACCGGCAACACCAACAGTTAACGGGAACAAAAGACCAAAAACAATTAAAGGCTTGCCAACCTTTCGAACTTCAGCAAAATTAAACCCTGCCAAGTAACCAAGGTGAAGCAGGAACAACACTAAGAAACCGCTTAATAATCCACCAAAGAATGGGTTAACTTTGTCGTAACCTTCATTGGTTGATACCGCACCAATAAATAAACCACCGCATAACAACAAGACAGTCTTTCCTAATAGAACCTCTTTTAGAGTTTCACTCCATTTAACTTCAGAACCAGGTGTTCTAGAACCCAAATAGATACCAACTATCAAACCCGGAATCTCCATCAAGGTTAATAAAGCTGGTGCAAAACCTTCCACAAAGATTGAATTGCTCTCTAAAAACAGCAGCGCTGCCGAAAAAGTAACCAAAGAAGTAGATCCATAATGCGCAGCGATAGAGCCTCTATCAACCACAGACAGTGCCCCGATTAACCTTAAGGAAAGATATGCAAACACGGGAATCAGGGCACCTGCAACAAAAGTTGTTAGAGCTGGCGCAAAAACTTCCTCAAGAGTCACACTCTTAAGAGAGTGACCGCCTTTAAGTCCGATACCCAACAAAAGGTAGATCGAAAGGAACTGATAGATCTGCTCCGGAACCCGCACATCGCTTTTAACGCGCGCGGCAAGGAAACCGAAGGCGAAAGCAAGCACACCCACTGAGGAAAGATTAGAAAAGGCTAGGTCCCATGAATTCATAGGTAAAGAATACATGAAGATTAATTCATGAGTCAAACCTCATGTATAATTGACCCATGGCAACAACCCAAACATCATGGACCTTTCTTTCAAATCATGGGCACATTCTTGTGCACATTAACCGCAATCCTGACTCGAAAGTAAAAGAGATTGCCGAAGCTGTAGGGATTACTGAACGAAGTGCGCTATCCATACTTTCAGATTTAGAAACTGGTGGTTACATCTCGATCGAAAGAATTGGTCGCAGAAACAGTTATCGCGTAAACACCAATAAAAGCTTTCGCCATCCCATGGAAGCACAACAACCAATCAGCGCACTACTTAGGATCTTTTCAAAAAAGTGAGCATTATTAAGAGTCGATACAACTCACGGCTAGTTGTCATGCCAACAAAGCATGATAAAGCTAGGTTGGTAGTCAAACACTTTAATGAGGTTTTAGGTATGCAGGTTCAAGAGGTTGACGTTGATACCGATATTTTTGGAACATTTTCAGGAGAGATAGAAAGAGTTGGCACACCCCTGGAAACCGCGATAAAGAAAGCAAGAGTTGGAATTAAAACCACAGGCAATCCTTTTGCAATCGCATCAGAAGGAAGTGTTGGTCCAGACCCAATCTTTGGATTTATTAATGCAAATATTGAAACCATGGTTTTTGTTGACGACGAGCTTGGTATCCAAGTGCACGAAACAATTAAATCTAACGAAATAGTTGCTTTTACAACAACGACACTAAAGAACAATTTAGAAGAGTTTTTGAAGAAAGCAGATTTTCCAAACCATGCGCTGATAGTTAAACCTAACAATGGACCAGGTGCGATGAAAGGCATCCGTGATTTAACCGGTCTTGAAGAGGCAATTAGGAAATCTCGGGATTTATCAACAGATGGTCAAGCCATCATTGAAAGTGATCTGCGTGCAATGTGCTCACCTTCTAGACAAAAGAATATTGCTGCAGTTGGACTCAAATTGGTGCAACGGTTATCTCACACATGCCCAGAGTGCCAAACACCAGGGTGGGGATTAAAGAGTTATGTCCGAGGGGTTGAATGTTCCGAATGTGGCGACTTTTCAGCCGATGCTATTAAGCAGGAAGTCATGGGTTGCTTTAACTGTGAAAACACGGCACTTGGCGCTGTGATCAATGTGACTTTAGATCCAGCTCGTTGCATGAGTTGTAACCCGTAAAAATTGCTTGATCTTTAGCGTAATCTACCGCCATGACTTCAACAGCGACCCTTCACACATCACTCGGTGACATTGTCATTGAGCTTTTTCCAAATCACGCACCAAAGACAGTTGCAAACTTTGTTGAGCTAGCAACTGGTGCCAAAGAGTGGACAGATCCACGCACTGGACAAAAATCAACTGCAAAGTTGTATGACGGAACAATCTTTCACCGCGTCATTGATGGATTCATGATTCAAGGTGGAGATCCACTAGGTCGCGGTACAGGTGGACCTGGCTTCCGTTTCGCAGATGAATTCCATGGCGAACTTGCCTTTGATCGTCCATACATCCTTGCGATGGCAAATTCTGGACCAGGAACAAATGGTTCACAATTCTTTATCACCGTTGCGCCAACAACATGGTTGAACCGCAAGCACAGTATTTTCGGCGAAGTAAAGGATGCAGCTAGCCAAGCAGTTGTAGATGCAATCGCAACCGCAAAGACTGGTGCACAGGATAAGCCAGCAACCGACATAACAATCAACAGCGTCACAGTTGCTTAAACGTTCAGCTACTTATTCGTTAATCGCAGTCATCTGCGGTGCTTATCTGCTGCAAATGGTGGTTCCATCTTTACAGCAACAATTATTCTTACCTAGTTTTGAATACTTGAAATTTAGCAACGAGTGGTACCGACTCTTCACGGTTGCATTAACTCACGGTGGAATATTTCACCTTGGATTCAATATGTACTCGTTGATGGTTTTAGGCAATCCGTTAGAAGTTGCGTTTGGAAAACAGAAATTCCTTATCGTTTTCTTTTTCTCCCTTTTAACCGGATCTTTAACTTCGGCATACTTTGCATCTTTGTATGGCGCATCAGTCGGCGCATCAGGTGCGATCTTTGGATTATTCGGAGCCCTTGCAATTGTGGGCAAGAAAATTGGTGTGGATTTTCGTTCCATTGTTGTGATTATTGGAATCAACTTTGCTTTTGGTTTTGCTGTAGGCGGAGTTGATTGGCGTGCACACCTAGGTGGATTAATTGGCGGGGCGGTAGCTGCGCAACTAGTTATGAAGCAGCCTCGCTACTCTTAAATAGAGTTATCCACAGGCTTTACCCACAGTGTGGATCGAATTACAACGATGTAATTAGGGGCAACAAGAAGAAGTTAGCGCCAGCGGGTAGCCAGCGAGAAGCCGACACCAATAAAGCTAAAGCCAACGATCATGTTCCATGCGCCGATACCTGGGATTGGGTACTGGGTCTGAGTTACATAGAAGGTCACAATCCAGAATAAGCCGACCAAAAAGGCTGCAACCATGGTTGGAGCAAGCCAACGTGGGCTCTCCACTGGTGCATGAGGGGTCTGGACATCAACCTCTTGATTGTGAGCGCGCTGCTCAGCGACCTTTTTACGTAGCTTTGATTTAGGCATACGCGAAAGATACACCATGAGACACAATGCTCCTATGGCCACCAAGATTCTCGTCGTCGACAACTACGACTCCTTTGTCTTTAACTTGGTGCAATACCTGCAGCAGTTAGGCGCTGAATGCACCGTGGTCCGAAACGATGCGGTTGCCACCGAGGAGGCCTCGAAGTACGACGGCGTCCTTATTTCTCCAGGACCTGGAACCCCTGAAAAAGCGGGAATCTCAGTTGAGATGATCAAGTATTGCGCACAGCATTCCATTCCATTATTTGGTGTCTGCTTAGGACATCAAGCTATCGGTGTTGCATTTGGTGCAACAGTTTCACGCGCACCAGAACTTCTTCATGGGAAAACTTCTTTGGTTTATCACAAACAAGAAGGTGTTCTTGCAGATCTTCCATCACCATTTACTGCAACTCGTTATCACTCATTATGTGTTGAAAAAGATTCTGTTCCAAATACTCTAAACATTACCGGAACCACTGATTCTGGTTTAGTGATGTCAATGGAACACATAACGCTTCCAATTCAGGGTGTGCAGTTTCATCCAGAGTCTGTTTTAACTGAACATGGACATCAGATGCTTGCTAACTGGTTAGTGATGTGCGGAGATAAAGGCGCTCGCGAAAAAGCGGTTGGTTTATCGCCGGTCGTTCATCGCTAAATTAGGGCGTTTTATTAATTGTAATTGTTACTGATTTACCAATAGTTTGTGTTGTTCCACCATCTGGTGCTTGACGAATGACAACACCAATCGGCTGATTAGCATCAAAGCCTTCGACTTCGCGCACTAAGAAACCTGCCTGGACTAAAATTGTTTTAGCTTGCAAAGCTTCTGTGCCAATGAGCGAAGGCACAGTCACTTCTCCGCTTGCAATTTGTAGAACAACTCCACTACCTGCAGTAATAGCCGAACCCGGTTCTGGAGTTACCTTTAAAACAGTTCCTTGCGGCTGATCTGATGGAACCGCTTCTGTCGATGTAACAACTAATCCAACCGCTGCAAGGGCGCTGCGAGCATCCAAAAGCGATAGTCCTACCAAATCAATTGGAACTTCAGAACTACCAGGACCATCTGAAATAACTATGACAACACCCGAACCCTTTTGAACACGAGTTGTTGCTAGGGGAGATTGACTTGCAACACGATCTTTAGGAATTCGCCCGTCATATGCTCGCGTAACCGTGACAACGTAATCACCCAATAAGGCTTGTGCTTCTACTTGGGTCAAACCAACAACATTTGGAAGCTGTGGCAGATTTGAAGTATTTGCATCTGGGCGCGTGAAAAAGATGCCGGCTACAAGTAATCCGGTAGCAGCAACGGCGCTAATAGCCCCAATTAATAATTTACGCCGAGAAACCGCAGGCTTTGCAATCTTGGTAGTAACAACTTCACCAGTTTTAATTTTATACAAATCATCTAACATCAATCCAGCAGATTGATATCGATCATCTGGGTTCTTAGCTAAGGCAACGGTTAGCAAAGTGTCGATACCTGCAGGTAGTTCAGGAACAATCGAACTAGGTGTAACTAAGACACCGGATACATGTTGATAGGCGATAGAAACAGGAGTCTCACCAGTAAATGGTGGCTTACCTGTCAATACTTCATACAACAAACAACCAGTTGAATAAATATCACTACGAAGATCTGCAACTTCACCTAATGCTTGTTCGGGAGATAAGTATTGGGCGGTTCCAACTACATTCCATGTACTGGTAAGAGTTGCCCCTAAATCAGCTAAAGCACGCGCGATACCAAAATCCATCACCTTTACATCACCATTGTCTGTGATCATGATGTTGGCCGGTTTTATATCTCGGTGAACAATTCCACTGTGGTGTGAGTATTCAAGGGCAGCAAGAATTCCTTCACCTATTTCGAGTGCACGCTTTAATGGAACGCGCTCACCTTTGTGAACTAACTCGCGCAGGGTGTGACCTGAAATTAATTCCATGACAATGTATGGCGCAGGCTCTTCTCCTGAATCGTAAACCGCAACAATTCCAGGGTGATTGAGCCCTGCAGCAGCAAGTGCTTCTTTACGAAAGCGTGCCACAAAAGATGGATCGCGCGCTAAATCACTACGCAAAACTTTAACTGCAACCTGTCGCGCTAACCGCGTATCTTCGGCCACATATACATCGGCCATACCGCCAGTGCCGATCATTTCACCTAATTTATAACGACCTCCAAGCAGCGAATTAATCATGAGCTGCTCCGATCAGTGATGTTGCTGTTTTCGCTTCATCTGAAATATCAGCGATAAGTACAGTGACATTATCAGGTGCGCCATTTACATATGTTGCATCAACTAAAAACTTAGCAGCCTCATCTTTGTCAGATTTCTTTAAACCTATCTTGATCTCTTTTTCCGTTAAAACACCAGATAAACCATCTGAACACAGCAGATAACGGTCACCTTTTTTGATCTCATACATCTGAAGAACAGGCGTCACATCACCATCACCGCGCAATGCTTGGGTCAACATAGAACGCTGCGGGTGTTCGGCAGCCTCAGCTATAGAGATAGCTCCTTGATCAAGAAGCTCCTGAATAACGGTGTGATCATTACTTAATTGCTCTAATGTATTTCCGCGCAAGCGGTAACACCGCGAATCACCAACATGTAATAAAGAAATATATGTGTCGCGAATCAGGAGCGCGGTCAATGTTGTACCCATACCGCGTTTTTCAATCTCTTCATCGGTAACAAGAGAAATTTCCGAATCAATACTGTGCAAGGAATGCATCAAGAGATCTTCAACAGAGTCCTCATCTATTTCTGTTGAAACCAAAGTAGGAAGTAAAGATTGCAAAACCTGAACCGCTATTCGTGATGCAACTTCGCCAGCAGCGTGTCCACCCATTCCATCTGCCACAGCCAGCAATTGTGAAGAAACAAAACCCGAGTCTTCATTTCCCTGTCGCACTAAGCCAATGGCAGAGCGCGCCGATGTTTCAAAAAAGTGTGCGCTCATAGTTCCAAGAGTAACGGTGTAACCTTCAAAGGTGAAGATTTACGCCCACCGCGGATCCTCGATGCAACACCCCGAATTAACCATGGTCGCCTATAAAGCCGCAATTGATGATGGGGCGGATGGTTTTGAATGTGACGTTCGCTTAACTAAAGACAATCAATTAGTGCTCTGGCATGACCCAAATATGAAACGGATTGCTGGGAATTCTGCTCGTATAGCTAATTCAACTTTTACTGAAATTAAAGATTTGTATCCGCAAGTTATGACTTTAGAAGAATTACTGACTTTAGCCCGGGATAACAAAAAAGAATTAGCAATTGAAACTAAACATCCTGTTCCAACTGGAAATGCTGTCGAAGATAAAGTTATGGAGTTACTGAAGCAGGAAAAGCAAGTCGCTCAAATTTCGATCATGTCATTTTCCTGGTTAGCGCTAGAGCACATTCGCAAAATTGATCCTGAGCAACAAACGGTTGGATTGCTACATGAATGGTTTCCGTTAGCTATGCAAAGGTTTACATCGGCCCAAGTTCTCGGCCTTGAGATTTCCGCGTTTAGAAAGAAACCACATTTTAATCAAGACCCACGCAAACTCTTTGTATGGACCGTTGATGATGCTGACGATATGCGCTTTTGCGCTGATAACGGTGTGGAAGTCTTAGTCACCAATACCCCGTCATATGCAAGGTCAGTACTCGGGTACCATTAGCAAGTGAGTACATACGCCTATCTTGGTCCCAAGGGAACATTTACAGAGGCGGCTCTTAAAAAGATCACTTCTTCCAATGATCGCCTAATGCCTTATGCCAATGTCACCGCAGCACTTGATGCAGTCCGCTTAGGTAAGGCGCATTTTGCTTTAGTGCCAATTGAAAATTCAGTTGAAGGCGTCGTTGCACGCACACTTGATGAACTAGCAACGGGTGAACCACTAACTATTGTTGGCGAAGTAACTTTGCCGGTCTCTTTTGCTCTAATGATTAAAGGCGATGAAAAAGAAATTTTGCGAATTGCAACGCACCCTCATGCAGAAGCGCAATGCCGTAACTATGTTGCAACTCATTACCCAGACGCAGAATTAATCTCTACCGCATCAACAGCCGCTGCAGCCGAGGCGATTTCACGTGGTGAATTTGATGCAGCAATCGCAGCACCAGTAGCTGCAGCACACTACGGTCTTCGCGTCATTGCAGACAACATTGGCGACAATGCAGGAGCAATCACACGCTTTATTTTGGTTTCAAAGCCAGGCACCATCCCTAAGAACACAGGCTGGGATCGCACTTCACTTGCAGTATTTATCGCCATGGATCACGCTGGCGCGTTGCTAGATATATTGACTGAGTTCGCTAAGCGCCAAGTTAACTTAACTTTTATTCAGTCACGTCCAACCGGACTAGAGCTTGGCCATTACCATTTCATTATTGATGCTGAGGGTCACATTGCAGATGCACCAGTGAAGGAGGCAGTAGAAAGCCTTCGAGCAATCTGCGAAGACATCCGATTCCTTGGCTCATACCCACGAGAAAAGGCCGGAAAATGATCGACATCAAGTACTTACGCGAAAACCCAGACGTAGTTCGTGCGTCTCAAAAGGGTCGCGGTGAAGATGCTTCGATTGTTGACAAGGTAATTGCAATTGATGAAATTCGCAGAGCAGCGATTGAAAAATTTGAAACTTTACGTGCGGAACAAAACCTTTTGTCTAAATCAGTAGGTGCTGCGAAGGGTGATGAAAAAGCTGCGCTATTAGAGAACGCTAAAGAGCTTGCTACAAAGGTAAAAGACGCAGATTCAAAGCGTGCTGAGGTTGAAGAACAGAGCAAGCAATTAATCATGCAGCTTTCAAATATTTTAGATCCAGCTGCACCTATCGGTGGTGAAGCAGATTTTGTAGTTATTGAACATGTCGGAAATCCACGTACATTTGATTTCCAACCGAAAGATCACGTAGAACTTGGCAAGTTATTAGGTGCAATTGATACCGAACGCGGTGCAAAGGTTGCAGGCTCTCGTTCATATTATTTAACTGGCGTTGGTGCCATGTTGGAATTTGCTTTAGTTAATTATGCAATTTCATCGGCGCTTAAAGCAGGATTCACTCCAGTAATTCCCCCAGTACTTGTAAATCCAGCCGCAATGGAAGGAACTGGTTTCCTTGGCCAAGCTGCAGAAAATGTTTATCACCTGGAAAAAGATGATGTGTACTTAGTTGGTACGTCAGAGGTTCCTCTAGCAGCAATGCATATGGATGAAGTTTTGCCAGCTGACAAACTTCCAATGCGCTATGCCGGTTATTCATCATGTTTCCGCCGCGAAGCTGGAACATATGGAAAAGACACACGCGGAATCATTCGCGTTCACCAATTCGATAAAGTTGAAATGTTTTCATTTTGCCATCCAGATCAGGCCAAAGAAGAGCACAAGCGTTTATTGCAATGGGAAAAGGATTTTCTTGATGCGATGGAGATTCCATACAGAGTGATTGATGTTGCATCAGGTGATCTTGGGTCCAGTGCCAATCGTAAGTTTGATATCGAAGCCTGGATCCCTACTCAAGAGGCCTACCGCGAAGTTACTAGTACCTCTAACTGCACTGAATTTCAGGCACGTCGCTTAAATATTCGTTTTAAAGATGCTGATGGAACTAAAGCGGTTGCCACATTAAATGGCACATTAGTTGCAATCCCTCGCATGATTGTCGCAATTTTAGAAAATCACCAAAATGCAGATGGTTCAGTGAATGTTCCAGCAGCTCTACAACCATTCCTAGGAACAAAAAGATTTGAGTTGGTGTGAGTAAGCGCCCTAAATTAATCGCAACTGATCTAGATGGCACAATCGTTTCGCACAAAGGTGTTATTTCCCAAAGAACTATTGATGTCTTTACGCGCGCAAAAGATATGGGTGTTCATGTTTTCTTTGTTACAGGACGACCTCCACGTTGGATGGGTGAAATCCGCGAAGCTTTTGGTTTTGGCGAAGCAATACTTTGTAATGGTGCGATGTTGTATGACTTAATAAATGACAAAGTTTTAGAAGAATGGATGATTTCAGTAGAAGATCAATTAGAGGTAGTAAGGCGTATGAGAGTTGCCATGCCTGAAATGTCATTTGCCGTTGAATCTAACGATCACTACCACCGGGAAATTGCATATATTCCTAAGTGGGATGTTGGTTTAGACAATGTTGGCACTGACAAAATCGAAGATGTCATTAATCGCCCAGCATTAAAGATTTTGGGAAGATGCAGCAATCACGAATTCACATCAGATGAAATGGTCGAAGTTGCCCATCGCGAATTACATGATCTGGTAACGGTCACACATTCCACTTCACGCGATTCGCTGATTGAAATATCTGCATTCAATATTTCAAAAGGCGCGACATTGGCGATGATGGCAGATCGCCTTGGATTAACCGCTGATGATTGTGTTTCATTCGGCGACAATCCCAACGACTTTTCAATGCTGCAATGGGCCGGTCGTTCTTATGCAATGTCAGATGGACATCCGGCGGCTCCAACTTTTGCCACCGCAATCGCAGAACCATGTACAGACGACGGCGTTGCAAAGGTCATTGAACAACTGCTGGATCTTCCCGCCTAGACCTTGCTTCGATTTTAAGCCTGAGCGATATTCGGGTAATCTCTCCCACGGAGGGCTCGCATAGCGGCCGAGTGCACCGGTCTTGAAAACCGGCAAACGAAAGTTTCGTGGGTTCAAATCCCACGCCCTCCGCCATTTTTCTTAGCCAGGGGATTTCTCTCTTTTGTGGCTGAGTTCATACCTTTCAGGCCTAACTACGCCTAGCCACTTTTGGGCCAGAAGAGCACACTTATCCCAGTTGTTTCGCAGTTCCTTCTGAACAAGTTATTAGGGGAGTCGTAAATGTCAGGTGTTTTTTCACCAACGCGCGCCAAGATTAAAGAGCGCACACTTCGCACAGATAAGTGGTGGTTAGAACCGCTTTTAACTTTTAGCGTACTGATCTCATTCGTAATCTATGCAACCTTCCGCGCCTTCGAGAACAAGTACTACTTTGTAAAAGAGAGCCACTTAATCTCACCTTTCTATTCACCATGTTTATCTGACAGCTGCGACCCTGGTGCAACGATTGCCAACTTCACACCAGTAAGTTCACAAATCTTTAACTTTGCTTTATCGCCAGCGCTGATTATTTTGATCTTTCCACTTGGTTTCCGCATGACTTGCTACTACTACCGCAAGTCTTACTACCGCTCATTCTGGATGTCACCACCAGCATGTGCCGTTGCCGAACCTCATAAGACATACACAGGTGAAACTCGTTTTCCATTAATTATTCAAAACTCACACCGCTACTTCTTCTATGCAGGTTTGGTTCTCAACATCATCCTGACTTATGACGCAGTAATTTCTTACAGAAATGCTGCCGGAGAATGGGGCCACATGAGCGTTGGTTCACTTGTCCTAACACTTAGCGCTGCGATGTTGTGGTTGTACTCGATGTCATGTCACACCTGCCGCCACACAATTGGTGGACGCTTAAAGAATTTCTCAAAGCACCCAGTTCGTTACAAGTTGTGGTCTTGGGTTTCAGTACTAAACCATTCACATCAACGTTTTGCGTGGTTCTCACTTGCAGCTGTTGCATTCGCCGATATCTATGTTCGCCAAGTTGCAACTGGCGCATGGACTAACTTCTACTTCTTCTAAAAGGAAAATCGACTATGACACTAGAACGCCATAAATACGATGTCCTGGTAATTGGTGCCGGTGGCGCTGGATTACGTGCAGCTGTAGAAGCACGCGAAGCAGGTCTGCGTGTAGCGATCATCTGTAAATCCCTATTCGGCAAGGCCCATACCGTTATGGCTGAAGGCGGCGCTGCAGCATCAATGGGTAACGTCAATGACAAAGATAATTGGATGGTTCACTTCCGCGACACAATGCGAGGTGGAAAATTCCTTAACCACTTCCGTATGGCAGAACTTCACGCCAAGGAGTCACCAGATCGCATCTGGGAACTTGAAGTATGGGGCGCTCTTTTTGATCGCACCAAAGAAGGAACAATTTCACAACGTAACTTTGGTGGACACGAATATCCACGCCTTGCACACGTTGGTGACCGCACAGGCCTAGAACTTATTCGCACGATGCAGCAGAAGATTGTTGCATTGCAGCAAAAAGATGGCCGTGACACTGGCGATATGGAAAGCGGAATTAAAGTTTTCGCAGAGCTAACAATCACCGATATTCTCAAAGAGGGTGGCAAGATTGCTGGTGCATATGGTTACTGGCGTGAAAGTGGCGAAGAAGTTTTGTTTGAAGCACCTGCGGTTGTAATTGCAACTGGTGGAGTTGGAAAAACTTTCAAGATTACTTCTAACTCATGGGAAGGTACTGGCGACGGACATGCACTTGCATTGAAGGCTGGTGCAAACCTGGTTGATATGGAGTTCTTACAGTTCCACCCAACAGGAATGGTGTGGCCACCATCTGTTCGTGGAATTTTGGTAACTGAATCTGTTCGCGGTGAAGGTGGAGTTCTTACAAATAACCTTGGCGAGCGTTTCATGTTCAAGTACATCCCAGATGTTTTCAAGGATAAGTACGCAGACAACGAAGCAGAAGCAGATCGTTGGTACGAAGATCAGGACAATAACCGTCGTCCGCCAGAGCTACTTCCACGCGATGAGGTTGCACGCGCAATCAACAGCGAAGTTAAAGCAGGACGCGGAACTGAACATGGTGGAGTATTCCTAGATGTTTCAAAGCGTTTACCTGCAGAATTAATTAAGAAGCGTCTTCCATCTATGTGGCACCAGTTCTATGAACTTGCTGGCGTAGACATCACAAAGGAGCCAATGGAAGTTGGCCCAACCTGTCACTACGTAATGGGTGGCGTTGAAGTAGAGCCAGATACTGCAGCTGCAGTAGGCGTTCCAGGCTTGTTCGCCGCTGGTGAAGTTGCTGGTGGAATGCATGGTTCAAACCGTCTTGGTGGAAACTCATTGTCAGATCTTTTGGTATTTGGACGTCGTGCCGGAATGGGCGCAGTTGCATACCTCAAGAACAACAGCGCAAATCCAGTAAGTGATGAAACTATTCACGCAGCAGCAGCCAAGATTCAAGCACCATTTGATCGCCAAGGTGGAGAAAACTCTTACTCACTACACGCAGAGCTTCAAGAAGTTACGCATAACCTTGTTGGAATCATTCGTACAGGTGCCGAACTAAAGGATGCGATCGCAAAGATCGCTGATATTAGAAAGCGCAGTGCAAATGTTGCAGTTGCTGGTGGACGTAAGTTCAACCCAGGTTTCCACCTAGCTTTTGATCTAGACAACATGTTGTTAGTTGCAGAATCAACAGCAAAGTCCGCTGATTCTCGCGAAGAATCACGTGGTGGACACACACGCGATGATTTCCCAGGTATGGATAACAAGTGGCGTCAGATTAACCACATCTCATCATTTGATGGCGAGAAGGTAAATATTCGCAAGCAATCATTGCCTCCGATGCCAAAGGAACTATTTGATCTCTTTGATATTCACGAGCTGGAGAAATACATGACACCGGGAGAAGTTTCGAAAGGCGGTTCCAACTAATGGCGCGCAATATTAAACTTCGCATTTGGCGTGGAGATTCAACTGATGGCGGTCTAAAAGATGTTGTTGTAGAAGCCAACGAAGGTGAAGTAGTCCTGGATGTAATTCACCGCGTTCAAGCAACACAAATGGGTGACCTTGCTGTTCGTTGGAACTGTAAGGCTGGTAAGTGTGGATCTTGTTCAATGGAGATCAACGGAAAGCCACGTCTTGCTTGTATGACACAGGTTGCATCATTTGGCGAAGAAGAAACAATCACTGTTACACCACTTCGCGCATTCCCAATCATTAAAGACCTTGTTACAGATGTTTCTTTTAACTACAAAAAAGCAATGGAAATCCCTGCTTATGAGCACCCTAAGGATCTAGCACCAGGTGAAGCTCGCATGGAGCAGATCGATGTAGAACGCTCACAAGAGTTCCGTAAGTGCATTGAATGTTTCCTTTGCCAAGATGTGTGTCACGTTGTGCGCGACCACGAAGAGAACAAGAAGTCATTTGCTGGTCCTCGATTCTTTATTCGTATCGCAGAGCTAGACATGCACCCATTGGATACTTTGAAGAACCGCAAGAAGACAGCTCAAGAAGAGCACGGGCTTGGAATGTGTAACATCACCAAGTGCTGTACTGAAGTGTGCCCTGAGCACATCAAGATCACTGACAATGCAATCATTCCTATGAAGGAGCGCGTTGCAGATATCAAATACGATCCAGTTCGTTGGCTAGGATCAAAGATTCGCAAGCGCGAGGGCCTATAATTTCTTTATGAAGTTATTGGTTCGCTGGGGTGCACTTGCTCTATCTTTTTGGGTAGCAACTGCTTTGATTCCAGGAATCGATGTTCAAGGCGGATTTACAACTTATTTGTGGGTTGCCCTCTTATTTGGTTTACTCAACGCCACTCTTGGATCCCTACTTAAATTACTAACACTTCCTGCAGTAATTTTGACTTTGGGATTATTCCTTGTCGTCGTTAACGCTGCGATCTTGATGCTGGTTGCACGATGGAGCGACAAACTAGAGGTCAACAGTTTTTGGTCTGCAGTCTTTGCCGCCATTGTTATCTCCCTTGTTACGAGTGTTGTTACAAGTATTAATAAGAGAAAGTTGCCGAACTGAACTCCTTAGTTCTAGTTTCTCTCGGCGGTGTCGCCGGCACTTTGGCACGTTACGGAATCGGCGCAATTTTTCCCGATGATCGCCAAGGAACATTGATTGCAAATGTTGCTGGAGTTGCCTTAGCTTCTGCACTGTTGGTCTTGATGGAACGCCGTGGAATCAGCCAGTTACGCTTACTTTTGCTGCCTGGCTTCTGCGCAGGATTTACTACTTTTTCTGCAGTTACCGCTCATTCTCTGGAACCAATTGAAGGTGGAATGTTATTTCTTGCACAAAACATCTTCTTTTCTTTAATTGCTGTGATTGTCGTTCTGCCCATAGCCCGTAAAGTGATTCCGGTTCGCTCATGAAGATGGCACTTATTGTTCTGGGAGCTGCAATTGGTGGTCCAATGCGCTTTGTCGTCGATCAAAAGATTCGCACCTACACGGCCAAGCCATACGGAATCTTTGCCGTAAATATTCTCGGTTCATTTCTTCTAGGCCTAACTTATGGAAGAGTCGAAGCAGGCTTTGACCTTTTTGCTATTGGTTTTGCAGGTGCCTTTACAACCTGGTCAACCTTTATGCTGGATATTTACTTAGCTTATGAATTAAAGCGCCACAAAGAAGCAGCCATCAACCTTGTAATGTCACTTGGATTTGGATTACTAGCTGCGTGGATTGGAATCCAGTTAGCGCAGTGAAGCCATCCACGCTTCAATCTCATCTGGATGATGCGGAATATGCTCGCTCAAGTTTAAGCAACCATCTTCAGTAACAACGACATCATCTTCAATGCGGATACCGATTCCGCGGTATTCAGCAGGAAATAGTTCATCATCAGGCTGGATATATAAACCAGGTTCAACAGTTAAACACATTCCTACTTCAAGAATTCCGTCGCGGTACTGCTCTGCTCGCGCGTGGGCGCAGTCATGAACATCCATACCAAGCATGTGGCTAACACCGTGCAAGGTCCAGCGCTTATGTAATCCAACCGCTGGATCCATAATTTCATCCAGACTCATTGTCAGAATTCCCATATCAATTAAACCTTGTGCCAAAACTGTGTGGCTTGCTTTGTTAATAGCCAAGAATTTTTCACCAGGTTTAACCGCAGCAATTCCAGCCTTTTGCGCCTCATAAACCAGCATGTAGAGCGCACGTTGAGCAGGTGTGAACTTTCCATTAATCGGCAAAGTTCTGGTGATATCTGCGGTGTAATAAGAATCAACTTCAACACCAGCATCAAGTAGCAACAGGTCGCCGTTGTTTACCGCTCCATCATTACGATTCCAGTGCAGTACGCATGCATGTGAACCAGAAGCTGCGATGGTGTTGTAACCAAGATCGTTGCCTTCAATACGTGCGCGTCCAAAGAATGCTGCTTCAACAACTCGCTCACCACGTGGTGTTGCAACCGCTGCCGGCAACGCGCGAATCACATCACTAAAACCGCGGTGTGTGGCATCTACTGCCTTTTGCATTTCATCAATTTCATATTGATCTTTAATAAGTCGAGCAACTGAAACGAATTCAACCAGTTCAGCATCGCGCGCATGCTCTTTGACGGTTGCATCGACAATTCCGTCAAAGCCACGAAGGGCTGCAGCTTTCTTGCCCTTTAAAAACTTTTCAAGCTCTGCAATTTCACGGACTTCAATTCCATAACGCTCTGCTGCTTCACCAGTTGTAAAGCGACGGCCAACCCATAGCTCACCATTTTTTGCATCAGTGTAGAAAGCAGATGTGTCGCGGGTAGAACGAGGATTAATAAACAAAATTGGATTATGCCCGCCATCGGCTGGATCCATGACAAGAACAGAATCTGGATTAGCTTCAACACCTTGGACACCTGTGTAGTAAGCAAAAGCTGTATGCGGGCGATACAAATAATCTGTGTCATTGCTGCGTTGCTTTGGTCCACCACTTGGAAGAACTAAACGAAGACCAGTAAATGCTTCAGAAAGTTCTGCCCGACGACGAACACAATGAGTGATGACCTCATCTTGGACGATTCCAGTTAAAGGTGTTGGCGCCCAACCAGTTTTCATAAACTCGCCAAACATTTCTGAAGGGGCTACGTCATAGACGCGCTTTGCACCGGTATTTAACGCTTTATCTGAATTCTCCATATATCTAGCCTACAAGCCAGGGCTGGTGAGGCCAAAGGGTTGCGCTAAACTACAGCTGTAACAAGGAGACGTCGCATAGCCCGGTCGAGTGCGCCTCACTGCTAACGAGGTAAGGGGTTAAACCCTTCAGGAGTTCAAATCTCCTCGTCTCCGCACTTCAATGATGTTCCAATTTATCTAGAACTCTGCAACCCTTGCGCATGAATTCTTTGCGCACCGGATATATCTATCACGAGCTTTTTGGTTGGCATGACACTGGCACTAACACAGGTTTCTTTCCTTCGGATCCCGCTCGCGGATTGCAGCCATTTGTTAATTATGAGAACGCTGAAACAAAGCGTCGCATACACGAATTAATTGTTGTCTCGGGTTTAGTCGATCATCTAGATCGTCGTACTGCACGTCATGCAACAACTGAAGAACTTCTATTAGTGCACCCTCAGGAGTATCTAGACCGGCTAAAAAAAGTTAGTGAACAAGAAACTGGTGGCGATGCAGGTGACGGTGAAACACCTTTAGCTAAAGGTGGATATGAAGTTGGAACACTCGGCGTCGGTTCGGTTACACAAATGATTCAGGATGCATTAGCGGGCCACATTGATAATGGATATGCATTAGTGCGCCCACCTGGCCACCATGCAGTTCGTGCCGGTGGAATGGGTTACTGCCTATTTTCGAATCTAGGAGTTGCAATTGCTGTTGCAAAGAAGGAAAACCCAGGAATCAGAATTGCAGTGGTTGACTGGGATGTTCATCACGGAAATGGCACACAAGATATTTTCTTTGACGATCCAGATGTTCTAACGATTTCTCTTCATCAAGACCGTTTATATCCAAGAAATTCAGGTATGCGGGAAGAGCGTGGAGTTGGCACAAACATCAACATTCCGCTTCCTGCAGGTACCGGAAATGGTGGTTATGTCTATGCCTTTGAAACAGTTATTAGGCCGGCACTTAAAAAATTCAAGCCAGATTTGATTGCAGTAGCTTCAGGTTTTGATTCATCGGTCTATGACCCACTTGGCAGAATGATGGTGACCGCAAAAGGGTATGCACAGATGACAGAGATACTGATGGAGTCTGCAGCAGATACTGCGAAGAATCGTTTGGTTATCGCACACGAAGGTGGTTACAACGCGGTGTACTCACCATTTTGTGGGCTATTTGTTCTTCAGCAACTATCGGGAGTTCACAAACTGGATGATCCCTTTTCGCACACTGACGCTTATCCCGGCCAAGCGCTTTATCCACATCAAAAAACCGAAATTGATCTAGCGAACGAGTTAAATTTCTAACTAGTTACTTAAGACCAGCGTTTGCTCTATCAAGATCTGCTTGAAAGTCCACTTCAACTGCGAAGAGATCAGAGATATCGACAGGCTCCAATTGAATGCCATTTTTCTCGATGGCTAGTTCAAGTCCGCGCTCGAAATAATCCTGATCACCACATGCTGCCAGTTGTGTAATAACACTTGCCTTATCGTGTGTTGAAATGAAGTTGATTCCTACCGCCTCGCCAAGTGCATTCTGAACAGTTTTGGAAAGTTCGTTGATAAATCCCTTGTCATCGACTGTGTATTTAACTTCTTCTTCAGCGGTTGCTGAAGTATTTACACAGACAAAAGATTTTTCGGATTCAATACGAGAAGCAACTCGTTCAAGAACTTTTGCATCAAATACAACATCACCATTTAGCCACAAGACTCCAGATTCCTGGCTTGCGATAAGTGCCTTTAATAAACTCTTTGATGTGTTTGTTTGATCGTAAACTTCATTGTAAACAAATGAAGCATTTGGATGAGCTTCAATAATCATTTCCAACTTAAACCCAACTACAACCGTAACGCGTGCCTTGTCTCCAAATACTTCTGAGACATTTTCCATCTGCTGCTGCATGATCGAACGACCGTCAGATAAGACGGTGAGTGGCTTTGGCCAAGGTTTTCCTAATCGCGTGCCCATACCGGCTGCCAGAATTACAACTTGAATCGCCATCTCTACCTTCTCGACCTATCTTTGAGCGAATATCCCGCTTAAGCACGATAGATTACCGCTTATGACAGGAAATCTTGGCACTTTCGATGTTCATGCGGGCACCAAGATTGTAGAAATCCTTGCAGCTTTTGAATCAAGTGATAAAGACCTCTTACTTATTGATGAATGTTCGGTTGTAACCCAACCACATCTTGAATTACTAACTGATTATCCGCGGACCGTCACAACCGCCCTTGTTGCAAAAACAAATGGCGGTCTAACTCGAGTAACCCAAGGTCGAATCACTGGAGCATCATCGGACTTTCATGAAGTCGGCTACGGAAACCATACTTTCTTAGGAATCATCCGATTGTCGCAGAGCCAAAGAGTTGAAATTCTTGAAGTTCTCCGTAAAGTCAAAGATACAAAACATTCTGGCAATGCGATCGATCTAGTTCTTGTAGCGCTAGTAAGAGCAGCCCTTGTTATAGATCCCGCCGAAGTTGCTGGAGCTCCGTTTATTCGCTCAACTGATTCTGCAGCAAGAGAAACGACCAAGCGCGAGATCGCGTTATTGAACGATGCTCGACTACGTCTTAAGTTAGCTAATCGTGCCAATGATGGTTTTTTCTCAGTCTTTTTCCTACGCAAGTTTTCAAAGCTATTTACTTGGGCAGCAGTGCGCTTAAAGATGACTCCAAATCAGGTCACCCTTATTTCCTTTGGTGTTGGACTTTATTCCGCCTACCAATTTAGTCTCGGTACATTCTGGTCAATTTTTGCTGGAGCAGTATTGCTGCAACTGAGCATCATCATCGATTGCGTTGATGGCGAACTTGCCCGATACACACGTCAATTTTCACAATTGGGCGCTTGGCTTGATGCAATCACAGATCGAATCAAAGAGTATTTAGTCTTTTTTGCACTGGCTTATGGTGCTGCAAAGGATGGAAGAGATCTCTGGATACCAGCAATAGGAATGATGCTCTTTCAAACATTTAGACATATCTCTGATTACAATTTTGCCCGTATAAACAAGATTAGAGACTCAAAGCTGGAACCTTTAGATTTTGAAGTTAAAAATGATGGCTATATCAACATTGAAAAAGAAAAGAAATCACGCTTGGAATACTGGTCAAAGAAAGCAGTCCAATTCCCGATCGGTGAGCGCTGGCTTGTAATCAGTGCCTCTTCAGTTATTGGCGGCGCAGCTTTTACCTTCACAATAATGCCTATTTTGGCCCTTATTTCAATCGCCTTGGTTTTCCGTGGTCGCGTTAGCAAAACACTTACCTGGCCAAAATTGCGTGTAAATAAGCAACTGATCGATGATCAATTAGATACTTTCAGATACAAAAATTCAGAGAATCGATTTGATTGGTTGCAGCCATCAATTCTGCGTCTACTTGAAGGTGCTTTCTATATCGCACTTGCAATCACTACTGACTTAGATCGCTCACTCTTATTCTTACTGCTCTTTGCGATCCTATTTAATCACTATGACAATATGTATCGTGCGCTTCAATCCGAAGCTAAGCCAAAATGGCTTTCGTTTGTGGGTGGTTTCATCGCAGGACGCTTGCTTGTAGTTTCTATTTTCGTGTACTTCGGAATCTCGCTTCAACCACTCTTGTATTACTTTGCCGTTCTCTTCTTTGTAATCTCATCTGTTCAGTGGGTAGCTAGTCGAAAAGTTACGGTTAAGTAAATGTCCGACAGACCAATACGTCCAACAATTGCCCAGATTCGTGAAATATCCCAGCCTGTTTCGGTGACAGGTAGATCTACATCCGAACACTGGATTGCAGATCTGTACCAAAGAAAACTATCTCCATATCTAACTCGCATTCTTTTACGCACATCAATATCGGCCAACGGAGTTACGTGGTTGATGATTGTTGTTGGAGCATCTATCGGTCCAGCACTCTTAATTCAAGGTTGGGTTGGCATTGCACTTGCATTATTTCTGAGCCAACTACAGATGCTCATTGATTGCTGTGATGGAGAAGTAGCGCGTTGGAGAGATACCAAGTCTCCCATGGGAATCTTCTTAGATAAATTAGGGCATTACTTTGCAGAATCGCTTATTCCGCTGTGCTTTGGATTGCGATTAGCTGGGTTTCCAGAGAAATCTGTAGACAGTTCCATTTATCCCTACCTTGGAGCCCTGCTAGCGATCCTTGTTATTCTAAATAAAGCTTTTAATGACGCGGTACATGTCGCGCGAGCGTTCTCTGGTTTAGGAAAGATTCAAGATCAAAAAGGTGCAAATTTGCCAGTTAAAGGCGTAATTCGTACCTTGAGAAAAATCTTCAATTACATACCTGCCCAACGAATCTTTCATTCTGTGGAATTCACCATCTTTATCGCGTTATTCGGGAGCATCCAAGGCTCATTGACCATCGCCCTAGGAATTGCGCTCTTTGTGACCGTTGGCCACATTGTGTCGATCGTGACTTCATCAAAGCTAAGGAATAATTAAGCCATGGTCGTAATTGCTCGCGAACTAACGGTTGCATTCCATAATCTATTTACAACCAGAAAATACAAATTGATTTTGATTAGTTTGGTTTTGATTGCAGCATTCATTTCTGTATCTGAATTAGCAGTAGCAAAGCTATTTACTGGAATCATTCTTAATGAAAACGCGATGAGCCAGACTAAACTGGCTGTCTTTATCGCTGGGTTCTTCTTGTTCTTTGGTGCAACCAGAGCTGGTCATTTTTTACAACGTATCTATCGCGTCAATGTCTTTGAAAAAGCATTCAAAGAATCAAATTCTGATGTTAAGGGCGCTCGTGAAAATTGGCGCTGGTCACTGGCATTTGAACTGACATCTTTACTCAGTGCATTCACCCAGTTGTTTGTAATCATCGTCTTCTTTACTTATCTCAATTGGGGCTTTGGGCTTCTTAATATTGTTATGGTGGTTTGCATATTCCATATCTATGGTCGACTATTTAAAGGTCAGATCGAAGCGCAAAGAGGCTTTGTACAGGCCAAAAGGGATAAGAATCCAGTTGCAAATGTTGTAAGAATTGGCACCAGAATAAAATCTGGAGAAAAAGGAATTCTTATTTCTGGTTCGATCATGCTGATTCTTTTAGGCGCTCTGATCTATTTGAGCTATAACGGGGATATCAGTAAATCCGACACAATAGTTATCTTCTTTGGTCTGCGCATGCAAAATTCAAACCTTTCTAATATTTCAAATGGACTCATGCGATTTGCAAGGGCGCTTACACATAGTGAGTAAGCGCGAGTTGCTTACAATTGGTTACTCCGCCCTTGCGCAGAGAGTTTCCGGAATCAAGTATCTCGATTCATTTCAGGCCTTAGTTGTCATTCAGAATCCGAATAATGAAACTTTCTCGGCTGCACCCAAAGCAATCACAGCGATTGAACTTAAGAGCAAAGGTGTAGCTAAGAGCAGAAACGCGGTAATTGAGAATACACAGACCGAATATCTTCTCTTTGGTGACGACGATATTGAATTTAAAGAAGAGTCCATCAATGCAGCTATCTCTTATTTAGAGTCAAATAGAGATATTTCAATACTTCTATTGCAAGCAATTGATCAGACAGGGACCCTACGCAAGCGGTATCCAAAGCAGGAACATCCCCTAAAACTGACTAATTCTGCAAAAGCTGCCACCTACGAGATGATAATTCGCGTCGAGGACATTAAAAAAGCTGCTATTCGATTTGATGAAAATTTTGGAGCAGGTGCCCCAAATTATCTTGGTGATGAGTACATCTTTATCGCGGATGCTCTTCGCGCTGGCCTAAAGGGCCATTATCTTCCTATTGTTCTTGCAATTCATCCAACAGAGAGTTCTGGAAGTTTTCGAGATACAAAACAGGATGCAATTGTTAGATCTCAAATTTTCTCCCGCGTCTTTGGTGCCTGGGCTCCCGTGATGCGACTTCTATTTGTTCTCAAGCCTCCCTTCAAGAAATTTAGCTTCCGTAACTCAATCTCTTTCGTAATTGGTCGGTGACTACGTATGCGCTTAAGATTGACCCGTGAGAAACTTTAAAGTAGCCATAGTAGGTGCAGGTCCTGCTGGTTATTTTGCTGCTCAAGCACTACAAAATCTTGCCAATGATGAACAAGATTTTTCAATCGACATGATTGAACGCCTACCAACACCTTGGGGATTGGTCCGAAGTGGTGTCGCACCAGATCATCCAAAGATAAAAACCGTTTCAAAGGTATTTGAAAAGATCGCCGCCAACGAAAACTTTAGGTTATTTGCCAATATTGAGATCGGCGATGACGTAACTGTTGCCCAGCTGCAGGAAAAGTATGACGCGGTAATTATTGCTACAGGCTCTTCACTTGGAAAGAAGCTTGGGATTCCAGGTGAAGATCTGCGTGGATCCTTATCTGCAGCGGTTTTTGTTCCTTGGTATAACGCTCATCCTGATTTTGTTGGGGTGAATACTCCGTTAGATGCAGACACTGCAGTTGTAATTGGTGCTGGAAATGTTGCGATGGATGTTGCCCGCATGTTGGCACTGGAACCGAGCGAACTGGATCCAACCGACACCGCTGATCATGCAATTGATGCATTTAAGAAGAGCAATATTCGCAAGGTTTACATCAGCGCTCGTCGCGGGCCAGAGCACGCAGCTTTTACTCCACCAGAATTACGTGAACTTCCAAAGTTAGAACATACAAATGTTGTTATGCGCAAAGCAGATATTGAAGCTGCAATTGTTCGTGCAGGTTCTGAGCCTGAAAAAGATGTAAAAAGTAATTTAGATGCAATGCTTTTGATTGCAGAAAATCCAAAGAGTGAACATGAACGCACTATGGAGTTTTTGTTCCAACACACACCAAAAGAGATTCTGGGAACTGATCGCGTAGAAGGTGTTGTGTACTCAACTCCTAACGGTGATGTAACTGTTAAGTGCGGGCTTGTTATTACCGCAATTGGCTATCAAGCCGAAGGTATTGCTGGCGTCCCATATGAAGATGGAAAAGTTGTAAACACAAATGGGCGCGTAACAGAGAATATGTACGTTGTTGGTTGGGCAAAACGTGGACCATCGGGTGTCATTGGCACTAATAAGTCAGATGCAGCAGCGGTTATTGAACTTTTGGTGTCAGATCTAAAGAGTCCAAAAAACGCGGGTGATATTTCAGAATTATTGACCCACCAAGTTGTTGTTTCGCAAGGGCATTGGCAAAAGATCAACGAAGCCGAAGTTGCCGCCGGTGAACCAAAGGGTAAACCTCGGGTTAAGAGTGTGAAGCGGGCTGAGTTACTCAAGCACGCCGGTCTGTAACGACATTCACTAAGGCGCAACCGTTTCGTAACCTGAAAATGTACAAGGCGAATTCTTTGCTTCATTAGGATGCGCTTATGAACAAAACCCTCTCATCACGCAAAATCTTTAGCTGGGGCTCGCTAGCTCTAGCTACATCGTTACTAGTTTCATTACTAGTTCCTTCAGCGCAGGCAAATACTTTCTCTTTGCCGAACGCTCCGACAAATGTCACCTCTTATCTAAGCGCCAAAGGTGTTGTAGTTAAGTGGACTCCAGGTGCAAGTGTTGCTCCAGGAGTAACCGGCCACGTTGTTTCAGCAGGTGCGGGCTCATGCCCAATCTTTGTTCCAATCGGAAACAATTCTGTTGTAACTATGCCAGTCGTAGTTGGACAACCAGCAGGTACCCCAGTTGTACAAGCAGTAAACGCATACGGTTTCTCAAAGCCAGCAGCATCTAACAAGAGCTACACGGCTGCACAACTTGCCACAGTTGCAAGTTCAGTTAACAAGGCTGTTCAAGTTCTACAACTGAGCGATCTTCACGGTGCAATTGAAGTTGGCGGATCTTTCGGTGCTCCACTTCTAGCAAGCAACTGGGCAGCAGATCGCACAGCAAATGCTGCAACTGTTGCAATTTCATCAGGTGACAACATTGGTGCAGCTCCACCAATCTCGACAGAGTTTGAAGAGCTTCCAACAATTGAAGCGCTAAATCTTGCAAAGCTTGATGTTTCAATCTTCGGAAACCACGAGCATGATCGCAATATCGATCACGTAAACAAGATTATTGGTGCATCAGATTTCCAGTGGGTAGTTTCTAACTACAGCGCAGGTGCTCTAGATGCGCTTAAGTCAGGCTCAAAGCAGGCTAAGAACTACACAATCATCGAGCGTGGCGGAGTAAAGATCGGCATCGTCGGTTCAAATACCCCAGAAACAATCGAGCAAGTATTCCCTGGCAACCTTGATTACAAGGATGCATCAGGTGCGAAAAAGACCATCGTTATCAATCCAGGCGTAGCTGGCATAAATGCTGCAATCGCCGAGGCTAAGGCAGCAGGAGCAGACATCGTCATTGCTGGTCTTCACCAAGGATGGTTGGAAAACGCAGATGGAACTGCAAAGGGTCTATTCAACACACTTGCTTCACAGATCAAGGGTGCAGCTGCAATCTACGGTGGCCACAGCCACCAGACATTTGCAACTGTAATTCCAGGAACTGTTCGCACATCACCAGTTGTTTTAGGACAGGTTCGTAACGCGGGTGTTGAGTACACACGCACACAGATCTGTATGCGTGGTGGAAAAGTTGTTGGTCAATCAATTCAGCACGTATTGCGCGCTGCAGCCCCAACAATCAACACAGGTGTTGTTTCAACAGTTACAACACAAGATGTAACAGCAGCTGCAATGGTTAAGAAGTACAAGGATCAGCTATCTGCAAAGCTTGATGTAAAGATCGGTCAAGTTTCAGGAACATTCCCACGCGGTGGATCACCAGCTGTAGAGCGTTCAGGTGAAACTCCAATGGGTAACTACATTGCAGATTTGATGCGTGCTAAGTACAAGACTGATTTTGCAATCCAGAATGGTGGCGGTATCCGCGATACATTCCCTGCAAGAACGTATGTACCAGCAGCAACTGGTCTTGTTCGCACAGGTACTGGCCCACTAGATGTAACACTTGGTGATGCGTTCACTGTGTTCCCATTTGGTAACCAGCTTGCAACAACAGTTGTAACAGGTGCAAACCTTTGGAAGGCACTTGAAAACGGCGTCGGTGGTAACTATCCAGGTGATGGTCGCTTCCCACAGGTATCCGGATTCAAGTACTCATTTGATGCATCTAAGCCAATCGGTTCACGTATCGTCGAAGTTACAAAGCTAGACGGAACTGCGATTGCCAAGGATTCAAAGGAGTACACACTTACAACCCTTGACTTCCTAATTTATGGTGGTGACGGATATGCAAACGTATTCTCACCATCACAAGCCAAGGTACAAGGCGCACTACTAGATCTATTTGTAGATGCACTTAAGGCAGACATGGCTGCGAAAAAGGTAACTCAGGTTCCTGCAGCAGATGGCCGCATTAAAAAAGTTGGCTAATAGTTAAGCAAGTAAACAAAGGGCGTCCGGTAATTCGGGCGCCCTTTGTTTTGCCTCCAAATACGCTTGATTTATAAGGGTTTATGCGCATTTGGGCGATGAATAAAAAGCGGGTACTATTGCACTTCACAAGTAAATAAGCGTGCGTAGCTCAACGGATAGAGCATCTGACTACGGATCAGAAGGTTAGGGGTTCGAATCCCTTCGCGCGCACAAGTTAAGCTCTCGGTGCCTTTCACACCGGGGGCTTTTCTTCTTTTTGTCACCCTTTCTAGGTGATCTTTACGGGTGATCATCACCCCAAATGCTTGTTTTGGTAGACCGCTTCCTCACCCCACTTTTACGCTTAATGCCTCTCCTATTTACTCTAGTAAAGAGGTAAAGATGTCCTTTGGTTTGTTGCGCTCAAAAGTGGTTGCCGTGCACCCAAAGATCGCATCAATTATTTCAGCGATTCTGCTGACTAGTTTTTTTGTTTCCATTCCTGTTCCGGCAAATGCAGCAGCTTGCGTTCCAACTTCTACGACGGCGTCTAATGGCGAAACGATCCTCACCTTTGCAACTGTTGGAAGTTGTGATTGGGAAGTTCCTGTCGGTGTTACATCTGTTCGAGTTTTAGTTGTTGGGGCTGGCGGTGGCGGTGGTGGTGGAGGAAATGCTAACTCTGCAGAAGGCGGAGGCTCTGGTGGCGGTGGTGGCGGTGCTGGTCAGGTAACTCATTCAACTTCTCTTTCAGTAACTCCTGGATCAGTAACAACAATTTCAGTTGGCGCAGGCGGCGCAGGCGGCGCGGGCGGAATGAATGGAAACACAAATTGGGCTGGATTTAATGGCTCTAATGGTGGTGCATCTTCTGCGTTTTCAATTTCTTCATCTGGTGGAATCGGCGGCGGCGGAGCTTCTCGGCTTTTAAATACTTCTTCAACCGACTCAGGAACAAATAAGTGCAACCCTGCAGCCAATGCATCAACTTTCTTTTATGTTGATGGTCTTCCCGGATTTGGTGGCGCAAGCGGTTCAGCAAAATCTGGGGGAAATCTTGCAAGTTGTACAACAAAGAAAACAATTGGTGCAGGCGGTGGTGGCGATACCGGCGCGGGTGCAAATACAGGCGTAGGAACAGCGGGTACAGGTACTGCAAATTCAATTACAGATTCGTCAATCACTTACAGTCCCGGTGGAGCTGGTGGTGCAGCGGGAGGCGCATCAGGCGCTACAGGTGCAAACGGTGCAGCTAGAACTATCGCTGGTTCAGGTGGAAATGGTGGTGCAGGTGCACTGTCAGGTATTGCAGGTAATGCGAGTGCTGGTGCTAACGGTGTCGTGATTATTCGTTATGGAATCGCATGTGTTCCAACATCAACAACTTTAGGTGCAGACACGGTTGTAACTTTCAGTACAACTGGAAACTGTTATTGGACGGTTCCTGAAGGCGTATTTTCAGTTAGAAGTTTAGTAGTTGGCGCAGGGGGCGCAGGCGGCGGCGGCTATACAACATTTTATTTCGGTAACGGTGGTGGCGGTGGTGAAGTTCTTGACGCGACAATTTCTGTATCTCCGGGATCAACTATAAGTGTGACAGTTGGAGCAGGTGGTGCTGCAACAAATTACAACACAAATTCAATATCAGCTAATAACGGCTCAAGTTCTAGTTTTGGTTCCACAACTGCAAGAGGTGGTTCTTCGACGGCTGATCGAACTACAAGAGTTGGCGGAACTAGTGGAAGTTTAAAAACAGGTGGCACTGGCACAAATGCATCTGGTGGAGCAACAGAGGGTGGTGGTGGTGGTGGTTCTAGCGCTAATGGTGCTGGCAGAAATGGTGGCGCTGGTGTCACTTCTGATATCACTGGAACATCAACGCAGTATGGCGGTGGTGGCGCATCAATGGGCTTCATATCCGCACCTGTATATGGAACCGCAACTGGCGGCGGTGGAGTTCCTGCTACTTACAATACAAATGTAAAAGGAAATGGTGCTGCAAATACTGGCGGCGGTGGTGGTGGCGATAATGGAGTTGCTGGCGGTGGAACTGGTGGATCAGGTGTCGTCATAGTTCGTTATGCAACTCCGGTCACATGTTCGCCAACTTCAACAATCGTCGGTACAGATACGGTTTTAACATTCTCGCAAACTGGGATATGTGTTTGGTTATCTCCAGCGGGAGTTACATCTGCGCGGGTATTGGTCGTTGGTGGCGGCGGTTCAGGCGGCGGCGGTATTTCAGGAAGTTGGTTTGGTGCAGGTGGTGGTGGTGGAGAAGTTCTAGAAGACCAAACTTTTACATTAACACCTAGTACAAATATGTCAGTCGGTGTTGGAGAAGGTGGAATAAAATCAAATTACTCCACTAACTATACGGGAGTTAATTTCGATTTGCGCAGTGGTTCGCCGTCGGTATTTGGAACCATGACTGCAAGAGGGGGAAAAAGTGCAATTAATTCAACCGCAGCTGGTGGCGTCAGTGGAAATGGAAGAGCTGGTGGCAATGGTGCCGGTGGGACTTGGGGAAATGGCGGCGCAGGAGCAGGTGCTGCAGGAAGCGCTCAAAATCCAGGCGCAGGAGTTACATCCAATATCTCCGGCATTTCACTGGAATACGGCGGTGGCGGAAATGGAAACAATGGAGGCTCTACTGGTACTGCTCGAGATGGCGCAGGAAGTCGAGATGTAGCAGCGCTCGGAAATCGTGGTGGAGGCGGATCGCAAATGCCTTCCGATTCTTATAACGGTGGCGCAGGCGGTTCTGGTGTTGTAATTGTTCGCTATTCGACTCCAGCAGGATATTCGGCACTTTCATTTGACTCCAATGGCGGTAGCGGCACTAAGTCAGCCATGATTCTTCAAAACAATACTTCTACGACAGTTCCAGATGGAACTGGATTCACAAATCAAGGTTTTGAATTCACGGGTTGGAACACTTTGGCTAACGGAACTGGAACACCCGTTGCAGCCGGTGGAACAATGAGTATCAGTGCTGCAACAACCTTGTTTGCTCAATGGTCTCGTGTGCCGGCCCCAAGTTGTGCAGCAGGGGTAGGTCAGGGTGGTCCTGGAACATCAAACTTCAATACAACTAAAGCAGGAAATGGTTGCGTTGGAATTAGTTATAAAGTTTCAGGAGTAACAACAGTTGCAACTTTTAACTACACGGGTGCAGACCAAAGTTGGACAGTTCCTACCGGTGTAACCAGTGCAACCTTTTATTTGATTGGTGCAGGTGGTGGTGGCGGAATACAAGCTGGTGGTGGCGGCGGATACGCAACAGGTACTTATTCATCACTAACACCCGGACAAGTTTTAACAGTAATCGTTGGTCAAGGTGGTGGTGGAGTTGCATCTGCTACTCGTCCAGGAGTGAGTGGTTATCCGGGGCAATACACACCAACAACATATGGTGGCGGTGGTCGTGGTGGTTCCTATGGTGGTGCTACGGCAAATTGGTTTGCATCCGGTGGTGGTCGTTCTGCGATCCGATTAGCAAATGCAACAGAGATAGCAACTGCAGCTGGCGGTGGAGGTGGCGCATACGGCCAATGTGGTTTTGGCGGTGGTGGATTATCTGGTTTGCCGACCACGGCCTCAGGAAACTCTGGTACCGGTGGAACACAATCTGCGGGCGGTACAGGCGGTATTTCTGTTAATGGATATCCAGGAACTGCAGGTGTGGCGTTTCAAGGTGGAGATTCAAAAGATGAAGGTGGCGGTGGTGGAGGCGGTTACTTCAGTGGCGGTGGTGGTGGCGACAACGCCGGTGGTCCTGGTGGATCTAGTTACATCGCATTATTAAGTAATGCACTTACAACAGCAGGTGGAAATTGCGGTGCAGCGGCACTTACGACTGGTTTGATCTATGTGGTTTCTTACGATGCAAATACTGCAACAAGTGGCACTGTTCCAAGCAATAGTACGGTTTCGGTTGGTGGCGGAACACTAACTCTTGCATCAAATTCCGGAACACTCGCGAAATCGAATTACACATTTAGCGGATGGAATACGGCGGCGAATGGAAGTGGAACAACTTATTCAGTTGGTGCAACTACTTTTAGTCCTAGCGGTGACACGACTTTGTACGCACAATGGAATTCAACAATTACCTATGACGCAAACGGCGCAACCGGAACAGTCCCAACAGCTGTTGTCACTAAAGGTTCTGCATCGGCAACTTTTGCACTTAACTCTGGGTCTGGATTAACAAGGACCGGATTAAGTTTTGTTGGCTGGAATACATTCGCTAATGGAACAGGGACGCAAGTTGCAGGTGGCGGTTCTTATACAAGCACTGGTAATGCAACGCTTTATGCGATTTTCCGACCTACATATACATATAACGCAAATGGCGCTACAGGTGGAACTGTTCCTGCTTCGACACTTGGACCTATTCCTGGTACTCAATGTGTAACCGATCCAGGGTTTAACAATTGTCGGGTTATTTCTTACACAGGTACAAATCAAACATTTACAGTTCCAAGTGATGTTGATACAACCAAAGGAATTATGGTTGAAGCCTGGGGTGCAGGTGGCGGAGGATCTGTCGCATATTACGGTGATCCATCAGGTGGTGCAGGTGGATATTCAAAGGCAAAAATAAACACGGTAGCTGCCGGTGATGTTTTAACAGTAGTAGTTGGTCAAGGCGGTTTAGTCAGAGACACCACTACTAAGTTTGGTGGTGGTGGAGCTGCTGGTCCTGCATCCGGCGCAAACTTAGGCTCTAGTGGCGGCGGCTATTCAGGTATCTTTTCTGGTGCGGGAACAACCACACCAATATTAATTTCCGGCGGCGGCGGTGGTGGATCACCCGGCACTGATTCAACTGGCACACCCGGCGGTGGTGGTGCTGCATCAACTAATTCTGCAATTCAAAATGGTGGTCAATCTTCAGGTACAAATTCTGCATTAGCCGGTGGACGTGGAGGAACAAACACAGCCGGTGGCGCAGGTGGAACTTCAAATAATTGTGCAACCGCGGGCAGCTCACTACTTGGTGGAACCGGTTGTGCAATCAGCGGAGCAGAAGGTGGCGGTGGCGGTGGCGGTGGTTACTTCGGTGGCGGCGGTGGCGCGTACCAAACTTCAACTTCTGGCATCAACGGTGGCGGTGGCGGTGGTTCTGGTTTCTTAAACACGACTCTGGCCACATCTGTTGCTGCAGTCAAAGGTCCCGATGGAGTTTATGCAAACTTTGCATATCCAGATAGAACAAGCCCAAATTATGCATCCAACGCGGGCCGCGGCGGAATGCCAAACACAAATACAGCTGCCGATAACACTGGTGGAAATGGTTTAGTCACAATCCAATGGAGTTCGGCAACAACATTAAATCCTGTTGCTGAAAATACTGGGAACTTAGTAAAGACCGGATACAGATTTGTTGGCTGGAATACAACTGCTGATGGATATGGAACAAGCGTCCCGGCTGGTTCATCATTCCCATCTTCAATCTCAACTACGCTGTATGCGACATGGGAACCGGATAACACTGGATTACGTCCAAGTTTTAACACAGATACAACTTCTCCAATTGGAGTATTGGCTAATACTGCGTATGTCATAAATACTGTTTACACAAATAACGCTAACGATCTAGTGCTTTCACAGTATGCAGACAAGATTCAAATTATTGCCACAGTGCCTTCAGGAACATTGGCGATTACTACGACAACTAACTTGACGCTTCCAATTGGTTATCAAAGTGCTCTCAATACAGCAGCTGGAACAATCTCATTTGTTGGAAATCTTGCAGATGTAAATACTGCCCTAGCAACTTTGCGCTACACCGCAGCAGCAACGGCGGCGAGCACAACGATCACAATCACCGCTTCATACGCAGGTATCAATGGCGATTATCGTTATAACGCAGCTACAGGTAGCTACTACTGGC